>JBKDPB010000126.1:0-19490 GCA_046342615.1 Planctomycetota bacterium | reverse complement strand
TTGATATCCTGATCGATGATCCCTGGTTCTTGGTGATCAATAAGCCGATCGATCTGCTGACGCAAGCCGTTGTCGGTATCCCGAGCGTGCAATCGATTTTGATCGAGCAGTTGCAGACAGGTGCATCGACACCCTTCATCGGTATACCGCATCGGTTGGATCGAATGACCAGCGGTGTTTTGGTCGTTGCCCGAAATCAGCGAGCGTTGCGACGGCTGTGCGATCAATTCGCGGCTCGCAGCGTGCAAAAGGAATACCTCGCGTGGGTTCTGGGGGATCTCCCAGAGCGGAGGGACTGGACCGATTGGATTCGCAAGATTCCCGATGTGGCCAAAGCCGAGTTGGCGGAGCCCCATGCCGAGGGAGCACGGGTCGCGGAACTGGGTTTCGAGGCGATCGATCGACGAACCCTTGCCTCCGGGCAACGGGTCTGCCTCGTTCGAGTCGTGCTCAAGACGGGGCGGATGCACCAGATTCGAATCCAATTCGCGTCGCGCGGGCACCCGGTCTTGGGGGACACGACCTATGGAGGGGGAGTCGCGTTTGCTCGCCAGGACCGTGAAACCCGAGAGCCGATGCTGGCCCTGCACGCTTTTCGATTGCAGTTTTCTCATCCGAAGACGGCCGAGCGGGTCACCGCCGAAGCGTCTCCCCCGTCGGTCTATCCTTGGAACTTGCCCGCGCCGTAGACTTTTCTTGGCACGCCATGTGCGGTACAGTGGCAGTCGTAGCGACGACGCATTTTTGGCAGTCGCCAACCGAATATCATTTCGACGAAGAGGAGTTACTGACGATGGGGCATGCTGCGGAATTTACAGACGCTGGATTCGGTGCCGATGTTCTGGAATCGAATCATCCGGTCCTGGTCGATTTTTGGGCGCCCTGGTGCGGCCCATGTCGCCAGATCGCTCCGCTGATCGATGAACTTGCCCAGCAGTACGCCGGTTCAGTGAAGATTGGCAAAGTCAACGTGGATGAGAATCCGGAACTCTCCACGCAATATGGGATCAACGCGATTCCGACCCTCTTGCTCTTCAAAGATGGAAAAATCGTGGAGAGGTTTCAGGGGGTACCCCCTCGGACGCGACTGGAAGCTGCGCTCAACGAAGCAAGCGGCTAGTCGGCACCGCATTTTCTGAGGACACCACCGTCTGCTTTTCTCAAAAATCTTAGGCGTGATGAGATCAGGAGCGAAACCCATGAACTCTTCGATGAAAGGCATCAAACTAGCAGCCGTGTTGTTGGTCGGGGCGATTCCCGTGGGCTACTGGCTGCTTTCTCCACCTGCAGTGGTTCCGAGCCCTGCGTACGCGCGGCAACTCGAAGACTCGAGGACCGCTCGCGTGCAACTCGCTCCGGAATTGCTCGCTCACGCCGACGCCCTGTCACGCGTGTTTCGCGAAGTGTCCAAGAGTGTCAAGCCGTCGGTGGTGAGCATCAAGTCGTTGATCGAACGGCCCCGGGCTCAACGCGGATTTTCGGGAATCCCTCCTGAATTCGAACAGTTCTTCGGCGATCGTTTCGGCATGCCTCGTGACGAGGAAGGCGATCCGGGTGCTCCTGGGGGTAAAGTCCAGGCGGGATTGGGGTCAGGGGTAATCGTTCGACCCGATGGATACATCCTCACCAACAACCACGTGGTGGAGGGGGCTTCGGAACTCGAGGTCTACCTGAGCGACGACACCAAGTACACGGCGAAGGTTGTCGGCACAGACCCTCGCACCGATCTCGCTGTCCTGAAAATCGATGCGACGGGATTGGTTGCCACTCCGATGGGTGATTCGTCGAAGGTGGAGGTTGGCGATTGGGCGATTGCCATCGGTAGCCCGTTCGGCTTGGCCCAAACCGTCACCGCCGGGATCATCAGTGCGACCAAGCGGACCGACCAAGGGATTACTCCGTACGATGACTTCATTCAAACCGATGCCGCGATCAATCCGGGGAACAGCGGCGGCCCCTTGTTGAACCTGCGGGGAGAAATCATCGGAATCAATACCGCGATCGCTTCGCGCGGCGGTGGGTACAACGGAGTCTGTTTCGCGGTCCCGAGCAATACGGCATCGCGTGTTTTGAGTGATTTGATCTCGTCAGGCAAAGTGTCGCGAGGATTCATTGGCATTGAACCGGCATCGGTGACTCCTGCGATCGCTCAGCAACTTTCGTTGCCCGAGAACCAAAAGGGTGCTTTGGTCAAACGAGTGACCAAGGGCATGCCAGCGGACAAAGCGGGGATCCGAGCCGGCGACGTGATCATCTCAATCGATGGGGTTGAGATCAAATCCGATTCCGCCATGCGGCGAGCGATCGGGGAAACCAAGCCGGGCACGATGGTCAGCATCAAAATCCTCCGCGAGGGCAAGAACCTTGAACTTCCGGTGACGGTTACCGCCCTGGATGAACAAGCGATTGCGGCTAGTGAGCAGCAGACCATGGAAACCATGCAGCGTTTAGGAATCGCGGTCAGCGACGTGCCCGCTGACATCGCGCGAGGCTACGGCTTGCGAGAAGGGGTCGGAGTGGTCGTGACGGGAGTGGCTCGACGAGGGCGATTCACCGGTGTCAACGTCGGCGATGTGATCCTCTCGGTCAACGGCACCAAGACCAATTCGACCGATGAGTTCCTCGAGGTGGTGGGCGAACTGCGCCAAGGGGATGCGATCACCATGGTGATCCGAGATTCTGAGAGTGAACGGATGGTCACAATCCGCTAGCCCTTTTGCGGCCGCGCGGAATACGGCCGCGCAAACTACGGCCGCATGGAATCCAGGCGAGCGCGACCCTGCTCGTTGAGCAGGTAGTACTGGGGCTCGAACTGCTGGAAATCGACGATCATCCACTTGCCGTCGACTTGCTCGAGCGTCAGTTCGGCAGCGCGAGGAGCCCGCCCTCGCCTGTCTCCATATTCGACCTCGACAAAGACGTTCATCTTCATCGTCGCCGACAGACCCGATCGATGTCGTTTGACATCGATCGCGTGAATGGCTTTGATCCGCGCCGATTCGAAGCGAATATCGGGTAGGCGAAGTCGGACCTCTTGCATTTCGACGGAGGCTTGCGGGTGGATCTTTTCCAAGACCTTCTGATATTGATTCGACTCCAATTCCCGGGCGGTTTCGTAGACAAACCGACGAAGGATCTCCTTGTCGGTGTCGAACAAAATCCCGATCGTCACCAAGATGATCGTTGCGATCGCCGTCGCGATCCCCAGGGGTAGCAAACCCTTGACCCGGGTGTGCAACCAGGTGAAAAGCGCTGCAATCGTCACAATCGCGCCGACCACCCCAATGGTCACAGGGGATTCAAGGAGCACTTCAAGCATTTTGGTTCCTAAGGTTCGTGAATTTCGACGGATGACAGCGCATCGTCGCTGGCGCGACCTACGGTATCGAGATGGCGGACCGCGCCCATCGCCCCGCGAATCGATTGTAAGGCTGTCCCATGTTGGAAACAATTCGCAAATATTGGATTGGGTTTCTCGTTCTAGCGCTGGTGTTCTTGCACGCCAGTATCGTGGGGATCATTCGTTACCAGGCTTCGTTGGCCAAACAAGACATCTCCTGCGAGGTATTGCTGGGGGAATTTGTGGCGTACAGGACCAAGGACGACCCTCCGGTGGAAATGACCCTGCACGCAATGGTCCCGCACAAGCACCGGATGAAGAGCCGACAATTGATCGAGCTCAATGAAGCCCAGGTCCGGCAGGCGCTCGAGGAGCACTTGCGGCAATTCGAAGGTCGACACTTGGCGGATCCGTACATGACGGCTCTTCGATCGCAGCTTCTCGATATTCTTACGCAATTGCTGGGCCCAACGGCCGTGGAAGACGTGCTCATCACCAGGATTCGACCGCTGGGAAACATGCGAGAAAGCCTGGAATTCGTGGGTAATCCGGATCGGCCTGAACCCAGGCGTTTGGTGGCGACGCTTCGAGGCGAAGTCGCCCAGGAACCAGCGGAAGGGGCGGAAGAAACCCACGAAGAGGAACCGGAGTCCGATGGTCATGGAGACGGCCACGACAAACCAAGCAGTCATGCGCCTGCCAAGCCAGAAACCAGCTCGCATGCTCAACCCGCGAAGTCCAACGGACACAAGAAACCTGCCAAGGCCAATTCGAGCGGCGGCCACGGCGGAAAGCACTGATTGTTTGCGGTTTGTCGGATAGGTGCGAATTACCGATCGAATCGGATAGGGCGGAGGTCGGGAAATTCCTCCACGACGAAGTCCGTGAAATTCGATAAACGCTCACCGCCGCACTGCGCGATGAGTAATCGTCACGTAGCATTTATGGATGGAACCTTCCCTAGCGGCTCCAAAACGCAAGGACGCACCTTTTGCGGAAACCGTTGCCGGTTTCCGCGTTCGTACTCAAGAAAGGCGTCCAATCCATGCGTAGAAAATCGCTGATACTTTTGATTGTATCCATCGGCTGCGGATTAATTGCATCCTTCGCAGTCAGTCAAGTCATGATGGAAAGACGAGAGGGGGAGGCACCGCAAACTGCCTCTGTCATCGTTGCATCCAAAATCGTTTCTCCAATGGCGCGATTCACTTCGGACATGGTCCGAGTGGAGCAGTGGCCCATCGATCGCATCCCCGCGGGCAGCGTCACCGATGTGAAGGAAGTCGAAGGAAAATACGCCAAGCAACGTTTGTACGTCGGCGAACCAATTATCGAAGCCAAATTGTCTTCTCGAGGCAAGGACTTGGTCGTCCCGACTGGGTATCGAATTTTCGATGTGAAGGTTGACGACACCAACGGGGGAAGCGGTTACATCAGCCCCGGAGATCGCGTCGATGTCACCGGTTTCTTCGAAGGGGGAAATCGATTCCCTGTTTCGAAGAGCCTCCGCATCATGCGGAATATCGAAGTCGCCATGGTGGATGGCATCTCCTTTCGCGATCCCGATGCCGCGCCGAAGCGAGCCAATACGATTCAGTTGCTGGTTCTCGAAAAGCAGTATGAGGTCCTCGATACCGCGAGCAACCTTGGGAAACTGAAGCTCTCGCTTCGCGCTCCCGAAGCCGAGGAGCAATCCAGCGTTGCCAACGTCAGTCCCGATACCGGGGACTCGTTCCTGAGCTGGCTCAAGGATACCGAAAAGAAGAAGGACATCCAGGCTCCTGTGAAATCGGCAGCGAATTCCTTGGCCCTGCTCAAGGACATGTTCGCGGCCGTCAAGCCAAAACCGCAACCGCAAGAACGCAAAGAAATAATGGTTATTACCCCGGGCTCGGTTTCGATCTATCGTTGGGTAAATGGTCGAAAATTGCCAGTATTGCTCACCGGTGAAGAGTACTATGCATCGGCTACGGCGGAAGGATATACCAATTCCAACGGCGTTGACGGCCAAGGGGCGTACTCGAACGACATCCAAGGTCTGCCATCGTCGAATCCATCGTCAAATGTTCCCCAGCCAGACTCCACTTGGAATCCGAATACGGGGACTTGGCAGACTGGGGGCTTTACACCCGTCTACCCCTAGTCGATGTCAAGGATCGGTAGCTAATCGGTCGATCAGCCATATTGCATCGTTCTTACTCCTAGTTGGGGTGAACGAGTCCCGGCCATGGAAGGTCGGATTCCAAAGAAATCACAGGGAAGTGAGAGAGAGATGGCATCCAGGTATAACTCCGTTCGGACGGGTGATGGGACTGGTCGGCTGTCGGCTAACGCAGACTCAGTTTGGCAATACGCGGGGATCATCGCTCTCGCAGGCTTCTTGACGCTCGGCGCCGAGCCGGCCTTCTCCCAGGAGGGAGACAAGCCGCTTTCCCAGCCGACGAGGAAGCTGGTCAGCCGTAAATTCGAGCGCCTGCAACTCATCATCAACACGTCGCAGAGCGTCGCTCTCGACAAAGTGATCGATACGGTGCAGGTCTACAACGACTCGATCATCTACGCGAAACCGATCAGCCGTTCCGAGATCATGATTTCGGCCATGGCAACGGGTGTCAGTCAGGTAGACCTCAAAACGCGAGACAACGAGACCTACTCTTTAGAAATTGTTGTCACAGGGGATGCGAGAGAGTTGAAAGCGATTCTGGCTCAGCAGTTTCCGACGTCGACTCTGGAGGTGACGCCTATCCAACAGGCAGTGGTGATTTCTGGACAAGTCACGGCCGATGAGCACGTGGAGCAAGTCGTTGCGATCGCCGAGCAGTATTACCCGACCGTCATCAATCGCGTCGAAGTGATTGGTGTGCACACGGTGATGCTGCATACCCAAATCATGGAAGTTTCTCGAACGAAGTTGCGAGAACTTGGAGTGGACTGGGCAACATCCTGGGGCGATGGTTTCGTGGACACCACAGTGAGCGGCTTGATTACGCCGGGTGGGGCGGCGGCCGGTCTCGGAACTGCGGTCACCGCCACGGGTAGGGAGACGGTCCGATTTGGAGTCATCAGCGGCGACAATACCTTCTACGGGTTCATCCGCGCCTTGAAGCAGAACAACATGGCAAAGGTTCTGGCCGATCCGACAGTTGTCGCGATCGACGGCCGGCCGGCGAGCTTCAACTCGGGGGGTGAATTCCCGATCCTGGTTCCCGCAGGCATGGGTCAGGTCGGCGTGGAGTTTCGTGAGTATGGAACTCGGCTCGACTTCGTCGCGAAGGTTCGCGGGGACGGTCGCATTTGGTTGGAAGTCCGTCCGACGATCAGTGAAATTGACCCAGGTCGCAGTGTTACCCTGGCGGGTACCAGCATTCCGGGTTTGCGAAGCCGGTTTGTTGAAACGGCTGTGGAACTCAAGGCGGGTGAGACCCTGGCTCTTGCGGGATTGCTGCAGATGCGTACCGAAGCGGAGAGCGTCGGGCTTCCCTGGATCTCGGATGTTCCCTACCTGGGAGCACTGTTCCGCCGGAATCGGGAGATACAGAACGAAATCGAACTGCTCATTCTGGTAACGCCGCATTTCGCGGGCCCGATGCAAGCCGAAGAGGTTCCTTGTGGAGGCCCTGGATACAACAGCACGTCTCCGCTTGATCATCACCTCTACCTCAACGGGAACATCGAGGTACCCAACCTCCAGGCAACACCTCCGCAAGGCTCGGGTGCGTCCGAATATGCCGCTCCCGCGGTGATGGAACCGGTCCAAGCTGTACCAGCGTCGCCCAACCGCTAAGCCTGCCTTGGTGAAAATCGAACGCTTACTGCGAAGAAACGAACGGTCTTATGAGTAATGTACTTCGAGTCGCTATCGTCGATCCCAACGATCAGACGCGCGATAACCTGAAAACCATTCTCGTTGGTATCGACATCGTCTGGCTGGATGCAGAGTGCTCGCGGTACGAGTTCTTCGCGGATGTCATCGAACAGTCCAAGCCCGACGTGGCGATGATCAATCTCGATGGAGGCATCGATCGGGCAATGACGTTGCTCGAACGACTACGAACCGCCCATCCCAAGTGTCATCTGTTCGCGATTTCGAAAAGCACCGACGGCCAGTTGATTCTCAAAGCGATCCGGGCTGGGGCGAAGGAGTTTCTTACCTCGCCGGTCGAAGTGGAGGAACTGTACGCCTCGCTCGAACGCTTGCTGCAGGAAAAGTACACAGGCACCGATGGTCGATCGCGAGGTTGCAAGATGATTGCGGTCGCAGGTGCGACAGGAGGTGTCGGCTGTACCTCGATCGCGGTCAACGTCGGATGCAATATCGCCAAAAATCCTGAGAATACTGTTGCCTTGGTCGATCTCGATTTGGCACTGGGGGATGCGGACGTGTTCCTGGACTCCATCCCGGACTACAGCATCATCGATGTGACGGAAAACGTCGCGAGATTGGACTTCCAACTCCTTCGGAAATCGTTGACCAAACATTCTTCGGGGCTATACCTCCTGCCGCGTCCGGTCCAACTGCAGGACTTGGATCTGATTACGCCAGACGCGCTGCGTAAGGTTTTCAGCCTCGTCCGAGCATCCTTCTCGCACGTGGTGATCGACTTGTCCAAGTCCTTCAGCCAAGTCGACTTGACCGCTCTCGAATTGAGCAACGAAGTCCTGCTCATTGTGCAACTGGACCTTCCGTGCCTGCGGAACATGGTGCGCGTGCTGGTAAGTCTTCAGCAGATAGAGAGTATCCGCGACAAGATCAAGGTCGTGGTTAATCGCGTCGGACTCGAAAGCGGTCAAATCAGCCTGAAGAAGGCCAAAGAGACCATCGGCCGAGAGATCTTTTTCCAGATCCCCAACGACTACCGAACGATGGTCGAAATGCGGAACAACGGGCAACCCCTGATCGAACAAGCGCCGAAAGCCGCGATCACCCAGGCGGTTGCGCAACTCACCGATCTTCTCGTGGGTGCCGAGTCCGTGGCGGACAGCGAAATCGAGAGAGCAGCAGGCGACAAATCCGCAGCCCAGACATGGCTCAATTTCTGGCCGGGCAAAGCCAAAGGGCCTAAGACGAAGTAGCGGCTCCCCTACGATCGCTATAAAGAGCATTCCCGCTAAAGTCGTTTTGCGGGAATCATTCTTTCCCTGCGAATCCCTCATTCCTTGGGGTGGGTACCAAATCCCTCGGCATACTTGCGTCAGGCGGTATCTTTCATTGTCCCATCCCACCTGGCAACTACGATGGCAAACGGTATTCAGACCCAAGCGATGGTTCACGGCGCTCCGGATATTCCCGGCATGCACAGTCAAGTGTGGAAAGACGGAGTCGTGCAGCGTATTGAAGGTGCGGTCGACTGGTTGGAGGAAACGAGCCATCGGGAACCTGAGAGTACGAAGCATTCCCTTGACACACCGGCTCTATCCATCGTCATCCCGGCGTATAACGAGCGGCGCACCATTGAACAGGTGATCGAACGCGTGAGCGCGTTGCCGATCGACAAGCAAATCATCCTGGTGGATGACGCAAGCACGGACGGAACCAGGGAAATTCTCTCCCGATACATCGGGCGTAAAGGTTTCGATGTCGTCGTGCACCCCTGCAACCAAGGAAAAGGTGCCGCCCTAAAAAGTGGATTTCAGCTGGCTCGCGGCGAAGTTGTGATCGTGCAAGATGCGGATCTAGAATACGATCCTCAAGATATCCTCAGCGTCATTGCGCCGATTCTGGAAGGCCGCTCGGATGTCGTGTATGGATCGAGATACCTGATGGATGGCCGCCAAGACCCATCCGCAATCCATCGACTCGGTAACTGGTTGCTCACCCAATTCAGCAACTGGATGACTGCGAATCGACTCACCGATATGGAAACCTGTTACAAGGCTATTCGCCGAACGCTGCTCCAATCGATCGATATCGAGCAAAAACGCTTCGGCTTCGAGCCCGAGATCACCGCGAAACTCGCTCGCCGCGGGCATCGGATTCTCGAAGTGCCTGTGTCGTATCGGAGCCGGTCTTGGAAGGAAGGAAAGAAGATCGGGTTCAAAGACCTCATCAATACCCTATGGTGTATCGTCCGCTACCGGTTCAATTAAAGTCCTTGGATCCGGAATGCCAACAGGATGGAGTCCTGTGACGGCTCGAAATCGTTATCGAAGCAGATGACGAGCATTCGGTTCCCTTTCTCGTTGACCGGACCCCATGCCAGGCCCTCGGGCTTCTCCGGTGTTGACGCTCCCGACAATCCGTACTCGGGGGACATCAAGTCGATCAGCATCGTCTTTTCCAAGGAACGATGCCCCTCGGGCAATCCTTCCTGCAACGATGCGACTCCCGTGAGATCTGTTGCCTTGGATGCATCGGCCAGGTAGATCTTCTTGATTTTGGCATCCGTTCCTGCTTTGCTGTCCCGCTCCAAGACGAGAAATCGCTGATCGTCGACGGCCAGGATCTCGCTCACTCCGGTCGATTCGTCATCGAGGCGATACAACCATTCCTTGGTGCTTCCATTCCGTAGGTCGACCACCAGCCAACGGGTTGCAATTCCGAGACACTTGTTCTTTTCGATGCGTCCATCTTGAACCAATGGTCCTTGCATCGCGGCTACGAGCCATCGACCATCGGGGGAGAAACTGAGTCCTTCCATGCCGCGATTGGTGAACGTGCCGCGCGTCATCGGCGGCGAAAGTTTTTCGCTCAAACGAAAGCGTTCTGGAACAGGAAAGGATTTTGCGAGCCATCCGTCGCGATGAAAATAATCAATCGTTGGTCCGTATTCGTCGCTGATGACCAGACGACCATCGGAAGTTGCGCGTATCCCCTCCGGATCCATACTCGGAGCATGACTTGTTCCATCCCATCGCTTCATCGGTTCGAGGCTTCCCGTGAAGCGATGCCCCTCCGGCGAACGAAGCAGCGTTGTGCTGGAAAGATCCCACGTCGTCTCCGCAGATGTCTCCCCGACCGAGAAATCGATCTCGTGGAATCGGCATGCAAAGGAAGCCGCTCCGTCTCCCGCACCGCGATCGGAGAGAACGAAATAACGGTTGTTGGCTCCGCTGTACTCGATCGCCGAAAACCCACCGAGCGCATTTTGCGGAGTCCCGGTTTCCAATGTGCCCGACAAACCGCTCTTGTCGATCGTCGTTCCCGGAATGCGGACGTGACCCACCAAGGTAACTTGAGCCTCAGTCGCTCCGCAAAAGACGACGCATCCAACGAGGACCGCAACGTGAATCAACCCATAACGAGCCATGAATCGTTCCCTGTTTCAGAGTTCTTCGCAAAGAGGTGGCACCGAATGAAAAAGGGAGTCAGGAACGCGTCCCAACTCCCTTCAATAAGGAAGGTTACCGAGCGGTTGCTCTGCGCCTACTCGATGGCGGCCGAGGTGTCCCCGTAATCACGGGTGCACAGCGCCACGAACGCAGGAGCAGCTACGCTTTGTGCGATAAATTGCACCGATCCGTCCCCCAACACAAAGTGCGCCCCACTGCCGTGGAACGAGTAGAACTCCGAATCGTTGGTGCAGTTCATGTAGCAACTGCCAACGATGGTTGTCGCACCCGAGCTGTTGGTGCTGTTCTGCAAGCCCTGAGCATTGGAGCCGTCCACGCTGAACCCGCCGTTGATGTCCGCCCAGCCCCAACCGTCCGCGGTGACTCGCAATCCGAACGCCACGTTACCGGGACGAGGATTGTTCACTCGGCGGCCGCTGACATACATCGATGGACGACCAGCACCTTCTCCAATGACGATGGTGTTCGACAAACCATCGGTGATCGCTGCCAACTTGACACCTTCAGGTCCTCGACCCATGCCGCCCATCACTTCGCGCTGGCCGATACTGGGAAGCCCGGCTGCCACGAACGCTGCATTGCGGACTGCATTGACCGAGCCGTAATCCGAAAAACCCCAAATAGGTTGATCGGTGCGCTGATTGTTCGTGATCGCAGCATACAGGTTGGATGGAGGCACTTCGCGAGGCGATACGCTCGACGGGCAGATCATGATCGGGATCTGGGTCGTTGTCACTTGGTCGTTTTGCGGGTTGAACCAAGGGAGATTGAAGTTGTACCGAATGAAGGATGGACCTTGCTCGATCATCGGCAGAATCATCGAGGGCCATGATTGCTGATACAGCGGAGCCGTTGTCGTGATTCGGCTCGGTGGCAATCGCTTGTAGGCGCTCTCGTAGTTGTGCAGTGCCAACCCAAGTTGCCTTGCATTGCTGCTGCAACTCATTCGGCGAGCGGCTTCTCTCGCTGCCTGAACTGCAGGCAAAAGCAAGCCGACCAAAATACCGATGATGGCGATGACGACCAATAACTCGACCAACGTAAAGGCTTGACGAGCGTTCCACTGCTGGGTTCGCTTCATATCTGCAATCTCCTCGAATGAATGGCTTCCAACCGACCGCGCCGACCATGTTTCATCATGGGCAACCCGCAGATTCCACAACTGCATTCGGTTGTTTGACGCAAACTCGCAGAGCAGTGTAGGGAGCGAAGACGGGTTTGCCGTGAAGCGCAAGTGAAGAAGAAATGAAGAATGCGTGAAGGAGAAGCCCGGCTATGAAGAGCCTGTGAAATGCCCGGGAACCTTTGCGGTGGAAATCTTCACAATCCGACAGAGCGAATGCGGCGAGTCTTAGCCTAACGGTCGATGTAAACCTTCGTGCTCTCTTCCTTAATCACCGGAACCGGTCTCAAAGCGCTCTGAATCGACGCTCGGAAAACCTGGGTACCTTCGCGGGAGTGACGCACCCGTACCTTCGCAACCGCTCGATCTTTCGGTGGCAGGGCGGGATACGGATCGAAGACGACTGTGCGACCCTGGACTCGGTACTTCATCGGGGACTCGATTTGTTCCACAGAACTCCCGTCGGGGATCTCAACGGACAAAGCCACGTTTTGATCGGGGCGTGTTCCGATGTTGGTCAATTGGACCGTGTAAGTCGTCACGCCGCCGGTTTCGATGGGATCGTGATCGTCGTCGATGTCGAACGTCAGTTCGCTCTGGCCTTCGACCTGGACATCTCGCTGAATGCTCTCGACCCCCAGCCCTTCGGCATCGGATGTCATGCGGACTGCTGATTTACCCTCTTCGACAGGAAGGACCGTGAACTCGGTTGTGGCTCGTGTCCCTGCCGCCAATTCAGCAAGGTTCCAAGCGATGGCATGCTGTTCGGGGAGATACGTTCCCTCGTTGTTGGCGCTGCTGAAGTGGAGACCTCGCGGCAGGTAGGCGACGATGTAGAGGTCGCGAGCCACGGCGGTACCGACATTTTCAATCACCGCTTCAAACGGCGCGGGGCGTTCCAGGTACCGGATTCGCGGTCCGTTCAACTGCAAATGCAATTTGGGTGCCCGAATCTCCATGGGCTGTGAGGATTCGTTGGTCGCGGCATTGCGGGCCGTTGCCCGAACGATGTTGGTCACCTTTGCAGCTTCGACTGCCGTCAAATCGATTTCGTATCGCTGCGACTCTCCCGGTGCGAGATCGCCAACTTTCAAGCCGAGGGATCGCGTGCCGCTGACATGGCGAAAGGCCGTGGGAACATCCTCCTGGAGTTCGACATCCTTCGCGGTACCCGTTCCCACGTTGGCAACTTCGATCCAGACCTTGATGGTGTCTCCTCCGAGGATCTCGCCCGGCGCCCACTGCTTGACGGTGAGTTTGGGCAGGGTGCTCATCGTTCGGACGGATGCTTGAGCCGCGAACTTGACACTCGCGACCGACCCGAGTTCCCCTTCGCTTTCAGGGATCAATTCCATGCTGATGGTGGTTTCGTGACCCGCTGCAAGCTCGCCGAGTTTCCATACCAGTGCATCCGCACCCGCCATTTCCGCTTGCGGGAGAGTTCGTACGAGCTTGGCACCGCGAGGTACCGTGTCGAATACTTCGACATCGAAAGCGGTTGCGTTGCCAACGTTTCGAACGATCGCGGTGAAGGTTGCAGGTATTCCCACCTGCACTTCGGCAGGAGCTCGTTTAAGGATTTCCAGACTTGGATTTTGAGATCCATCGAATTGTCGTGAACCCGGCGAACCGCTGGACATCGACCAAGTCCCGCGAGCACTCTTGGGTGCGCTATCTCCAGAAGCGTTGGTCGTGGGGGGGGCGAACGGTTTTCTTTCCTCCATCCGCGGCGGTTCAGGCATGGCGGGAAGATCGGTCGTTAGAGCGTTTCCGGCCGGCGCGGCTTGTGGGGCACCGAGGGTCGCCATCGCTGGCGGTGGAGCGAATGGAGAGGAGATCGGCTTCTCCATCGGTGGAATGCGCGGTGCGTCCAATCCGCTGCGAGAGCTATCCAGACCAAGGGGTTTGGGCTCTTCCGCAACCGACTCGGACAGCGGCTCGCTCTTGGGCAATGCAGGGGCCGGTACGCCGAGGAATGAGGGCGGATTCAATGGAGGGGGAGGCGGCACGCCCAAGTCGCTCGGCTCCTTGGGAACGGGCAAGCGCGGGGGAGCAGATCGAGACCCGTTGGGACTCAGCAACGGTGTCGACGGAACCGAATCGAGCGGTCGTTTGGTCAGGATTCGAGAAGCATCGAAGCGAGGTGGCGCTTGGGGATCCTCGTAAGCAACGGGAGCCGTATGGGAAGCGAGTTGGGCTTCAAGACCAGCCGATACCGATTCGATCCGCGGTGCAACCAACGATGCTTCGTCTTCCAGGGCGGCTTTGTTGACGGAGATAGGTGCAACGACTTGTTCCGCGTAATTGGGCACCGCATCGACTTGCAGCGTATCGCTGATACGGGCGTCCCGTTGAGCAAGAGACAGCGCCAAAATCAACAACAACCCTGCGAAGAGCGCGGCTGCAGCGGCGAAAACGTATCGCGACATGAGCTATGAATCCTCTTCCCCGGTATGGTTCGACCCCTTGAGAAGAAGGAATAGCAAATTCCCCGTCCGGATCGGAAGGCCAAAAATGGCTAGTGGATCCGTCGTCGAAGCTCGACCAGCAGCTCGTTTCTCACCTCGAGTCCCCGGGTGGCGGAACGCACCGTTTCCTGCGCAAGTTGTTTGAGGAAGTAGGTTTGAACCTCTCCCCGCAAACAAACCTTCTCCCCCTGTTGCTCGACAGCGATTCCATGCAATTCAGGGAAGGGGCTCTCGTGAAGCAATTTTGTCGCTTGGAAGACGACATCCTGCGAGCCGGGACTGATCATGGCACGTTTCCTTCTGGCGTCACTTCTTCAGTCTTTGGGTTGCTGCTCAAACGTCGGCAATCCCCGGACCAGGTGCCTCCGTTTGACTTGGATCGCGGTGACTCGAAGTCATCCTTGCTCCTAACCCCCAAGCTAACGCATCGTATTCTCGATTGTCAAGCGTTCCCGCGGAATCCTCATAATCCTCAAAGGTGTTATGCATGCATTAAACCGCTGACTGAACCGAAGAGGCCGAGGGAGTCGAGGGGTGCTTGGGTGCTTGGGCAGAGAACTTGCCCTACATTTTCCAGATAACCTTTCTCCCCGCGATACGAGTCGATGGTCGGATCCCTATGGATGTTTTGCTGCAAGTGGACCTGGATTGGCTTTGCATCGCTGCGGAAATCGCCGCAGCGTTGCTGCTGATCTCGTTTGCTTGGCAACCCGGTCCGGACGCGGGGAATGCAGCGACGGCTGTGCCCGCGACGATCGATTGGGAAGCGTTGGAATTTGCTCACGTCCAAGCCGTGACTGCGGCGGGCCGATCGATTGCTGTGCGCTTTAATGTCACCGATGAGCTTCGGTTGAGGGAATTGCAAGCATCCTTGCCCAGTCCCTTTCAAGATCGATTAACAGGATCGTGGAATGCCAACGGCATGGATCGATTGATCGTCGCGTGGAGCGATGAGCCTGAGCTTCGGGCCTACCCCAGCTCGTACGCCATGTTTAGCCTTTCGAGTGCAGATGAATTGTTGGAACAGCGCGGCGGGGTATGCGTCGAACTCGCAATCAAATCGATCAGCGAGCTTCTCACCGAATGGCTCGGCGATTGCGTAATCATTTCTCGATACCAACCGAATCGATTTATTCTCCAACTTTTTGGCAAGTCGCATGCCCAATACGAGGAGTCGCTCTCAGCGATCGTGGCGAAAATTGCCGAGCCCGATTTCTTTCACTCGGGTGAGGAAGCGATTCCCCTCGAGTGTCGAGCGACCTGCTGGTTTTGCGATCGAAATGTGAGTCCCGACGAATTGATTCACTATTTGGAAGAAAGCGATGCAGGGAATGCAGCGGCCCCAGCAGATCCCGCGGTAACCAAGCCGACGCCCCCTGTGGCCAAGCCGTTTTCGATCGACGATCTCGCCCCGTTCCCTTGCCCTTGGGAGGATCAACCCGAGGACAACCCATCAGTCCCGATGAATTCGACGGAGGAGCATGAGGATCGCGGGGGACAGGGGGCACGGGAGGGACAGGACGATCGCGTCGAACACGACGAACAACCCGTCCTCGAGATATCCGATGAGAATGCGGAACAGGCGGGAAACAGGTCGAGAAAGAAGATCGAGACAGTGGACGAGTTCGATGCGCGCGAAGCCGTTGCGGACGAACGCAATATCGCAAGAAAAAACAACGTGGAATCGGCGGAGCCTGCGGAGGGCCGAGACAGGCTTGCGTTCACTGGTCCGACAAGCGCCCAGACCCTGGAAGGATTTGCGAGTCCGGAGCAGATCGAGGATCTGCTCAATCAGTTGAGTGTCGTCGGTAGACCGGACGAGGAAGAAGAGGAAGAATCGCGTCGAGCGGCTCCACCTGCGATCTCGGAACCCGAGGCTCCCCCCGAGATGCCCAAGGGGCGTTCTATCTACACCGATGACATTGAGGAATCGCTGATCAAGGATGACCTTGCCTCCCTCTTTGCCGCGGTGCGATCGTCGGCGGCTGGAGATTTCGGTTACGCAGGCCAACGGGACTTCGCCGCCAAGGACGATGAAAAGGAGTCGAAGGCTCCGGAGAAAGAATCGGGGCCTGAACCCTCTGCGCCTTGAACCTCTGCGGGTGGATTGCCCCAGAATTGGCGGTGGAAGGCGGGCGATTTCTCACGTTCTAGGCCGTTTCGGCGGCTGGAAAGTTGACACTGGCCCCTGGGCTGTCGTACTCTGGAAGAAGTGCGATGCATCTCGACTTTCCCTTTTTCTGCTAGAGAGTTCTGCGGATATGACACCATCCATGCCGAAACCTCGCTCTTCGGTTCTGAAATCTTGCCTCATTGCCGTCATCCTGGGTGGTGTCGCGGGGCCGTTTGCTCAGGGGCAAGAGGCGGAGTCCAAGTATCGCAGCCTCCCCCTGGATCCTGCGGGTGACAAACGCAGGAAGGAAAAGGACGAATTGCTCAATCCCGAGAAGTTCGACATCTCGGGGCTCGAAGCCTACTACAAGGAAAACCTCTTGCCTCGATTGCTGCAAGAGAATGCCGTATCGATGAACGATGCGCGCAACGAATTGATGACCGACATCGAAAAAATCGAGCGCAATAGCCGCGGCAACAACAAGATCCTCGATGACTACAACAAGATGCTGTCTCGGTTGTTGCTCGATGTCATCAACACCAAAGACCAAAACGGAAAATCATCGCATCCTTCCTCGCGAATTGTGGCTGCCGTGGTGGCCGGTCGAATGAATCGCCAAGCCGCGACGAGCCAGAGCGGCGGCTTGCCCGATCCTGAAGGAACCAAAATCCTTCTGCGTATTTTTTCCCCGACCGAGAACGATGGCATGGTCGCTGCCGCCCTAACGCATCTCCCGAGGCACTGGAGTTGGGCCGGGATGGATGCCAATATGATGGAGCAGGCTCGCAAACGCTTTGTGTCCAATGCGGAGGCCTTTCTGGGGGCTCAAAAGCCCGCGGCTCGCGGCGCGGAAGAGGAATCCTACCTCCGTGAACTGTTGATCGACAATCTGACCATCATCGCCAATGGCGATTCCGAGTCGGCCAAGGCCGCTCGGCCGGTCTTGTTGTCCCTGATCCAACCCGCCGTGCAAAAATACAAGCAGGAATCCGAGTGGCTGGTGGAGACATCGCTTCACAGCTTTGGCCAGCTTGCAAAACCGGAGTTGAAGGCGGAGGAACTGATGGAATTGGAAATCAACACCATCAAGTTTCTGCAGGCTAGTTTGAGATCGTGGAATCGACGATGCGCTCAGACCACGGCCTCCGCAACGAAAGGCATGGGGGGTGGACTCGGTGGATATCCCGGCGGACCGGGAGGTGGCGGGCCGGGAGCGGGTGGTCCCGGAGCCGGCGGCGGTCTCGGAGGCGGCGGTCTCGGAGGCGGTGACGAGGGAGGTGGCAAAGCAGGTGAAGGCGGTCGGCCGGGTGCCGGTGGCGCAGCCCCCCGTCCCAAGAATCCCTATGACGAACAACCCAAAGAAGTCAAAGTCGCTCGACGCATCCTGCAGCAGCGGCTCGAAAAGGTTCACTACGGACTCAACGGATTCGGTAAATTCAACTCGAGCCAGCCCACCAAAGGGATCGTTGCCGTGGCCGAGGAGGGACGCAAAGAGAATCTGAACGCAGTCATCGCTGCCATCGAAGCCCTCCAAAAAGCCCTCAATGACGACAAAGTCAAAGGGCTCGATACGCTCGTCAATTCAACGCGCTCGGCGATCTCCGAGCTTCAAGCCGCGTGCGATGCCATCGTCGGCAGCGATGGTCAAGTCGACTTGCCAGTCGATGCAGGGAGCTCGGAAACAACCGAATCAGGCGATGGATCCAACGAAGGGGCCGACAGCGGAGAGTTCGGCAAGTAACAGGCTTACCTATCGATGCCATGTCGTCCACGACCCACAATGAAAGTTCCGCTCCGATGGATTCCGAGCGAACCGAGATTCGGGACGGACACGTCTACTCCGTCCCTTCGCGCGAAGAAGCTCAGGGCGGGATTGCTTCTCTTCCCAACCCGTCGGTCCACGAACTCGTAGGCCAGAACCTCGACCACTATCAAATCGAATCCCTGGTGGGGATCGGTGGCATGGGAGCGGTTTTTCGAGGTCGCGACCTTCGACTCGATCGGGTGGTTGCGATCAAAGTGGTTCCCATCGCCCATCGCGGGGCGGAATCCCTGAGGCGATTCCGCATGGAAGCGCAGAGTGCCGCCAAGCTCGACCACCCGAACATCGCTCGTGTCTTCTATGTTGGAGAAACCGATCGATGGAGCTACATCGTCTTCGAATTCATCGAAGGCACGAACCTGCGACAGCTTGTTCTTGAACGCGGCCCGTTGAGCGTCGATGACGCCACCCGCTTTACCTGCCAGGTTGCCGAAGCCCTGCAGCATGCGTATGAACGAGGCGTCGTGCATCGCGATATCAAACCATCAAACATTTTGATCGGACTCGATGGCCGCGCGAAAATTGTGGACATGGGATTGGCCAGGACGACGCAATTGGATCGATCCGGCGGCGACCTCACCGCGAGCGGCGTAACCCTAGGTACTTTTGACTATATATCCCCTGAACAAGCCCACGACCCGCGCGAGGCTGACGTGCGAAGCGATGTCTACTCGCTGGGCTGCACTCTGTATTTCTTGCTTACATCGCAACCCCCTTTCCCCGATGGAACAGCCCTGCAGAAACTTCTCCTGCACGGAACCAAGATGCCCGAGGATCCGAGATGTTTTCGGAACGATGTCTCCGATGCCCTTATCGCGATCCTTCGAAAGATGATGGCCAAAAAGCCCAAGGATCGTTACCAGGAGCCGCTCGATCTCGTCAACGATCTTCGGACCCTCGCAGCCATGGACTCGCTCGATTGGCGACATGAACTGTCCGACGAAGTATCGAGCGCCATCCCGGCTGGTCGAAGCTGGTGGGAATTCTTTCTCCCGGCGGGCATCTGCTTGGCGGGGATCGGATTGGTGACGTTGTGGCTCTACAACGATAACCAGCGGAGCGGAGTCTATGTCATTCCGCGCGTCGAATTGCATGAAACCGCTTCATCAGGCAATGACGGCGAGCCGGAAACGCGATCGGAACCCAACCCGCTCAACGTATCGGGATCCCCCCTCAACACATCACTGAGCCCAGGTGCGTTGCGCGATAGCACCGCGGGCTTCACCGATCCGCAGGCGGATACCGACATCGAGTCGGCTTCGCGGCACCCAGCATCCCTTTCCACCATCGTTGGTGCAGGTTCAGGATCTCAAGGATCCGGAGTCAAGATACCA
>JBKDPB010000125.1:0-19568 GCA_046342615.1 Planctomycetota bacterium | reverse complement strand
GGAGTCCGCATCGACCCGCAAGGCTTGATTCAACGATTGGACGAAGTGGATCGAATCGATGCCCCCGCGTTGCGGCTCCCTTCGGATCGGCTCAACCGGTCGACCAGCGTGGTTCGACTCGACAGCCTCGGGGACTGGCAGCAGACATCATCGATGCGATGGATTTCATTGCATCAATTGGATGATCAGCTGACCGAATGCTTGGAGAAAAATCAGTCTGCGAATATCGCGATGGAGTTGCTAGGTGGATTGTGCCGCATCGATTACGTCGCATTCGATCCATCCTGCAACGAATGGTTGATCGGCGGGCCAGCTGGGAATGTCGCTGCCGATGCGCAGGGAGTTCTGTTGCACAACGAGCTTCGGTTACCCCCAATTTTGCTCGAGGACCTGTTGACCGTCGCGCCGCATGTCTTCCATCAACGGGGCGAATTCGGTTGCTCGATCGATCCCGTTCAAGAGCGCCTCGTGGCCGCCTACAAAATGGCGCAAAGCCCCACTGCGATCCGCGACCTGCGCAGCGATCCGGATCATTGGGCCACCGAATGGAAATCCAAACTGGGAAAACAGCGGACGAACATGATCGGGCTCCCGGATGACTCCCCCACCGGGTACGCGCTCCTCATCGCCGATGCGCATATGAAGCGGATCGCGCTGGGCTTGGAACCCGCTCCCGACGGGCTGGCAAACTACTGGCTGGAAGCCGATTCCATCTCGCAGGTGGACCGAGGGCCGATGGTTCGCTGGTGGTTCACCTTGTCCGATGCCAGAATTCCATGGGATCCGGAACGCAAGATTGCTCATTTTCCGCTGTCCAATGTCCGCGTCCTGAGCGAGTCGCAGATGCTCGACTCCCAAGGAGCTCGGGTTGTCGCCGAACGACCGGACTGGGCTGCGGATGCCTTTGCGCGAAACTTCACTTCGAAATTCGAAGCGCTTCAACGATCGCATGCCGCTTACGGGCGCCTGAGACATATTTTCGACTTGGCAGTCGCCCTGGAGATCGTTCGATCGCAAATTCAGGCTGGTCATGGAAAGCCCTTTCAATCCTTGAACCGTTTCGAATTGCAACCTCACCTGCCGGTAGCGCCCAAGGAGATCGACTCGGTGGTCGCGACGCGACGCTTCAGCGACGGTGGCGTGTCGGCCATCGTCAGCGGTGGGGTGACGATTTCCCCCCGTGCGACCGTCGACCGGCTGCGTCGCAGCACAGGCCAATTCGATGCGATCGCGATTGAGACATCGCCGGGCGAACGCGAGGAGCCGCGCGACGGCCATGAGAAACCATTTTGGCGATGAGCGATGACGGCCCGGTCGTGCCGCTACGTTGAGCGGGACGCCGCCAATCGGCTACTGGGCAGCGCTGGATGATCCGCGCGGCGAAGCGCCGATGCGCATGTTTTCGGGAAGTGGTCGGGCGGCGCACAGAAAGCCCTCTTGGAACAATCTCTCTTTGAGCTTTCGAAACTCGCCGAAGCTTTCGGGGTAAACCCACACGGTGATGGTGGTTTGCTGGGACCGGCATGCTTCGAGTTCCGCACGCAACCTGCCACCGGGCCGCAGCGCGTCGGCAACGCTCTCGGCGACAATGTCCTTATTGGGCTCCAATTCGAATTTCTCAAGCTCCACCATACGCCCCATCGCTGCTGTTTTTCCGTCGCTCATGATTCCGTTTCGGCTCAGTAGTCGGTAGCGCATCATGAATCCGTCTACGGGCCCGAGCGTATCCTCGATCTTATCCCGTTGCGTATTGCGAGCGACCGTGCGCTGCACTTGTTGTTTCAGATTCTCGATCAGCACATCCCATGGAATCACCGTGACGAGATTATTCCGCATCATGACATGCAATTCCTTGCCGAACACCGTTCTGGCCATCGGGGTGGGAAGATGCTGGAGCGCAATGGTTTCGGTTTCGGCAGGTGGAAGATTTCCGGACTGTTTGACGAGATCCGACAACTGCGATTCCAACTCGCTCAGGACACTTTGAGCTCGAATATCCTCCGCCACTCCTTGATCGAGTCCTTGCATGCGCTCCTCGATCGCCTGCTCCGCCAGATGAATCCGATCGACGAGACTCATGCGTTCGGCGCTGCGCATCATGACTTCGATGTCGTATTTTCGAAGCTCTTCCAACTGCGATTCCAGGTCGCGATCGAGTTGAGCTGCTGTGATCTTCGGCGTATCGAGTTGCTCGATATCTCTTTCAGCGTTGACTCGAGCCTGGACTTTGGCGGTCGTATACCCACGCGCGGCCACGATGACCACGAGGATGATCATGATGCCGACGAGGTTCGCGATGGTATCCATGAAGGAATCTTCGCCAACCGCCATTTCCTCTCGATTTTTTTTTCGCATGGGTAGTGCAATCGCTTAAGCGAGTCGATCGGCTCTCAACGACGGTTCGGAGTCAGGGGCAAAGAGGCCTTCTTTTGCGGGGGCGCCTGCAATGGAACCACGCGAATCTCAACGCCGCTTCCTTCCAACATATGTTGCAATCGATGAACACTGCGTTGGGCATCACTCGCCGACTCGATGGTAATCGAAGGGCACCAGTATCCTCCCGGCAGGGACAGCCCCCAGGAATCTACCCGGTTTCGAATAGCTTTTTCCAACGTGGAGCCCGCCTCGATCGGGCCCGAGGAGACATCGATCTCCGCGTCGAACTGCGTCTCGCTCCCTTCCTTGCGGACGAGCCAGCGATCCTCCAACACGACGATGCGAATAGGGCGAGTGACCGGAGTCGCTTTGGGATCCTTGCCAGGCATCGCCCAGCCTTTACCCCGAGACGATGCGATCGGCTTCGAAGATCCTTCAGGCGTCTTGCCGGTATTCGTTTGCGAAGTGGCCGCGTTCTCCCGGTTCATCTCCTCTTTGTTTTGCATCTCTTTCATCGCAGTCGCCATCGCTTCGGACTCCGGATTGGAGGGACCGTCGGATCCATTGATCGTTTGAGGCGACGACCCATTCGCCGTGCCCGACGAGAAGGCATTCGCTCGCGATGCCGTTGACTGCGATGTGGACTGGGAAGGGGCGGATGTCCCGGACATCGCGCCTGCTGCGCCTCCACCCGCCGAGCCACCCGCTCCGGCTGAACCACCCGCTCCGCCCGAGCCACCCGCTCTGCCCGAGCCAGTCGCTTCGGATGAGGCAGTCGCTCCGGATGAGCCATTGAATGCATTGGAATTGTTCGCGCGGTTGGAGAAGCTAAGCGAGGAGTTCCCTGCGTCGCTTGCCAAGCCGGGGTTGGGTGCCGAGCCAAGGTTGCTTGCCAATCCGGTACCGACGGCATTCGACGAGGAATCGGACGGCAGCGTTGCACCCTGAGCCATGAGTTGGGTGGGATTGAGTTCTTTCGCTCCCGAGCCCAACGGCGTTGCCGTGCCGCTCGACGAACCGCCGGAGGCGATTCCACCACCGCGAAATTCGTCGATCATTTTCCAATCTCCGGCGTCCTTGCCGGTCGACGCTTCCGTTCCCGGCCGTTCGGGCGATTGACCGAAGGAATCCGGGGTCAACGATTCCAGATCGATATCCTCCATTTCGCGAGCCCGCGCGTACTGTCGCGGTAGAGCAGCGACGAGCGATTCCTGACGTTGGCGAGCCGTATCGAGGGTGGTGAGCAATTCCTCCTTCAGATTGGGAACGCCGGGTGGAAAGACCAAGGGCATATCCGCATCGATCAGTTCGTATCCGAATTGGTCATCCCAGCCAGACATGGCGGCTCGGGCCATCGCGTACGAGTGAATGCCATCGGGTCGGACCACGAGGAGCGGATACGGTGGAATGGTCAATCCGAACGTTGCGTCGCGCTGTTGGTACGCCGTTCGCAGGACGCGCAGCGCGGCATCCAGGGGATTGCCTGGGCCATACGGAGGTCGCAAATCTCGGATCGAGATACAAATCCCTTCGGGTTGAATCACCACACCATCTGCTCGGCATTCGAGATACACCGGCCTTCGCGACGTTCCGTTGGGTCCTTCATAGGGAATGATGGCGAACGCCGGCTTCCGCGTTTTCGATTTCTGAACTTCATCCTCGATCTCGAGCCGCTTCTTCTCGATTTGTATTTTCAATTCTTGGATCTTTTCCTCTCGATCCGAACGAACCTGGTGATCGCGGTTATCGATCGATTCGATCCCTTCCGCTTGGGCTCGGAGTTGGTCCATCTGCGCTTTGAGCCGCTGAATATGGTCTTCGACGTTCGCAAGTTCTTTTCGGCGCCGGTCGATTTCCTGCTTTGTCTTTTCCCGACGCGCAGCCAACTCCTCCGAGATGGTTTGCAGATAGTCCGATTGCTCTTTTGCTTGCTCCACACGTTCCTGCAGTTCGTCATCCAGGTCGCGCTTGGCGGACGCATGCGAATGCACCACCGAGATGACCAAGATCAAAACCAGCGCACCGATGGTACACAGAAGTACGGCGAGAAAAGGAAACATGGCGGGAGCACAATCATCTCCCCGTGGGGATCTGCGGCTCATCCTGCCCGTCTCTTCCAGGATGAGGAATCGCTCTCGTCAGCCGTCGAGGGCTCCTCGTCCGACTGCGTATCGGGCCGAACGATTTGCAACGGAATCGATTCGGGCTCGCTGTTCGAATCCTTGGCGCCCGCCCGGCGACGGACACTTTGCCGCCCGAGATAGCCGTGTCGTTCCATCTGGGTCCCCAGAACCGCGACCGCTTCGGTCAAACAGATGGCTGCGTCGTGGAATCGATCGATGTCGGTCAATCGATTCAACGTTGCTTCGATCGGGACTTGCATCGCGCTGACCAGATTGGTGGAGTCCAGAAGCTTCTGTAGCAATTCTGCGTGGCGATTGATCTCCTGCTGCTGTCGAAGCGACGCGCGGGCTTGCTCCGAGATCGTCGTTTGCCATTGCTGAAGCCTGGAGTCGATTTGCCTCGCACCGTCCGATTGCAATCGGACCAAATCCTCGGACTGAGACCGCATCGCCTCGCGGTATTCCAGCAGCGACTCCTGGAGAGAAGGCAATAAAACAGCCTTTGCCGTCTCGACCGCCCCGTCGGACATTCGAATCCACTGCTGGTGGGCTTCGCTGATCGTATCGCGCCACAGTTCGGATTGTTTCTGAACCAATTGCTGCACTGATTCGAGCAAACCGTTGGTAATCGCTCGCAAAGATTGCTGAATACCGGTTGTATCTTGGATCGTTTCCGGGAGCGACAGGCACTCGTGCATCGCATCGGCGACCGAGGAATCGATACGTTGGATTAACTTCAACTCCACTCGCTGAATGGAGAACTGGATGAACATGGCGACCATCGTCAAGATCAAGCCGACCGCGGTGGTATCGAACGCGACATACAAACCGCTGGTCAGACTGTTCATCGCCTCTTGCGAGCCGCTCGCCAAGGCTTGTGCATCCATGTGCCCCAGCGTGTCGGAAATTCCCAAGACCGTCCCGAGGAACCCGAGCATCGGCATCGCCCAGCAAATGATTCGGATCATGCCATGGCTAGCGTGTTGCGCATCGTTGTCTTGATCGGCCAGATCCCGAAGATCCTCGTCCATCTGCTTCGTGTTGCGTCGTTTGACCTGACGCGAAACAAATTCGGTGACACGCTGCCCGAGCCAGCTGCGAAGGACGCTTGATTTCTGCGATCTCCACAAGGTATCGAGCCATTGGCTGCACGCGAGACCATCGCTCCGAATCGATACCTCGAGTTCCTGTCTCGCTTCGACGATGCATTGCAAAACACTGGAGCCTTCGGCGGTTGCACGCCCCTGATGTACCACTGATCCAACCTTGTAGACCAAGGAGACAAGCGCGATGCAGAATAACCATACCGACGCAATCGCAACCCAATGGCACAGCGCATACCGAACCAGCGTCGGGTGGCTAAGCCACGGAGTCAGAATCGCGGCATAAAAAACGCCGCACAATACGCTTCCCACCAACGCCACGGGGAGCATGGGGACGGAAAAAGCCGCGTCGAGTCTCTTGCGTTCCAGCATCATGGGCATCCCTTGCCTTGGTTCAAATCGCTTCCTTTGGCTCTATCGACCAAAAGACAGAGGTTCCTGCTGCTTGTACCAAGTGTTTCCGATTCAGAGCAAGTCGGCTTGTCCTGATGCTGGCATTTCTCCTGAGATCCTGAGTCGAACAGACAAGGTGGAAAAACGCGGAAGACAGGGACGAGATTGCGGGGCTGCGATCGTTAACGCATGGGACTCGTCCGAGCGTCCGATAAACCACTCGCGGCTGACGGGGTTCCTTCGAATCCTTCTACAACGAATTCCCCAGGGGGAGAGGCTTTCTCAAGGCGGTTGACCGGTGGGTGCGATGCGGTCAAACGCCTTGGGAAGGCCGTGGTACACGCGGAATGCTTGCTAATCGCATTGGTTGCGTTTACAGCTCTTCGATGCTTTGTGCGATCCGGTCGACGATCTCGTCGGTGGTCTTTGGATTGAACAAGACGGCTTTCCAGGCTGGGATCTCTTGACCGTGCGGACAATACCCGAAGTTTGTCGTGAACCCGAGTCGAGCATCCAGGGCTGGGTCCATCATCTTGAGCCGCTTGTCAAAGAGGTGTCGGATTTCGCGGATGTATCGCTGACGTTGTTCACTCGTCAGTTCATTGCGCACCATCCTTTGATAGATCTCTTCCGCGTTTCGGCCCTTGGGCAAGACCCACCAGTTGACGCTGGGCCCGTGCGTCTCGGAGTTGAGGACTTTGCAGTAATCGAGGTGTGCGAGTCGGTGCTTGAGTCGCTCGGCCAATTCCAACGATCGGGCAACGAGCAACTGCCAACCGGTCAAGCCGATTCCGTTCAAGGATGCGATTGCAACGTAGGGGCCGATCGCAGGTCGGGAGCATTCGAGGGTGAATAGGGCGGGATCGCGTCGGACATCGGCATCAGAAAAGTAAGGCGTATCGTGGACCGATCGGACGAGGTACTTCAAATCGTCGCGACGATTGACGATAAACGCGCTGGAGGGGTAATGTCCTCGGCCCATTTTGTGAAAATCGATGGTCACACTATCGGCGAAACGAAGGCCGACATTTTTTCGCTGCGCATGAAGAACCAACTCCTGCAATCTCGGTTCGAGCTTCAGCGGATTGGTGTTCAGGTCATAATCGGTCAGGAAGCACATCGCCCAGCCGACGGCGGCATCCACGTGGATTTGAGGGGTCGGCACACCGTACTCACCGCATTTGCGTTCCATGCACTCGCGAATCGCGCGGATATCGTCGATCCCAAATCCGTCGGTCGTACCGAAAGTTGCGCAAACGTAAGCGATTTTGATGCCTTCGCTCAAGAGTTTGTCGACCCGTTGCTCGAGCAAATCGATCCGCATGCTCAGCTTTTCGTCCGTGGGAATCGCGATGAGGTTGTTGGTTCCGATTCCCAGCCAGCCGGCCACGGTCAAATTGGAGTAATGGCCAGCCTCGGAGCATAATCCAACCACGCGTTCTCCTCGCAATCCTTGCTGCATGGCGCCCGGCAGGACTCGTTCCAACCCGATCTTGCCTCCGTACAAGTTGGAAATTGTTCCCCCGATCGTGAAGACGCCCCAGGGATCGATGGTGTGGTAGAAGATCAAGTTCGCTAGCGTGGTGATCGCCTTGACTTCCAGTTCATTGGAGCGTTGGCTGTAACGATCCGTGCAAAGATTTGGGTTCTTGAGCAGGCACGCCAGGGCGCCGATCAAGGAGGCTTGATTGGCAGGTCCTCGAACATTCTCAAGGTGGAGCGGATTATTCCAGCTGTCGGTTCCCCAAAAGTAGGGGAAGACCGCATCGCGGGCATCTTTCAAGTTTCCCGGCAGCACGTGGATCTCGGGATTGGCTCGAGCCGTTTCATAGTTTTGGCTCATGATCTGGGCGGGCGTCAGCGATTTTTCGGCTGCCACCGCCGCCAGGAGTTCCGAGAATATCTGTGTGATATCCCCCTGTCGCCATTCGAAGAATGTGTCGACGACTTCCTGATATTTCTGACGATCCATGTTACTTTTGTTTTCCTTGTCCGCTTTGGTAGGCCTGCCTCTGCCCTTCGACCGCATCGTCGGTGACAACCATTGTGGAACCCGTCAACCAGTGCGCGGCTTCGAGGAGCATGGCACGAAATCGAGGTTGCTCGAAGTCGCTTGAATGTCCCAGGGAAGTATAGAACGACTTTCCCGAGTCGGCTCGGACAAAAGTCCAGGCCACCGGCTGGCTCGGTTGGTCAGGAATGGTTCCCTGCCACAAGACCCGCGTACCCGCGCGGAGCGGCAGGACCCGGTACAGGGACCCCCGGCTCTCGAATCGCGTTTCCCGCAAACCCAGGCTCGATCGCTGCTCGTTCAACGAACTCGCGGTTCCGCTTCCCGAGAGCGACTCCACGCGGGCGATCAATCCATCGGGGTGATGTCCCGTATAATTCCCGCCAAAAACCTCCGCATCGAACTCAGGCCATTGCTCCAAGCCCGGCGCGGGGGCGTTCTCCCGGAGACAGAACGCATGGCTCGACGTGCGGATCCCCAGCACTGGCTTTCCGTTCGACACGTACGATCGAACATGCCGCATGGTCTGGGCATCGAGCGGTCGTCGACGAACGCTGACCAGCAATCCGTCCGCCTGGTCGAGCGCTTCGATACCCGGAAAATGCCCCGGCCGCGACGGATGTTCGAAAACAAAACTGACTCGGCATGTCCTGGCCAAATGCACGCGAGCCCACTCCGTGAGCGTCTCTTCGGTGCGGTACTCGTCCTCGGAGATCATGACAACCCAATGCGGGCGATGGTCTGCGGAAAAACGAAAGGCGGAGCCGCCCAGGATTTGATCGCTGGCGACCGTTGGACAGACGCTTCGTTCGACATGGTCCACGACGCAATCGGTGCCCGTAAAATGATTGACATAGGGCCAACGCTGCGGGTTGTACATCGTATCGGTCAAGTCTCGAACAAGGACGGCGTGAAAGCCATGCGCTTTGAGTTGGCGAAGTCCAAACGGCCGACCGAGAACACACATATTCGTGTGGACACCACAGAGGAGAACGTGCTCGATGCCTCGCTCTTTGAGGACATGCCAGATTTCGGTTCCGGATTCACTGAGGTAATCCTTGTCCACATCGATGGAAATCAGGGGAGTCTGACGCAGCCAAGGCAACTTTGGGTTGCGCCCAATCGATTCCAGGATCGCATGCCACTGGGCATGTTCGTCGATATCATCGTCTTCGCCACCGTCCGACTGATCCACGGGGTAAGGGACTCCGGTCTCGCTATCGATGAAGTCGCACCAGGCACGAATGGATGCGGGGGGCTCATACGCCGACACGGTTTGCCTGGCTCGCTCACGGCAGGGATGTTTTTCGTACCATGGCATGCAATCGCTCGGCGCGTGGATGACAACTGCACCCAGCTCGCGCATGCGGGTGGCAAACGCATCGATTCGCGGGGCGAGTTCGCCAACGCGTCGGACCGCGTTCAGACAATGGTGCGAATCCCAAAGGTCGCAAAGGATCACCGCGACGCGGTCCGCGCGCCACGTTTGCGGCTCGACGACCGGCAGGTATCGATCGCTCCCCTCGGCCACGGGCACCTGATGACGCAGTTGCACCGCGATGTCGATGGGTTCGCCGGCGAAGCTTTTCAGCGAGCAGACGAGCGATAGCACCGCGATGAATGCGATTGCGATGCAGGAGACCAGCGGCTGATTTCTGAGAGCCCCGCGCGAAAGGATGGATAGGTTGCGACTCATTGCGATTCTCGGTATTCCGCACTAAACTGCGATCCCTCGTGAAGCATCCCGCGACGGGATGATGAATCCGCAGTATACGCAAAAGAGCCCACCATGATGCCACTCGACCACGAAGAATGCCGCTGGGGTATCCTGTCAACCGCCGGAATTGCCCGCAAGAACTGGCGAGCGATCG
The DNA here is from genome assembly GCA_046342615.1 of Planctomycetota bacterium. GTDB lineage: Bacteria > Planctomycetota > Planctomycetia > Pirellulales > Pirellulaceae > JBKCUI01. Next base: position 9,691 of record JBKDPB010000125.1, on the reverse strand, counting down.
CCAAGTCGCGACAGGGGCGAGTCGCCGGTGTTGCCAGCCGCGATGTTGCCGCAGCCGAAACATTTATCCGCGAATGCCAAGCGAGTTGCCCGCAGAAGTCTCCCCCCAAGGCGTACGGAAGCTACGCGGCGTTGCTCGAAGATCCCGACATCGATGCGGTCTACATTCCTTTGCCCACCGGAATGCGCAAAGAATGGATCCTCCGCGCTGCTCAGCATGGCAAGCATATTCTCGCGGAGAAACCCTCCGCCCTCAACGCCAGCGAACTCGAGGAGGTCTTGCAGGAGTGTCGCAAGCACCGCGTTCAATACATGGATGGCGTGATGTTCATGCACAGCGCGCGGCTAGCCAAAATCCGCGAGGCCCTCGATGATCCAGATCGAATCGGCAACGTGCGACGCATCGCGTCCCACTTTTCCTTCTGCGGGGATCAAGCGTTCCGCAATACCAACATTCGCTCCAACTCCCTGTATGAACCGCACGGATGCCTCGGAGACCTCGGGTGGTACAATATTCGATTCATCCTGTGGGCCAATGGCTGGCGCGAGCCAACGGAAGTAACCGCCAGGTGTCTGTCGACGATCCAGGGACAGGGAAGCCCCAAGCCGGTGCCCTCCGAATTCTCCGCCGAACTCCGTTTCGACAACGGGGTTTCAGCCAGCTTCTACTGCTCCTTCATCACGGAGAATCAACAATGGTCGCACGTCAGCGGTGACCGAGGCAGCTTGTGGGTCGACGATTTCGTTTTGCCTTATTACGGCTCCGAGGTCGGGTTCGAGGTGTCCCGCCCTCAATTGACCATCGATGGATGCGATTACCACATGCATCGCCGCAGCACGCGAATCTCCGTGTTCGAATACGCGGCTGGCGCCGCGACGGCGCAGGAAGTCAATATGTTTGAAGATTTTCACGCAGCCTTGCGATCGGCAGAACCCGATCCGCGATGGGGAGCCATGACCCTGGCTACCCAGCGCGTGATCGATGCCGCGTTTCGCGCTTCCGGCATGAGCATATGACGGCCGGCGGGCGCTACTCGTGCGCCCAGTAATCGACGACTTGAACTTTCTCCAGATGGGGCTTGAGAATCTCCACGAACGCCTTGTGCGCGGGATGAGGCAAGTAAACCGCTCGGTCGGCTTCCGTTTTGAAGGTAATCAAGAAGCAGTGGGTGAATCCGTTGGCCAAGCCTTCGGGGCTGTTGTCGGTACCGAACTCGAACGCGGCGATTTCGGGAATCTTTCCCTTGAGCCCGCGAAACGCATCGACCACCTTCTGGATATCGCTGGCCGCCGTTCCATCCTTGAATTGAAACATGACGACGTGCCGCAGAACGCGCATCGGATCCTCTTTCGCTGAAATCGAGCCTTGAAGGGATAACCCACCGAAAAACAAGCATGCCATCGCCAGGAGCGACCAACCCCATCGCGAGCCGCAACAAAACTTCGAACCCGAATCTGTCACCATCATGATCTTTCCTTCCCGAGGAATCGGTAAACTTTTCCGCAATGCAAAGCGGCAACGATTGCACGTTGCCGAGTTCATCACGATTATATTGGCTCGTGCTTGTTTGTGTTCGACGCGATCCCTTTGGCCCCGGAATTGTTTCTCCCATGCGGATTCCATGCATTCATCTCGTCTGTTCCGGTCGCTACCGGCTTTCCGCCGCGCCGCGCAAAGTTCATGACCAACCCGGGCTCTAGCGAGACGGTCAGGAGATCCCTATGGCACCGAAACAAACGCCTTGGCGCAATAAATTAGCGATGGTCTCGGGGGGAAGCAGCGGACTGGGACGGCATCTCGCGCTCCAACTTGCAGAGCAGGGGGCGAGACTGATTCTGATCGGCCGGGAGCCCGAACGACTGGAGAACGCGAGAAACGCCGCCATGCGGGCCGGAGCAACGGACGCATGCGTGTTTGCCGTAGATGTTGCCGATGAAAAATCCTGGGAACCGGTACTCGGCACCGCAGCCCAGCTGACGGAATTCCTGGCCGAAAATCCCGTGGATTTGCTTATCAATGTCGTGGGGCGATCCGATCGCGGTCTGCTGGAGAACCTATCGACCGCCAATTTGCTCGATCACTTTCGAGTGAATGTGCTGTCCACATTCCACGTCACGAAAGCCTGCCTGCCGAGTCTGAAGCAAACCGGCGGCACCGTCGTCGACATCGCATCGCTCGCTGGGATCGTCGCCGCTCCAGGCATGGGGGCTTACTCGTTGGCAAAACATGCATTGGTCGGAATGCATCGCCAGTGGCGACTGGAACTTCATGGCTGCAACGTGCACTTCCTTCTGGTATGCCCCGGTCCAATCCAATCCGACGACCAGGAATCGCGTTATGAGGCGTTGGTCGCCGCTCGAGGACTCGACATGCGACGCGCTCGCCCCGGAGGAGGCGTTCGATTGACCCAATTGGATCCCAAGGTGCTTGCTCAGCAGGTGCTCGATGCCGCAGCGCGGCGACAGGAGGAGATGGTCGTCCCTTGGAAGGTCCGATTGCTGGCGGCGATCATGTCTTTTTGGCCCGGTTGGGCTGACAGCATGGTGCGAAAGCGTTATTCCTAGAAGCTCAGCATGGCATCGCAAACCCGGATGGGAAACCGAACACAAAGAATGTACGGCGGCTCCCCTTCGACCCAATGTCCGTAGGTGGTGGTCACGATCGTCCCATCGGGGAGAATTTCCACTCCGGGATAAGCGCAATCGGAACCTTTGTAGTTCTTCTTGATGCGAACACGATACTGGCCCGGTCGTCCGTTCACCAGGTCATCGTAGGTACCGACCCACGCAACCCAATCCCCCTTGGTCCGCGACTCATTCCCAGCCCGAGGCACATCACGAAAAGAAATGAACAAACGCCCGTCCGGAAGATACTTGGCCACATGGCGATCACCGGTGAGGGAGTCTGGGAGCTCCACCGGCTGGCTCCATGTTCCACCTTCGTCGCGACTAAAGATGATGTGCGAATTGCGTTGCCGCCGATTCTCGCGGAGCAAGAGTGCGATCTCGCGTTGATCGGGCGAGAAGACCGCGCCGGGCTCGCACAAATGCACGTCGGAGGAACTTTGCAATGAGCGTGGTGCGGACCACGTCATGCCGCCGTCGTCGGACCGAGAATCGTACAACGTGAATCGACCTTTCTCCACCGATGGCTTGCTGGCAAAGAATCGACCATCGTCGTGGAAGAAAGCGCGATAGGAACCTGGCGAAGACGCGATCGGGATCACGGACCCCATCGCTACGATTCCTCCCCATTCGCCGACGGGTTTCAATTCCGACCACGTCTGGCCATCATCGTCGCTCTGCGCCATGCGAACCGGATACAGTCCGCTGAAAAGAATCAAGCGTTTTTTTCCCCGCGCATCGACGACTCGATGGATGGTCGGAGTTTCTTTGGATGTTTCCCAGGAAGAAGGCGTCGGCAAGCGGTCGGACCACGTTTGGCCGCCATCATCGCTCCTCTTGTAGCGGATAGGTCCTTTTCCATGCCCTGCAGGATAGACACACAGAATGGTATTTCCATCTTCCAACAGAACGGTCGTTGGATGCCCAAGGTATTGCCCGGGCTCGCGATCCACAACGACCTGAAGATCGGTTTGCTCGTTGAGATCCACCATGGGAATCCCTTGGCCGACCGCGCTCGGGGGAACGATCAACGATACAGCGGAAATGATCGATAGCGCGACAAGGCCGATCGTCTTGGTCATATTATTTCAAAGCGTGCGTTTGGCGGCTTCCACCATGTACATGGTTCCGCAACCGGGACAAAACAGATACCAATCGTAACAAAAGGCTTGGCCGGGTTGCGGCGCCTTTTTCTTGGTGTCCTTCTTGATCAACGCCGTCTGGCATTTTCGGCACTGACCGTTTTCATGATGGATTGAGTCGAGCGTCGATTCCGACGGGGAGGAATCGCCAGGTTTCGAGTCGGCGGCTAGCGATTGCGTTAACTTCAATTCCTCGATGTAGCCGGTATCCTCCGCGAGATCGTACCCTTGCACCGCAGCGACTGCCAATTCATCGCAACGTTCATTTTCGAGGATCCCCGCATGCCCTTTTACCCATCGAAACTCGACCTGATGCTTTTGAAAGACCTCGAGGAAGCGTTTCCATAGATCCACGTTCTTCGCTCGCTCGCCGGGTGCCCGATACCAGTTCTTCTTTTGCCATCGCATCACCGAGCCCCGAGAAACGGAGTCCACAACGTATTTCGAGTCGCTGTAGAGCGTGACACGGCAAGGGCGTTTCAGGCTCTCCAACCCCACGATGACCGCCATCAATTCCATGCGATTATTGGTCGTTTTCCGAAAACCGCCTGACAGCTCTTTGCGATGGCTCCCCGCGATCAACACCACTCCATATCCCCCCGGACCTGGGTTGGGTTCGGCGGCTCCATCGGTGTAGATAATGACCCGCTCGTGCTGGCTTTCTTGAGTCATTGGCCGTCCTACCCTGGGGCGAATCAAACCGTGAATAACCGCGATCTTCGAATTATAGCAACGTTCTTGGGGTTCTGGTTGTAGCGATTATTCCTTCATCGATTTTGATCTCAATTGCGAATCGAGCTCAAGACCCGCGGGAAGCCCGGGACTTTTCGACCTACTCTTGCCTTGGGCACCTACGTGGTTCCCCCACGCGTCATGCATCGCTCCAGGCCGAAAATGAATCATCGCACCCCAAAAGATTCCAAGGAGACATCGTCGCAATCAAGGCGATCCCGGCCCCTTCACTTGGAGCAGCTCGAAGCTCGATTGATGAATGCGATCGATGCGATCGAACTCGGGCTCGATGCCTTCACGTCCTCCCGATTGCACACCGCCTCGCAAAACGACGTTGCGGCCGAGTATGGGACTCCCCAGGCGAACGCCTTAGGTCTCGGCAGCGTTGCTCCGCGTATTGTTCGATCCGTTTCGTTCGCGACTGGAAATGTCATTGCGGGCAATACCACTCGGGCTTCGGTCCTGGCGGCGGACCCGTCGGGCGAGCAGACGCTGGTCTATCGGTGGTCGGTGATCCGGTCACCCTCGGGCTCGAACGTTTCCTTCTCGGCCAACAACTCCAATGCGGCCAAGTACACCACCCTGCGATTCGACCGTGCGGGCGAATACGAGATCATGGCGACGGCCGTTGACGGCAGCGGGCTGACCGCATCCTCCACGTCGCGATTGACGGTCCAACCCGCACTCACCTCGATTCAAGTTCTCACCGCGGATGGACAAGTGATCAACCCGACGAGCGGGTTCACGACCGCTCAGGCAGATCCAGTCTTCCGAATCCAAGGAAGGGATCAATTCGGTCAGGTTCTCTCCCAGACGCCGACACCGGTCTGGTCTCTTCGAGGAGGTCCGCCGAACGCAACGATGACTCAGAGTGCGCAAGGCGAATTTACCCGTTTCAATTTCAGCCAACAGGAAGGCAGCTACAGCCTCCAAGCCAGCGTCGGCAACCAGACCGTACAACTCGCCGTTCAAAGCGTGAGATCCAGCGCGCGTTTGGATTTGATCGATAGCTCGGGACGCGTGCTCCAGGATGGCGCTCTGGTCGATATTTCGAGCGACCGAGCTCCCCTGACCATCCAGCCGGTCAGTTCACAAGGTGTAGCGCTGGCTACACCTTCGAATGTTACCTGCACCATCATGTCTGGACCTGCCGGCGGCACAGTTCGCACAACGATGCAGGGATCGCGAGCAACCATTATCTTCAATCGAGTCGGCACATATAACCTCGCGATTCAAGCCAATGGGTTCACGAGGCGAGTACAGTTCCGCGTGAATCCCGTTCTGACCTCTCTGGCGGTGAGCCCGAGTAGCATCTCGGTCCAGGCAGGCCAAACCCGACAATTCACGGCCAGTCGACTCGATCAATTCGGGATGGCGATGTCGACGACGACGGCGGTTACTTGGTCCGCGGTACGAGGAACGATTTCCACGAGCGGCTTGTTCACCGCGATGCAATCGCCGGGCGTGGGATCCGTCACTGCGGCGATTGGAGGAATCCGATCCACGGTACAAGTCACAGTGGTGGCGGCTCCCGCGGTGACCACAAGTCTTCAAGTGCGTGACACTTCGGGGAACGTTTTGGGCGAGGTAACGCCCGTACCTCTCAGTGGACGACAGCTTCGAGTGGAGATGCGAATTGTCAACTCGACAAGCCAAGTCGTCTCTAGCTCACCCGTGGTAACGATGACGGTCAACACGGCACCCACAAACGGTTCGGCAACACTTGCGATGAGTGGCGGAACTGCGACGATCGATTTTACACGAGCTGGAACCTATGAACTCACCTTCGCCAGCGGGGGTGCGACGCGGAAACTCCGAGTGGCTGCGACCGCCACCCTCACATCGCTGCAAGTGACTCCAAGCACGGCCTCGATTCAGACCGGCCAAACGCGTCAGCTCACGGTCGCAGGAATCGATCAATTCGGCCAGACGATGTCGAACACTCCGTCAGTGACGTGGAGCGCGACGGGTGGCACCATTTCCTCGAGCGGATTGTTCACGGCTGGATCGACTGCAGGTTCCGCCAGCGTCCGCGCCCAGACCGGCTCGATTTCCGCAACAGCCTCCATCAGCATCACGGCCCCATCGAGCCAGTTCCAAAACGCTGCTCTCTCGCAGTTGGTGCAAACCTACTACGTCGATCAGTTACTCGACCGAACCGAGGTCATGGCGTTACTGCGGTCCGTTGGCAGCGACTCCGTGGTCGATGCGACGGAGTTGGCCGACCTGCGAACCCTCGTCAGCAGCACGCAGTATGTCATGCCCGCCCATGTCCGAGGCTTGGCTCGCAATACCGTAACCGACAACCCCGCGAACTTGAAGTTCCAGGGGCAAGCCGCGGGCAACCTGGCTGCAGGCGCATCCTCGAGCTTGCTCAACAAGCTGGTCGACAAGTGGTTCTTGGGGGTCGATGTGCCAGCGCTCGCGGGACAAGCCACTGGGTACACGCGATCGACCGGCACGCTGTTCAATGTCGGCCCCACCCTTGCGGACGCAAAGCAAGGGATGATCGGCGATTGTTATTTCATCGCAGCGCTGGGATCGATTGCTGGCAGAAGCCAACAGGCCATTCGAGACATCTTCGACGACAATGGAGATGGAACCTTTACGGTTCGATTCTTTGGACGCAATAGCAGCGGAGCGGCAACCGCGGATTACGTGACCGTGGATCGCAGACTCCCGACCCAATCGGGCGGAATCCTTGCCTACGCAGGTTACGGTTTCTCGGCAACCAACGCCTCCACGGTCCTCTGGATCGGCTTGGCCGAGAAAGCGTATGCGCAATGGAACGAAACGCAACGGGCAGGCCGCGACGGCACCAATTCGTATGCTGGAATCGAAGGCGGATGGATGGCGAACGTCAACTTCCAAATCCTTGGATACAACTCGACCAACTATTCTTTTGCCACTGCAACACAACAGACGCTGATCAGCGCACTCGATAGCGGACTCGCGGTGACGACCGGAACCAAGCCGAGCGTATCAAGCGGTCTGGTAGGCAGCCACGCCTACTCGATCACCGGTTACAATCGCAGCACAGGGCGGTTCACGGTACTCAATCCTTGGGGCTTTATGCATCCAGCTCCCCTCACCTGGAGCGAATTGCAGGCGAATTTCACCCTGTTCACCACGACCTCCCCGCAAGGATCGGGAGCGGACGTGCTGTCGAATGGTTTCCGGAGCGAGTTCTCGGTGATGCTTGCGGCACCAGAGCACGACCACGCATGGCTTCGCATCGAGAGCGTGGTGCGAGTTGCCGATCATGAGCCGGAGATTCTAGCCCTCCGTGCAGCAGACGGAATTCGGATCGTCGATTCGCTCGCAGTGGTTCAGGTAGCGGAAATGGATTCGTTCATCCAAGCGGGCAGCGAGGAGGAATCCTCCGAGAGCGATCGAGGGCTCGATGAGCCGCGGGAAGATCGCTTTTTGAAGGACCTCGCCCTGATGGACCTCTACATCCAAATGATCGGGCGATTCCGCGTCTGATTCGGAAAGCGTGGTTCACTGCGCGCGTCGAGCGAGACAGGACCCGTTTTAGAAAAAGAAAAAGGCCTGGGAAGCCCCCAGGCCTTTTTGCATCACGATCAGGAAAAATTCCTGTGACTACGCACCAGCGGGTGCCGGAGGAACCGAGGGGGTTACTTCCATAACACCGGCATCGACGGTGCCGCCGCAGTTCGCACATGGAGCCGCTGCTTCGACAACGCCACCGTTGCATCCGCAATCGGAGGAAGCGGTCGATCCGCAGCCGGAGTTGCAGCCGGAGTTGCAGCCGGAATCGCAACCGCAGCTAGGAGCTGGGGCAGCACAACCGCACGCAGGAGCGGGTTCACAGCAGGAAGCTGCCTTGCCACCGCAGCGCGAAGCCTTGCGAGCTCGCAGCTTGGAAAGCAAACCGCCGCCGCAGGAGTTGCCGCCGCAGGATGGGGCTGGCTCTGGAGCACAGCAGCTCGCAGCTGCAGCACCCGAGCAACGCGAAGCAGCCTTCGAGTGCAAGCGAGCCAGGAGACCTACGCGACCACCGCAGTCGGAACCGCCGCAGGAAGGTGCTGGTGCTGGTGCACTGCAGCTAGCAGCACCCGAGCAACGCGAAGCAGCCTTCGAGTGCAATCGAGCCAGGAGACCTACTCGGCCACCACAATCGGAACCGCCACAGCTTCCGCCGCCGCAGCTCGACGCGCCGCAATCGCCATTGCCATGATGGCGACCGAACAAGCGACCGCCGCAATCGGCCATCGCAGATGAACTGAAAACCGCCACAGCCATGGCAGTCAAGGCCATACCGGCCAAACGCATTCTAACCATTCGACACTTCCTCCCGAGAGAACAAGAAACGTGATCCACGCAAAACTCCTCGCTGCACATCTTGATTCTTGGATCGAGCTTTGACTTTACCTCGTCATCCCACCCGTGCGACCAACCTTGCCAGCGATCAATTTTCCCTGGTAAAGTTTGCGGATTAAGGGCTTTGCGTAACTTAGACAAGTTGGAAGGGTAGCAGAGTTGCCATGGGTGTCAACCAGCCCCTGGAACAAAAAGCTAGCCCTCTTTTCCTGCGAAATGATCACGTTTTTCCGGACGGTTTTGCCAGAAACATGGGCTCAACCTCAGAAAAATTCGGTTGATTTGCACTCGAACTGCGGCGACATGCCTCAACAAATCTTGGGAGGTCGTGTATGCTCGGTCCCCTGGCGGGAGGGATCCCGGTATCGGGTCGAGTCTTGTACACAAAAAAGGGGACCGGACGTGTTTTTGCCGTTGGGCGACTTGTCGCAATTCATCTTTGGACCTTTGCTCTTTCTCCTTTCCCTTTTCATCATTGGCATCATCCTGCTCCAACGGGGCAAGGGTGGCGGGTTGACCGGTGCCCTCGGTGGGATGGGTGGACAAAGCGCTTTCGGCGTGAAAGCGGGGGATTTGTTCACCCGGATCACTGCGGTTGCCGTCCTGCTGTGGATTTTCGTCTGCGCCCTGGCGTGCCGCTGGTATCGGCCGGAAAAATTGGATATCGAAGCGGATCCCGGGACAAGCTCCAGCATGTCGGCCCCGCTCGATGCGGGAGCCCCCTCGTCCTCTCCCTCCTCCGAGGTCGTCACCCCGCCGGCAAGCTCCACCATTGCACCATCCAACTCGACGATTGCTCCCCCGAGCCCGGCAGTCGAACCCTCGAGTGTCGCCCCGCCAAGTGTCGCC
>JBKDPB010000124.1:0-22414 GCA_046342615.1 Planctomycetota bacterium | reverse complement strand
TCGAAGGGGCAGACATCTTGATCCCATCCGGTGACGGCGATGTCGCACGCATGAACGACGCCCAGTTGCGACGTATTACGATCGTCACCGATTGGTTCGGTGATCCCGCATTTTTCAATGGAAAAGACAACGTCGTCCTGCTGGCGGAATCCCGCAGCTTGATCCATCCTCGCGTTGCCCGGCTGCCTCAGGTCCTGTCGGTAGAAATTCCTTCGCCCGATCTGGCTGGTCGCAAGCATTACGCTCAGTGGCATACCGGGAACTCGGGCAACAAGGCGATCTCGGACTCCATCGAAATGGTCGCCGATGCCACGGCGGGACTTTCGATTCATGCCATGAGGCAACTGCTGTTGGCCTCCGACTATTCCAAGGAACCGATCCAGCGGCAAGACACGACGCGACAGGTCGAACAGTTCATCCAGTCCCAGCTCGGCGACGATGTGATCGAGTTCAAGAAACCGGTACACACGCTCAAGGATTGTGTGGGGTTTTCGAAGCTCAAGGATTTCCTTCACACCTACTTGATCCCTCGCATGAAGCTGCCGGATGATCGCGCGTTGCCGGGGGCTGCGATCGCAGGGCCGATCGGCGGTGGCAAGACCTTTATCTTTGAGGCCGTCGCGGCCGAGTTGGACATTCCGGTGCTGGTCCTGAAAAATATTCGCAGCCAGTGGTTCGGGCAAACCGATGTGATCTTCGAACGCCTCCGACGCGTGCTCGAGGCGTTGGAAAAGGTTGTGATCTTCGTCGATGAGGCGGACACCCAATTCGGAAGTGTTGGCGAGGGTGCGCATGAAACCGAACGGCGGCTCACCGGCAAAATCCAGGCGATGATGAGCGATACGAAATTGCGAGGGAGAGTCATCTGGTTGTTGATGACCGCCCGAATCCACCTTCTTTCACCCGACATTCGACGCCCGGGCCGCGTGGGCGATTTGATCATTCCCGTGCTCGATCCCGTCGGCGAGGATCGCAAGGATTTCATTCGGTGGATGCTCGGACCGACCAAGCTGGCGGATGAGGAATTGGTAGACTGGTTGGACCGCGAGGGGCTCGAGGAAGATTTCTCCTCGGCGGGCTACTCGGCGCTTCGCAGCCAGTTTAAAGCCATCCCGCCCAAAGATGCGATGGAGCTGAAAGCGATCGTGCGAGACTTCCTCCAACCCGCCATCAAGCAGACCCGCCGTTACCAGACCCTGCAGGCACTCATCAACTGCACGAGGCGATCCCTGCTGCCCGATCCCGATATTTCCGATGAAGAACGCGCCCAGATGGTAGCGGAAATCCGCCTCCTGGAGTCGATGGGCATTCGATAAATCCTGGTTCCCATTTCAACCTCCTTCTTTACTATCCCCATGAGGAATATCCAGAATGCACCAGACCATGCGATTGTGGGGTGAGCGTGTCGTGGCTGTCGCGTTGTTGGGGGCTTGGCTCGTCCTGCTGCCGACCCGTACCGCGATCGCTCAGGAGAAATTCTCGGATCTTGTCGGCCCCGTGCGTGTGGAGTCGGTCGCTCCGGGCCCTGTCAATGTCCCCTTCATCTTTTGGGGTGGAGACATCGCGACGTTTCTGGCCAACGGGGACCTGAAGACCAAGCCGGGATCGACGTATCAAAAACTCGGCTTGGACATGCAATTGCAGCCCGGCGACGATTTCGTCGGCCAGGTCCGCAATTACCTGAGCGGCAAATCTCCGATGCTGCGAGGCACGATGCATATGATCGGTCTGGCAGGTGAGGTCGTAGGCCAAGACCCTCGCACCAAACCGGTCGTCATCCTCCAGTTGTCCTGGAGCGCTGGGGATCACATCGTCGCCCGCAAAACGATTCGAACTCTCAATGACTTGAAAGGCAAGAAAGTCGCTTGCCAACAGGGAGGCCCCCACGTCGGCTTGCTGTACGACTCCTTGATCGCCGCCGGGTTGGGGCGAAGCGACGTCGAGATCGTCTGGACCAAAGACATCACGGGCCCCGATGGCCCCGCCGAAGCGTTTCGTCGCGATCCCTCCATCGATGCCTGCTGTGTGGTCACTCCCGACATGATCGGCTTGACCAGCGGCCTGGAGACCGAAGGCTCGGGGGCGGAGGGAACCGTGGCCGGAGCGCGCGTGGTCAACAGCACGGTGCAAATGAGCCGCTCCATCGCGGACGGGTATGCGGTGCGACGCGATTGGTACGACGCCAACAAAGACTGGGTGAAGAAATTTGTGGCGGGGTATCTGAAGGCTACCGAACAACTCGTTGCCATGCGCAAGGCCTACTCGGAATCGAGCAAGATGGCCAAGGAGTACGAGCAAATCCTCGCCATGTCGCAGCGCATTTACGGACCCAGTGTCCTTCCCACCCTGGAAGGGGATGTCCATGGCTTGCTTTTGGATTGCTCATTCGTAGGCCTGCCGGGTCAGATCGCATTCTTCAAACAGAAGTCGAACGCTAGCGGATTCGACGAGACCATGTCGCGGGCCGTCAATCTGGCAACGCAGTGGAAATATGCCACGGTTCGCGCCGGCTTTGAACCGAACGATTTTGATTACAAGGACATCGCGAAGATCGCAGGGATCGAGTACGTCGAACCCAAAGCGGTTGAACGGTTTACCCCCACCGGCGAAGCGACGGATCTGTTCCTCGGCGAGAACCTGGACTCCAACACCATCGTCAGCTTCTCGATCAATTTCGAACCCAATGAACAAAATTTCTCGACCGATCGTTACGGCGCTGAGTTCTTGAGAGCTCTCAAGCAGGCCAGCCAGTTCGGCAATGCCCGAGTCGTCATTCGCGGACATGCAGACCCCACCAAGACACTGGTCGACCTGGTCAAAGCCGGGATGGCGAAAGGGGTCATCCAGCAGGTCGGCCAGCAAGGCAATTTCCGATACTTCATCAACGGAAAGCCACTCGACCTGAACAACACCAAGGAAGTCGTCGAGATGGTCCGCGCCGGGACGTTTGGCGGCGGTTCCGTCGATCCCATGGTGACCATGCAGGCCGCAATGAATCTGTCTCAGTCTCGAGCCGAAGCCGTCAAGAAATCGCTCGAACAATACGCCCAGGAATCGAAAATCAACGTCGACCTCTCGCAGATCGTACCGGTCGGTGCAGGGATCCTCGAACCCATCATTCCCAAGCCCCGAAACATGGAAGAGGCCAAAGAGAATATGCGCGTCGAGTTTCGCATCGTGAAGGTCAATCCGGAAGCCTTGGCCCCCACCGACTTTAATTTCTAGAGGTCACTATGTGGATTCGCTCTGTCGCCCTTTGCACCGCAGGCTTTATCCTTGCGAACCTGGGCTCCGCAACGCCGATCGCCGCTGCCTCGGATCACGTCGTCATTATCCTGGACGATTCCGGATCGATGAACGAGTCGATGCAGGGGACGAGGATTCGCAAAATGGATGGGGCCAAGCGGGCTCTCACCCAAGTCATCGAACAGATCCCCGAAAGCACCAAGGTGGGGATCCTGTTGCTCAACGGTGCCAAGGCCGCGAATCATTGGCTCGTCCCCCTCGGGCCTCTGGACAAGAACTTAGCGCAGGCCAAAGTAAAAAGCATCTCGGCCGGCGGCGGCACTCCGCTCGGCGAAGCCATGCGAATCGCCGCGGACCAATTGTTGCAAGCGCGGGCAAAGGCGGTTTACGGCACCTATCGTTTGATCGTCGTGACCGACGGGGAAGCGACCGATAAGGAACTCTTGGAGCAGTATCTGCCCGATGTGCTGTCTCGCGGTTTGGTGGTCGATGCCATCGGCGTCAATATGCCAAATTCCCATTCCCTCGCGACCCGCGTCCACAGCTACCGACGCGCCGACGACGAAGCAGCCCTGAGCAACGCGATTGTGGAAATTCTGGCTGAGAACAACGGCCTAGATGCAGGCGCAAGCGAGGCGGATTTCGAACTCCTCAACGCGCTCAAGGATGTCGATGCGGGTGAAATCCTCAAGGCGCTCGCCACGCCAAACAACAACGCAGTCACCGGCTTCATGACATCCCATCGCAACGATTCCAAGCCGGTGCCGCCCGTGTTCATCCCAGCGAACGTCCCCCCCGCGTCGCCGCCGACCACACCCAATTTTGTTGCGACCCTTTTCGGTACTTTCTGCACCTGCATGTTGCCCATCCTGGTCGCGATCATGATCTTCCTCACGGTGGCGTCGAGAGGGAGAAGAAACTAGCGACCGCGCAGAATGAAAAAACGCGGGGAGAAGCCCCGCGTTGGCAAGCAACCTTTTTTTCCAAGCCATGGATTAGGAGTCAGCCAGCGGCTTCTGCTTTTCCGTGATCACCGTGCTCTTGGGAGCCATTTCGGCGTTGAGTTCGATGAAGCTTTTCCATTCCGCAGGAACGTTGTCTTCATGGAAAATTGCCTCGACAGGGCATTCAGCGACGCAGGCCTCGCAATCGATGCACTCTTCGGGATGGATGTAAAGCATTTTGTCCCCGGAGTAGAAACACTCCACAGGGCAGACAACCACACAATCTGTATAGCGGCAACCGACGCAAGGCTGGGTGACAACGTGAGTCATGGCGACACGAACCTTTCCTATAAATACAGGAATCCTTTCGACCGTTCCATCGGACCGGACGGTCCAGCGAATTCAACAAAAACTGGGCGAACTCCCAGGAATCCAGGCATGGTAGGCGCTACTTTTGGGGGTGTCAAGCAACCTGATTTCCCTTGATGGGCGAGAACCCACCACCTAATATTGATGGCAGGTCAAAGGAAGGATTTCATTGGCCACCCCGCGCTCGATGAGGCAATTCCTCTGACCACAAAGCATTTTAACTCGGAATTGTTGTGGCCCTTTCCAACCTTGACCGCGAACTTCTCAATGACTGCCTCGCCGGAAGCGACGAGGCTTGGCGCGGATTCTGCGAACGCTACGTCGGACTGATTCTGCACGTTGTAAAACAGCTGTCCAGCTCGTACCGGATCCCGTTGGACGACGCGACGACCGAGGATTTGGTGGCGGACGTCTTTTTGGCCTTTCTCGACCGAGATTGCGCCGTCCTGCGGCAATTCCGAGGGGAAAGCTCTCTGGCCACCTATTTGGTCGTGATTGCTCGAAGAACCGTCATGAAACAGCTCGTGCGACGCCGTGCCGTGTTGACGCGTTCCTCGATCGAGTTGGATGCTTTGCAGGACCCTGCCACTGGCACTCCCGGGACAATCAACGCCCTGGATTGGAGTTCCCCGGAAGCGATTCAGGGACTTTCGAACGCGGAGGCCTCTGCAATTCGCATGTTCCACCTCGAGGGCAAATCGTATCGAGAGATCGGCAACCATCTGGGGATGGCGGAGAACAGCATCGGACCCTTCCTCTCCCGCGCTCGCGAGAAGCTTCGGCGGCGAGCATAGTGGCTTGCTGTTTCTCGCGGGATAGGAGACGATAATCCGCACTATGGCGAATGATCCAACGCAAGCCCCCCCCAAACTCGCGCCGGGCGCGGACCAAACCCTTCAGTCGCTCGAATTCCGCTTGGACCCGCCCGTCCCAATGGAACCGACCGCGCTGAGCTCAAATTCGCCGACCAAGATGTGGTTTCGCCGCTGGCGCGTCCCAATGATTCTGTTGCTCGCCTCGATCGCCTCCATGACGTGGGCCGGTTTGACCGCATGGTCGCCGATGGATGTTCTGGAGAAAGCCTGGGACCAGAATTCCCTCTTCGAGGTGCGGAGATCGGTTCTGGCCAACTGGATGCCCGGGCTCCTATTCTCGTTGTCGCTGACGGCAATTCTGGGCGCCCATGAACTGGGGCATTACGTGGTGACCCGCGCCTACGGAATTCGTTCGACCCCTCCCTTGTTCATTCCGTTTCCCATCAGCCCGATCGGTACGTGCGGCGCGGTGATCCTGATGGACGGTCGACAAGCGGACCGACGTCAGATTTTCGATATCGGAATCGCGGGCCCGCTGGCAGGCTTGGTTTTAGCCATCCCGGTAGCGATTGCCGGGTTGCTCATCGAATTACCCCTCCGGTCTGGTTCCGAACCCGCGTTTGTGTTCGGACAACCGGTCTTCATTCAATTCCTCGCGGAATGGTTCGCTTCCCCAACCGCGATTCCCATGTCCTATCTGGGAGAACCGGGGATCGCCAATACGGATATGAACCCTTTGCTGATGGCCGCTTGGGTCGGTTTGCTCGTAACAGGCCTGAATATGATCCCAATCAGCCAACTCGACGGGGGGCACGTGATATTCGGGCTGCTGGGGCGTCGCTCTCGAATTTTCAGCTGGTGCGCGTACGCGGGTTGCGTGGGTTATGTGATTTACGGAACAATCGTCTATAAACAAGGATTGTTTGTGGTGATGCTCCTGTTAGTGTCGTTGATGGGGATTCCGCATCCGCCGAGCCGAAACGACGAGGTGAATCTTGGATGGCCGCGACAGATCCTAGGCTGGACAACCCTGCTGTTGCCGCTGTTGTGTATTCCGCTGCGGCCCGTCACCATGTCGATGTAAGCTGGCAGGTTGGCTTCGTCTGTGCTCAAGCAGGGAAATCCTAGATGGCCAGCTCCATCATTCGGCGCGGATCTCCGAAGCAGACGATCGCCCTCGCCCTGGTGATCGCGATGACGATTCTCGCCATCGTGGCGTCGGGACTCAAAGCGATCGATGACAACAGCTACGGCCGTATTCATTCATTCGCGCTGGTGATGACCGTTGCCGCCTATATCTTCTACTTGGCGACGCTAGGCAGATCGCAAGAAAGCAGGACGGTTTCCCTTGAGCCGAGCGAAGATGGGCAGAGCTATATCATGTCGCCGAGTTGGCCAAAACAAGTGGTTCTCATCACCCAGAATAAAACGACGACCGAGAAATTGAAAATACTGCGCAGCTTGCCTCGGGCGGCGCGGGAATCGGTTCGAGTCGTTGTGGCGAAGGATACGAAAATTGATCTTGAGTTCGTGCATCTGGTCGCGCTCTTTCCGCAGATCGTCGCCCTGGACATCCAACGTTGCGACGTCGACCCTGCGGTCTGGGACGAACTCGTTCATTTTGACCACTTGCGATTGATCTTGGCGCACGGGACGATTGAGCCCAAGGCGCTGCGGAACCATGCCTTGACTATGCCCGAAATCAAAATCTGCATCGAACCGAGTCAAATCCAAACCGTACCTCTCTCTCCCATCGAAGAAGGATCATGAACAAATCTCCTCGATCCAGCGGGCTGTGGACGCTGGTTTTGTCCGTCGCAGCGCTCGCTGCGGTCGGAGGAATCGGATGGTGGCTTGCAAATCGAAATGCCCCTCGAGGGCAATCGGGCGCAGGACAAACCGCCGCAGGCGAATCCTACGAGAAGGCAGTCCGCGCCGCGGCAGCCCTGGAAAACATCCGATATGACGAAGCCGAAAGGCTCTACGAAGAGCTTCGCAAGACAACTCCCGACGAACCGGCCTACATCCGCAATGCAGCCATCGCCGCTCTCGCGAACGTCAAATACCACGTCGATCTGGCTCAGGATGCGAAGAACGACGTCGAAGCGATCCGCGCCAAACTGCCGATCCTGTTCGAACGAAGTGAACAAGCCATCCGCGCCTATCGCGATCTCCGACCCGACGACCCGATCGCTTACCAACTCGATGTCCTGCGCGATGCACGATGGATATCCGTGCTCTCTGCGGCCAACCCGATCATCGCCGACGAGGAACAAGCCAAACTGTTCACCAAGCTGAAGGAGTACGTTGCAAAATTTCCAACCAATGCCTTCATCGTGACGCAGTTCAACAATTCCGCGGAAGTCATGAGCGGCGTGGATCCTCAAGCCCTGGATCAAACCATCGAACCGCTTCGAAAAGTCCACCAAGCCAATCCTCGAAACATCTATCTGTTGTGCCTCCTGATCCAACGGCTCGTCCAGGCCAAGGACCCCGCCGCTCTCGATCTGGTCGAACCGCTCGCTGAACTGCTGGAACCTTTCGAATGGAAATGGAAAATGGAGCGACGGCCCAAAGATCTTAGCGACCTGCGGCGCGCCGTCGCCGTCGGCAAACAAGATCTCGACGAAGCCCTCGGAATCTTGATCGGCTGGGTGGGTGAAGCCAAGTTCACCGAAGGGAGCAAAGCCGACGCCAAAAGCATCGAGATCAGCGAACTGGCGTTCGTGGACCTCAACAATATCGCGCGCATGCTTCAGCAACGACAATCGACCGCCGGCAAAACTCTCCCGCCCAGCTTCAAAACGCATCGCTTGGATGTCGACGGATGCCTTGGAGTGAAGTGGTTCGACTGGAATGTGGACACCCGAGCCGAACTTCTCGTCTGGAGCGACCGCGATATCCGTCTCGGAGCCATGTCCGATGAATGGCGATGGAAGGAACTGGCTCGCAAGGAACTCAACAACCCCATTCTCGGCGTCGTTGCAGCCGATCTGTTCGCGGTCGATGCCCATCGCGGAACCGTCGCGCCCTCGGCCTCGGATCCCAACAACCGGGAATCCCAAATCACCGCCTCGATGCGCCATGAAACCATTCGCGATCTGCTCCTGTACGGCGAGGAGGGAATCGCGGTTCTCCAATTCACCCCACCCGTCGATGGCCAACCTCAATGGGACTTCCTGAGCGACGATGTTGGGTTATCGGATCTGCGCAAAGTCTCGTCGATCTCCCCCATCGATTGGGAAGCCGACGGCGATCTGGATCTGGCAATCATCGCCGATGGAAAACTGCAGTTGCGCGAGAATACCGGCAACCGCCGGTTTCGAGACGTCAACGCCGTCAGCCTGCTCCCCGAGCCGAGCCTTCAAGTGACCGCGATGGCGGTTGTCGATTACGATCGCGACGTCGATCTGGATATCGTGCTGGCCCTCAGCGATCGCTTCGGCGTCTTGGAGAATATTCAGCACGGTCAGTTCCGTTTTCGCGAGCTGCAAGGTGAAGGATGGAATCGCATGGCCGGATCTGGCTCGTTGGCTTTTGGCGATTTCGACAATAACTATTCCTGGGATTGGGCAGGCAACGCGCTCCTTGCCACCCAAACCGATCCCGGAAAAAACGTCGTTCCGACGTTTCACCAGCAACTCGACTCGGATCGCGGTACCCTCGTCGCGCTCGATTGGAATCATGACGCGCGGCTCGATCTCATCGAGTCGAATCGCAACGGCGTCCAGTTGCGGCTCAATCAAGGGGGATGGACCTTTCAAACCCTCCCGCTGACCTCGTTTTCCAACGAGCCAACGACCAGGGTCCCCGTCAGCGCGGGAGATCCCAACGCGGACGGATGGCTTGATCTTGCAAGCATCGACGGCGGCGTGCCGATTGTCATGGTCCCCAACCCTGTCGAAGGAAGCAATTACTTGGTCTACCGCGTGAAAGGCATCAGCGATGAAAACGGTGGAGGCCGAAACAACCAATACGCCGTCGGATCGACCGTCGAGATCTTTGGCCCGTTCGGCTACCAAGCCCGAGTCATCGAAGAAGACGCCGTTCACTTTGGCCTGGGACCGAATCGTGCCTACTCGCTCCGTTTGACGTTCGTCAATGGACTGACCCAAGGCATCATCGACCCCAAAAACAACTCGATCCTCGAAGAGAAACAAGTCCTGATCGGGTCTTGTCCATTCCTCTACGGTTGGGATGGAACTTCGTGGAAACTGGTCACCGATCTCCTCTGGAACGCACCCCTGGGCCTGCAGATCGCGAAGGGCAAGGTGCTCCCGGATCGACGCTGGGAGTACCTGCTGATCCCCGGGCAATTCATGCAACCGTTGGAGGACGCCTACGAACTGCGCATCACCGAGGAGCTTTGGGAGACGGCCTACTTTGACCACGTGGCCCTCATGAGCGTCGATCACCCAGCCCATGTGGAAGTCCACTCCAACGAGAAAGTCGGCCCGCCGACCATCGCGGAGCCAGCCTTGTGGATTTATGAACAACTCACTGCACCGAAGTCAGCGACCGATGCTCATGGCCGGGACTGGACGGAGCAGGCAACGGAGATCGATGGGACGTATGCGATCCCGTTCGCGCAGTTGCGCAAGCAGGGACTCGCCGAAAAGGGCTATCTCGAAATCGACTTCGGCGATGTCGATACGTCGCGGGAGGCCCAATTGGTGCTGACCGGTTGGATCTATCCCACCGATACCTCGCTCAATATCGGCATCGACCAGAATCCGGACCTCGACCCTCCTGCCCCGCCGCGATTGCTGACCGTGCAACCCAACGGCGAATTCGGCGAGGTCATACCGTTTACGGGATTCCCCGGCGGAAAGCCCAAGACGATCGTGGTCCCGCTCACGGGCGTTTTCCCAACCGAGGATCACCGCATTCGGATCGAGCACTCGAGCCAGATCTTTTGGGATCGAATTCGTTTGGGTTACGGCAAATCGGTCCCGATTCCCCGCAGCGATTCGGATTCTGTTTCCTCCGAGTTGGATCCGCGACTACGCGTGCAGTGGTTGCCGATGCGGTCGTCCGATCTGCACTACCGCGGCTTCAGCCGCGAGATGAAACGAAACTGGTTTGAACCTCATTGGTATGATTACAACGCGGTCTCGACCGTACCGGCCTGGCCTCCGCTGGGCGGCAAATTCACGCGCTATGGCTCGACCGATACGATGATCCGATCGGACGATGACCAATTGGTCGTCATGGGAGCGGGTGACGAGATGACCGTGCGCTTTGGCCTCCCTGCCGACAAGCTTCCCGACGGCTGGGTTCGCGATCTGGTTCTCCACAGCGTCGGTTGGGACAAGGACGCAGCGCTGAATACGCTCGAGGGGCAAAGCAGTCTGCCGCTTCCCTCCTCGAAGTACCAACAGTATCCGCCCGGCATCGAGGATCGCGATGAGCAACGACGCATCGATCGCATTCACCGCGATTCGTTGACGCGCGAGCAACCTGCGGACCTGTTTTGGAAGCCGGAGACGCGATGAGTACACCTTTCGGTGAATTGCCGACGCATGACGCGCACCGCAATCGCGATCATTCACCCGAGTTGCCTGGCACGGTCTATCTGGTGGGCGCAGGACCGGGGGACCCTCGCTTGCTCACGCTTCGCGCTTGGCAACTCCTGAGTCGCGCCGATGCGATTCTGTACGATGGCTTGGTCAATGAAGAGTTGCTGGAATACGCACCGAAACATTGTGTGAAACACTGCGTCGGTAAACGCGGACACGGCGGAACGTGGAAACAATCGCAAATCAACGACTTGCTCGTCGATGCGGCCCGCACCTTTCACGGCGTGGTCCGCCTCAAAGGAGGCGATACCGGAGTCTTTGCCCGCACGGCGGAGGAAACGGAGCGGCTCGAAGCCGAAGGGATTCGCTACGAAATCGTGCCGGGGATCACGGCCGCGCTGGCCGTCAGCGCCTACACGGGAATTCCGATCACGCACCGGGACTGGAGCTCCTGTATTGCGATGGTGACCGGCCAGGGCCATGCTGCCGACGGTTACGCGGAATCCGAGGAGTCGATGGACTGGGATGCACTGGCACGATTTCCAGGCACATTGATTCTCTATATGGGAATCGCATCGGCGTCCCAATGGAGTCGCAGCTTGATCGAGGCGGGCAAGCCTCCCTCCACGCCCGTTGCCATGATTCGGAAATGCTCGTGGCCCGACCAGCAGGTTCTACGCTGCGAGCTGGCGCACGTCGACGCGACGCTCCAATCCCATCCCGAGTTCACTCCACCTGTCATCAGCGTGGTCGGCGATGTGGTTCGAGCCACCAGCCAGCGTTCCTGGTTTACGGAACAGCCATTGCTCAAAACACGGTTCCTCATCACCAGTCCGATCGATCAGGGCCGAATCCTGCGGGACATATTTGCGGAGCACGGGGGCCGATGTCTGCTCGCTCCGGTGATCGAGATCGCGCCTCCCGTTTCCTGGGCCAGTCTCGATGCCGCGATCGATGCACTGCCAGAGACCGATTGGCTCTTGTTCAGTAGCGTGCATGGCGTGCGAAGCTTCTTCGCGCGATTGAACCAGCGAGGACGCGACGCCCGCGCGCTGGCGACAACACGCGTCGCCGCCGTCGGAGACGCAACGGCGGATGCGATGCTGCCGTTCGGCATCCGTTGCGATCTGGTTCCTCGTACGGGTGCAGGCGCCGAGGCGCTTTGGAGTGAACTGCAACCGTTGGTCACGGGCCAGCGAGCGACCGTCGTCCGCGCTCCCGAAGGAAAACCGTTTCTTCTCGATCGCCTTGACGGTGTCGCGGCGCGGTCGATCGACTGCGAAGCCTACAGACAAGTTCCGGTAGCGCAATGGCCGTCCCATGCGGAGACCTTCATGCAATCCTCCCCTTCGCCAGTCGTCCTGGCAACCAGCAGCCGCATCGCTGCCCGCGCCGTGGAAATGCTCGGCGAGCGGGCATCGGCGATGCGTTGGCTGAGTATCTCGAACAGCGTCACGGCCACATTGCGGCAACTCGGTTGCTCCCAGGTGGCAACCAGTCCGAGGGCGGACTACCCGTCACTTGTCCAAACTTCGTTGCACATGACTCTCGGGGAGTGATCGCGCGAACTCCATTTCTCGAATGCTGCGTCTATTGCACGCCGGACTCGCTTAGAATATCAATGCATACACCCACCTCAGGGCGGCGGGCTTTGCCCGTCCGCGGATCTCCCTCTCGTCCCATCCATGAAAGACCTAGACCATGACATCCAGATTCGTCCTCGCGAGCACACTGTGGATCTGCCTGACCGCATTCGCGCAGTCTCAAGACATCGACAAACTGCCGATGATCACCGTCACTGGAAACGCCAGTGTTTTGACATCTCCAGATGAAGTCACTCTCCATCTCTCCATCAAAAAAGAGGACAAGGACCTTCAGGTTGCAAAACGCCTCAACGATGACAGCATCAAGCAAATTCTCGATTTGACGCGCCGCTTCTCGGTACTCCCCCAGAACGTACAGACCGCGCAAATCGCGGTCGAGATGAAATACGATCCGGTGCGAGACGAGATTCCCGCTTCGCTTCCGAATCACGAAAGCGATGTCAGAAAACGTATATTCCGAGGATACGAGGTTTCGAAGATGATGACCATCAAGTTGACCGACATTGCAAGATACGAGGACTTCTTCAGCGAAGTTCTGAAGACCGGAGTGAGCGAGGTCAACGGCGTTATCTTTGGAACATCGAAGCTGCGAGAGAACAAGGACACAGCGCGAGACATGGCTATGAAGGCCGCCAAGGAGAAAGCGACAGCCATGGCTGCGGCCGTTGGGCAGAAGATCGGAAAAGCCCTCAAGATCGTCGAAGGAAGTCTTGGAACGGTACCGTACGGAAATTATCAGCTCAGCGCGAATGGGATCCAAAACAATGTCGGTTTCGATGACGACAATGGCGTTTTCGCTCCGGGAGTCGTCAAAGTCGAGGCACAGGTCACGGTCAGTTTCCAATTGGACTAGTTCTCGCGTCGATTGCCCGCTCGTTGGTGCGCGGGGACAGTCGTTTATCGCATAAACGCTCTGGAGAGTTGTCGGCGCGCCGACACTCGAAAAAGCGCCTTCCTCCACATCCGTGCCGATTTCGGTATTCGTTTGTTGCGAGGCTAGATAGAAAAGACCCGGTGAACAAGCTTTACAGCTAGCACCCATGAAAGGAAGCATGATCGGGAAATGGCAACCGTCTCCGGTCACCGCAAACCGCGAAAAGTCTCTTGATTCAAGTTGACCTGTCCGTTCACGATCTGCTCCGCTAATTTCTCGGTGACCGGAGCGATGACGCTGAAATGATCCAGCCTGGGGATTTGAAAGAACTGTAACTTGGGATTGGTGTTCCGGGCGGCCATGATATCGATCGCTCCATCCCAGTTGCCATTGACGGCGCCTTCCAAAACATACGTCGGCGTTTGAATACCGTGCAGCCAATGGATGGGCGATCGCAAGCGCATTTCTTTTTCATTTCGCGGATCGCAGTAGACGAATTGACCGCCGTATTGCGCCGCCTCGGCAGCAGGGCCGAGCGAAAATACCGCTCGATATCGATCGGAGCAAGCCGCGACCAACATCGCCAGCGTCCCTCCCGTGCTGTGGCCGCCAAGATAGATTTGGTTGGCGTCGACATACGGCAATGCGGCCAAGTAATCGGTAGCAGCGAGCACATCGTCCACTTCGCCATAGAACCCTTCTCGCTTCCCAGGATTATTGTTTCCGCCCCGCAGCGACGGAAACAACATGACGATTCCCATCTTGCGAAACGCACATGCCGACTGGTCATTGCTGCGATCCTGAGGTGACCAAACATCGCCGATCGAATTGGTATCGCCGCCGGTGATCCAAACGATCGCAGGACGCTTGTCCCCTTGGCCCGGGTCCGGCGTCACGTAAGCGGCCAAGCGACCTACAGGCGATGGATAGTAAATCAAATCGAAGAGTTCGGGATCTGGGGGCTCCGGAGCGCCCGCGAGTTCTCCTGAACTGACGACATGGGTCGAAAAAACGGAACGCGCCTCGCGCAGACTTGCAGCTTGCGTCGCGGGGGATTTTGGGGGAGTCGCAACGGGTGCCGGCAAGGTGGCCGTATCTGGCTCGCTCGAGCATCCAATCATGCAGACCAAAACCAAACCCGCAAATTTGCGCATCGCTGCTCTCCCGTCTATGCCGTTTCCCATCACGAGTGGATAACCGAATCACGTATCACGTGCATCCCACACCATGTTGCTCGCGTCGATCGAGAACGGAGCACGTTTTCTCTCTCAGTGAGGAAGATAAGGATTTTTTCCGCCAGCCGCGAGGAGAGCGGTGAGGTCCAATCCAATCTTTAATCATTTTTATGAAAAGCGTTTTTCCCCTCCGACCCTCAAACCACCCCGCAGCTTGACGGAATGTTCAGACATGGAAGGCAAAAAACCTCATTTGGATTCCAAACGTGGGTTAACTTCCCATAGTTTCAGGACCTCTCTTGTGCGAGCGACATCGGATGTGGATCGCCCAGCCGAATCAAACACGATCTTTCAACCCCTCGAAATGGGTAGTGGCCACGCTATGGGCTGCGTGGTTCTGCATGGGATGGTTGAGCGGATGCAAAACACTTCAACTGCCGGCCATTGATCCCAATGGAGGACGCGTCTTCTCCGGTGGCACCACCACCTTGGTTTCGCCGCACGGGCCCGGCAGTGGCTACCCGACCACCGGTCCCGTATTTCAAGCACCACCGCCGCCAAAACAATGCGTCCACGGGTCCCCCATGGGTGCCAATCAAATGGGTCGCAGTTGCAAACTGTGCCAAGGCAAGCTGGCCAAGTCGGAGAATGCGTCCGATATGCGAGGACGCTGCGGGGAACTCCTGCTGACCCCTACCCGCATCGTGGCGCCGGTCGGTGGGGAAGTGATTCTCCTTTCCGGGATCTGTGGCAAGGACGGGATGTTGGTCACGGGCGAACCGATCGAATGGATGCTCTCACCCGAGAGTGTCGGGCAGATCATCGAGGTGGGAGACGATTCGAAAGGACAGAAACCGGGATTCCTGTTCACCTCGGCAAACTCCGACCCGAAAGTCGAAAAGGTCGATGTGGATTTCGCTCGTGGTCGAACCAGTCGCGAACCCGGGATGATCACGCGCGGAACCGCACGTCGCGATGACGATCTCCCGATTCGCAAAGGGCAAACATGGCTCAGCCTCTCGAGCCCCAGCGAAGGAGTCTCCAAAGTCACCGTAATGGCCCCCGACAGTGATGCTTGGGACAAACGGCGTCAAACCGCAACGATTTATTGGATCGATGCGAGTTGGGATTTGCCCAAACCGCAATTGGCCCTGAGCGGATCGACCGCGACGCTCGTCACCAAAGTTCTGAGGGCGGACGGCTTTGCGCCAGCCGAAGGCTGGATCGTGCGGTATCGGTCACTCAACCCAGAAATCGCGCGATTTCTGCCCAGCTACGCGGAGGTCTCCGAGCAGCGCGTCGATGCCTATGGGCTTGCCAAGGTCGATGCGGTCAACATGCTGCAACCCGGACAAATCACCACCAACAACGGTACCGCCCTGATCGAAATCGAGATCGTTCGACCGCCCGAGCCGGCGTCGAATATGCCTGACCTCCAGATCACTCGCGGTACTGCGGAGGTCACCTGGAATGCACCCGAGGTAAACCTGCGAGCCTCGGGGCCCGAGACCGCGGTGGCTGGTCAACCTCTCGCATACTCCGCGACCGTTGAGAACGTCGGTTTCCTGCAGGCGGAAAACACCATCCTCTCGATGGCTGTTCCGGCGGGCATGGCGATCCAGTCCTCGTCGGTACCACCCACTCGGCAAACCACAACCGCTCTCGCCTGGGAAATCGGACCCCTGGGACCGAGACAGGCGTTCGACGTCGAAGTCGTTGTGACCCCGGCAGCCGATCTGGATGCCCGCATCGTCTTCGAAGCAACGCACGCACCGAATGTCACCAAGAGCGCAAGCATTTCGACGTTGGTGCAGAAACCGTTGTTGGAACTGTCTGTTCAGCCGGACCCGAGCACGACTCAAGTCGTCATCGGAGACATCGCCATGTTCCTGATGAAGCTGACCAACAGGGGAAACCAAACCATCAGCGACGTGAACGTCATTATCGATGCCAAGCCCGGTTTGGTGCACGTGCGCGACGGTGCGAGCCAGGTCGCGCGCCGGATCGGCTACATCTCACCCGGCCAAACCATCGAACTCGACGCTCAATTCGTCGTGCAACGCGAAGGGGAACTCGGCATTACCGCGACGGCACAAGCGATCAACACCGTCCTGAGTTCTGGTCAAGCGTTCATTCGCGGACTTCCTGCGACCATGAAACGGCCGCAGATCGAATTGGAATTGAAATCCAGCACCGGTGCAAACGCGATTCCGGTCAACACCGACTCGTCGGTCAAACTGATCGTCCGCAACACCGGTCCCATCCCGGTGCGCGATCTGGTCGTTGCCATCAAGCATGACCCTGCATTGGTTCCTCGGGACGCATCCCGCGGTTATGAGCAAAACACCGCGAATCAAACCCTATTCTGGCGAGTCCCGGAGTTGCCTGCCGGGACCGACGTAGAATTCGAGGTCAAGTTCCTGGGGGTCACTCCATCCGCCAACGCTCAAGTCATCGCGCAGGTGGAAACGGGAGATCGCCGCGTCAATGAAATGCGAAACGTGGCGATTCCGATCGTATCCCTGACGACGGGCGGCAGCGTCGGCGGAATCGCACCCGCACCACCCATCGTCCCGAGCGGTCCCAATCCAGAGAATCTCTCCATACCGCCGCGTACCGATCTGCTGGTGGCGATCGAGCCTGTGCAGAACCGAGTCACGCTGAACAATCAGTCGCAGTATGTGATTCGGGTCCGCAATCAGTCGACGGTCAACCAACAGCGGGTCGAGATGGTCCTGCAGTTGCCGGAAGGGGTCAGCGTCGTCGATTTCCGCGGCCAAGCGCCAGGCAACTATTCGTTTGACGAAACGGGACGCCGGATCGAAATCGAACCCATTCAGACGCTGAGATCCCAAGAGGAATATTCGTACAACTTGTATTTGAAACACGGACTGGTCTCTGAGGGGCGATTGACTGCAACGGTTCGATCCGCGAATGCCCCCGAACCGGTCAGTGCGGTGTCCTACATCACGACCTTGCCACCCTAGGCGTGGACCGGTTGACCTTCCATACTAATGCGCGCGACTCACAAAGGCTTCGAGCACGCGCTGGCGTCGCACCTTGCGCACGAGGATTCGAACGTCCCCGACGTTCAGTACGTCACCGCCGACCGGCGCGTGGCCGAGGCGAGATTCCATCCAGTGATTGAGATTCTGCGACGCATCGTCCGCTGGAAACGCAAGCCCCGTCACGGAGCGAAGGCGCTGGAGCGACGCTCCTCCACCCGACAGCCAGCCTTCTCCCGATCGCACCACGTGCAGCGGCAGCAGATCGTACTCGTCCTGAATGTCCCCGAGGAGTTCCTCCATGATGTCTTCGAGCGTGATCATTCCTGTGATCGCGTGGTCGGCATTCACAACCAACGCAATATGCGTTCGTTCCCGCAGCAGCTTTTCCAGAGCAGCAGAAATCACGAGCGACTCCTCCAGTTTCGGGATCTCGCGAAGGATTCCCTTGAGCGAAGGTTGTTGAGGATTGAATCGCATGACCGTGACGATGTCTTTGAAGGTCACATAGCCGACGATCCCTTGCGGATCGCCCCGTCGGTCCGTCACGGGGAATCGCGTATGCATATCCATGTGGGCGGCAATCAAACACGCGGCGAGCGAATCCTCGAGAAACAGCATGTGAATTTGATTCGCCGGCAACAGGATTTCATGGAGTTGGCGACTGGCCAGTCTGGCTGCACCCAGGATGATATTCTCTTCCCGCGATCCGATCAGCCGCGACGTCCTCGCGAGACTGGCGATCGCCCTTAATTCCTGCAGCTCAATCGCTTCGTTCCGATTCTCGCTATGCGACTTCGGAATCCAAAGTCGCTCGATGCAATCCATGATCTTGGTGGCTCCCCATTCCAATACCCAAATGATGGGCCATGTGCCGATCGAGAACCACCACATCCAAGGAGACAACGTCAAGCAGACCCATTCCTTGTTGCGGAGAGCGAACAGTTTCGGCACCAACTCGCCGACGACGATTGTCAGGATAGTTAGCGGCAAAACCCAGACCGAGATAGCAACGATATCGGCGGTCCATGGACTCAAACCGATGGCTCGAAGCCACGGGGCAATATCCTCCGAGGCGCTCGCGCCCCCCGTCGCACCGGCGGTTAGCCCCACGATCGTGATGCCGAGCTGCACGACGGCTAAACTCTTTTCGATCCCATCCTTCATCCGCATCGCCGCAGAGGCGCCGCGTTTGCCTTGATTCGAGAGCAATTGCAAGCGAGACATCGACACCGATGCGAGCGCGATTTCATAGGAAGCGAACATCCCATTCACCAGGATCATCAAGGCCACGACAATCAACTCGATATTCGACAAGATGCCAACGGCTCCCTACGGCTGGATTCCCCAAGCGAACGGATCTGCGGGATCCGCGATCACGCGACAGTCTGCGTTCACAAAAGCACGCGATTCAATGCGCGCCGCGATGTGGCCCCGAGTCCGATCGACCCAGGTGTAACGCGACTCGAACACGCTGCCGATGATACTCTCCTGACGCCAAATCGCGTTCTCCGCCAGTTTTCCATCGACGGCCAAGCATGCTAATTTCGCGCTCGTTCCCGTACCGCATGGAGATCGGTCGTAAGCTCCCCCTGGGCAAAGGACGAACGATCGCGAATGATTTGCCGAGTTTCGGGGTGGGCCGAACAATTCGACGTGATCGACTTGCGGAAATTGTTCCTGCACTTTGGCGAGAATCACGTGCGAGAGCGTCACCAATTCGGATGGGGATCGGTCCAGCCATGATCGGTCAGGACAATCGATCAAGCAAAACCAATTGCCGCCGTAAGCAATATCCGCATACAAGACCGGATGGTCAGGAATCGCGATCGGGATTCGCGTCGCCGCTCGATAACTGGTGACGTTTTCGATAGAGACTCGGCCATCCTCGTGCAACTGAGCGACTACCGTACCCACGCACGTGTCGATGCTGCATTCGCCCGGCGCAAGCCGTCCCATATACCGAAGGGTCTCAACGACACCGATCGTCCCATGCCCACACATTCCGAGGTAGCCGACATTATTAAAAAAGATCACTCCGGTGCGCGAGTCCGGTCGCTCGGGTGGCACGAGCAAGGCACCGACCATGACATCCGAACCCCGGGGTTCGTTGACGAGCGCCCTACGATACCCGTCAAAATGCGTACGCATGCAATCCAATTGCTCCGCGATCGTTCCCAGAGATTGACCGGTGCGGGGGTCGTGGGTGAGATCGGGGCCCCCTTCAATGATCGTGCGCGTCGGCTCCCCACCCGTGTGTGAATCGATGACCCGAAACTCGAATGGTTTCATTCCTGCTCCATTGCCTCTTCCGTGTGGACTACGCAAAGCCTATCCGAAAATCCCGGAAACCACGGCAAACGCCGAGCCCCCTTCGGGTTTTCGGAAAGGCGCTAGCCCGACGGCTTGCGATATCCTCCTACCGCATCAATCGTAGCGAGTGATTCGCGAAACGTCCATTTCGCATCATCGTACTCCGTGAAACGGCACTTGGGTGAGAGCGGTGCAGCGTGTCGTGCATCGCTTGTTCACGCTTCGGCTTGTGAAAAACCCAATGGGATCAACTCGCTGCTGCGCCTCGGGGTTGCGGGCGACCGGTTTGAGGATAAAGGCAACAATTCACGGGGCAAATATCGTGACTCGGACCGTAGATTCCAACAAACGGACGCTCCGTGCCAGGTTGCAGCCTTTCCTGGATCAAATCCACCACCATCGAAACAAATTGCGGGTGCGTACCCACGGTCGCTGCGCGGATCAGCTGGATCCCGAGTTCCTCGCACTTCGCAGCGGCTTCTTCGTCCAGATCGTATAAGACCTCCATGTGATCGGAGATGAAGCCGATGGGCTGCACGATCAGGTAGGCCGGTAACGATTCGTGCGCCAGTTGCTCGATACGGTCGCACACGTCCGGTTCCAACCACGGTTGCTGCGGAGGGCCCGAGCGGCTTTGGAATGTCAACTCCCAATGAGGGTGATTGGCGGCTTCGCAAACCAATCGCGACGCTTCGCGCAACTGCTCCTCGTAGCGACTATGATCGGCCATGGATTTTGGGATGCTGTGCGCGCAGAACAACACCTTGGTGCGGCTGCGTTCCGATTCGGGAACCTTGGCAAGAGCGTTCGTCAGGCAGTCGCGTTGGGCCTCGATGAATTTCGGATGATTGAACCCCATCCGTGTCTTCTCCACGATCGGGGCCGCATCGCCCACCGTTGCCATGGCGGACGCCAGGTTCTCGCGATACTGACGGCAACCGCTGTAGCAGCTGAACATCGACGTAAAAAAAGCGATCGCTCGCCGACAGCCCGCGTTGGACATCTCCAACAGCGTATCGTTGAGCATGGGACGCCAATTCCGATTGCCCCAATAAATCGGCAAGTGCACTCCTCGACGATCGCACTCCGCCCGGACGCAATCGATCAACTGCCTGCATTGCTCATTGATCGGGCTCACACCGCCGAAATGCTGGTAATGCTCGGCGACTTCCAGCATCCGTTCGCGAGGGACATTCTTGCCCCTCAGGACATTTTCCAGGAAGGGCAGGACTTCGTCCGGGCCTTCGGGTCCGCCAAACGACACGACCAGAATCGAGTCGATCGGCAGGGAGTCCAAGGAGGGAAGGGGCCCGAGCGGCGCTGCGGGCGTTTGGCTGAGGTTCGGTTCGTTCGACATGGGATCTGAAAAAACGTGGGTGGTAGCAAACAGATGCGGCAGTATAGCGCACGGGCGAGTGCATACGCTACAATGCGACGATTGGCACGTTCGAATGTCCGCGTTTTCCTCGATATGGATGTCCCCATGGCAGTTGGTTCGGTACCGATCGATCTAACGGAAGCCCTGCAAACGTTTGGGCTTTCCGACTTTCGGCGCGGCCAGCGAGAGGTCATCGAACATATCATTTCCGGCCACGATTGCCTGTGCGTGATGCCCACTGGCGGCGGGAAAAGCCTTTGCTACCAGCTGCCGAGCGTGGTGCGACCGGGCCTGACGATCGTCGTCTCTCCGTTGATCGCCTTGATGAAGGATCAAGTCGACTCGCTGGTGCGACGAGGCATCCGCGCGACCCTGATCAACAGCTCGCTGAGCCTGCAGGAACAAAGCGAACGGCTGGAACAAGTTGCCTCGGGCCGATTCTCCATGTTGTACGTCGCCCCGGAGCGGCTGCGAAATCCCCGATTCATGGATTCGATTCGGACGACTCCCATCCAATTATTGGCGATCGACGAAGCCCACTGCATCAGCGAGTGGGGGCATGATTTCCGGCCCGATTACCAGCGATTGGGGAAGTTCCGCGAAGCGCTGGGCAACGTGCAAACCATCGCTCTCACGGCGACCGCAACTCCAAAGGTACGCGAAGACATTCTCGCGAGCCTGAATCTCCAGACCGCGAAAACCTTTATCACTGGATTTGCTCGCGACAATCTGTACTTCGGATCGGCGCATTGCATGAGCGATCGGGACAAGGACAAGCATCTGCACCGCTTTCTGGAAAACCGCGACGAGTCGGGCATCATCTATGTTGCCACCCGCAAACGCTGCGATGCCCTGGTCGATCAACTCGCCAAAGAGCTAAAGTTATCGGTCGGCGCCTACCATGCTGGATTGCTCCCTGAACAACGCAAACATGTTCAAGACCAATTCATGTCGGGCAAACTGAAAGCCATCGTCGCCACCAACGCTTTCGGCATGGGGATCGACAAACCGGATCTGCGTTACGTCATTCATTACAACATGCCGGGGACCCTCGAAGCCTACTACCAAGAAGCCGGGCGTGCGGGACGCGACGGCCTCCTGTCCCAATGCGTCCTGCTCTACAATCCCCAAGATCGATACATCCAGGAATTCTTCATCGAGAACGCCAACCC
>JBKDPB010000123.1:0-26932 GCA_046342615.1 Planctomycetota bacterium | reverse complement strand
TTGAGATGAGCGAACGCTACATCACCGCCCGCTGCTTGCCCGACAAGGCGATCGATGTGATCGACGAAGCTGGAGCCCGCGTTCGGCTGCGCACCATGGCCAAGCCCCCCGATTTGAAAGAAATCGACGAGGATGTGGAGCGGTTGAACAAGGAGAAGGAGGAAGCGGTCGCCAATCAAGATTTCGAAAAAGCGGCAGCCCTTCGAGATCAAGCCGACAAGCTCCGACGCAAGAAAGAACAAATCACCCGCGAATGGCGAGAAAAGAGTCGCGAGGCCGATGGAGTTGTTGACGAGGAGGTCATCGCTGAGGTTGTCTCGAAGATGACCGGTATTCCTCTGACCCGTCTGTCCACCGAGGATTCGCTCCGCCTGATGAATATGGAAGATGAATTGCACAAGCGGGTTGTCAGCCAGGACCAAGCG
Organism: Planctomycetota bacterium; assembly: GCA_046342615.1. Lineage (GTDB taxonomy): Bacteria > Planctomycetota > Planctomycetia > Pirellulales > Pirellulaceae > JBKCUI01. The sequence continues at coordinate 26,507 of JBKDPB010000123.1, read as the reverse complement.
GTTTCCGCCGTCGCCAAAGCTGTCCGCCGCAGCCGCAGCGGGCTCAAGGATCCAAAGCGTCCTACCGGCTGCTTTGTCTTCGCGGGACCAACGGGCGTTGGAAAGACCCTTTTGGCCAAGGCGCTCGCCGAGTCGCTGTTCGGAGATCCCGATGCGCTGATCCATATCGACATGAGCGAGTACATGGAGAAGCACAACGTCAGCCGTCTGATCGGGGCCCCTCCCGGATATGTCGGCTACGAAGAAGGGGGCCAGCTGACCGAGAAAATCCGCCGCCGCCCCTACGCGGTGGTCCTGCTCGATGAAATCGAGAAGGCTCACCCGGATGTGTTCAATATGCTGTTGCAAGTCATGGAAGAAGGCCGACTGACCGACAGCTTTGGACGCAATGTCGATTTCCGAAACACGATCCTGATTCTCACCACCAACGCCGGTGCGGAAGCGATCAAAAACGAATCGGCTTTCGGCTTCCAGAAGCCCAATGATGACGCTTCCTACGAGAGCATGAAGATGCGCGTCATGGACCAAATCGAACGCGTATTCCGTCCTGAGTTTCTCAACCGACTGGATGACGTGATCATCTTCCGACACCTCAATAAGGAAGACTTGAAGAAGGTCATCGATTTCGAACTCGCCACGGTTCGGCAACGACTCCAAGAACGAGGCTACGAAATCGATCTGACCGAAGAAGCGAAAGAGTTCATCATCAAACACGGCTCGAACCTGGACTACGGTGCTAGACCTCTTCGCCGAGCCATCGAACAGCGGATCGAAGACCCGCTCGCCGAGGAATTGTTGAGAGGTGCCTTTGAAGGCAAAAACACGATCGTGATCGACGCCTTCAAGGATCCGGATGGTAAGGTGGTCCGCCTGGAGTTCCGAGGAGAGAACCGCGAGAACAACCAGGCAGCCGAACCGATGGCTGCTGGTGCTTCGTAACACGATCGCGAGAAATCACGCCTCGACCTGATAATGTCCCGACTGGGGGCAGCGAAGTCGCTGCACCAGTTCCTGCAGGCTAGGATTGGTAGGCCAAGCTTGTTGGACCACCCCTTGCAAGTCGATCCGTTCCCCGATGGAATAGATCGAGCAGCAAGGGCACAGCGGGTCGCGAACCAAGGAAGCGCGACAGTCAACGATCTGTTGCTGATGCTGGGAATCGAACATCGATTCAAGCCGAGGGCTGACGACCAACACGTTTCGAATCTCCCCGCCGTTCTCCATCCATTGAGGAATGGCCCGGCGAAATTCATCGTTGAAGTCGAAATCGATGGAAAGAGGAGTGCTCAATGCACTCACTTGATTCGATGCGTCGTTCGAGTTCTCCGTCGCACTGGCATTCCCGTACATCGCATGCCACCCGAACGCATCCTGGAAGATCGCGATCTCGTTGGTTGTGCTGCTCGATTTGCTCGGGAATTCGAAGTCGGCGGTTACCTCGGACCGGCGGGGTTTCGAAACGGTTTCCCGCACGACGCGAACCAATTCTCCCAAATCCTTGTATTGCATCGGGAGTTTCCGCCGCGCTTCGGATTCGACATTCCAGCAGTCAGCGAAACCCGAGTACGTGTAGTCCATGTAGTGCCGTGCCGCCTCGCAAAAGAATGGGTTCCAAATCAAACCGGAGATCTGCGCGGCGGTGATGGTTCCAGAATTCGTAATCCCCAATTCCGCCAACATGTTGTTCGATGTTGCGGTGATTTCCTCGTGGAGTTGAAGCGATCGCTGTCTCCAGGAACGGCAAATCTCCTGGATGCTTCGACTGAGGTTTTCTTGAAGTCCCGCTGCCAGAGAGTGAAGCCGTGTTTCGAGTGTGAGGGTCTCGAGCATCAAGTCGTACCCCACAGGTCGAACTTCGTCCGATGATTGAAGCGCCTCCAACCTGGCATTGCGCTTCTCCTCAAGTTTCGACACGATCTCATTGATCCGGTCAACATTGGAATCAAATCGCCGTTGGATGGAACGAAGGACTTCTCCGAGGTGAGTCCAGCCTGAAAACGTGCCCAAGACACTGTGTTCTAACCAAAACCACAATTGCGACTTGCTGACACGAAGCAGATTCAAGATGGACGATCGCGCTTGCTCCGAATCGTAATTCAATTGTGCAGCGATCAATCGAATCTCTTCCAATTCCAAATCCGTCAATTCCGGATCGGTTGCCATCAATTCATAGGCTTTTTCAGTACTCAACAATTCAATGGAAGCGAACGATGCGGGTTTTTCTACAGGGGTAAAGGTAGCCAGGACTCGACGAACCCATGAGGATATTGTCAGTTGTTGGCCGCGGAATAGTTCATTGGTCCACGAAAGTTCTTTGGGTCCAGCCGGGGCTTGGCCCGAGTGGTCATCGCTCGGGTTCGCCTCGCCAGACTTCTCGATGCTCGGATAGGCGTCGTTGGCTTGTGCGTTGTTGGATAGGCCGTCGCCTGGTTGCTCCGCATTGCCTCGTGGGGAGTCGTTTTGTGGAACCTCGATGATCGGCTCAACGATTGGTTGCCCGCCGCTGAGTTGCCCGTCGCTGAGTTGCCCGTCGCTGAGTTGCCCGTCGGCCGATAGCGCGTCGTTCGCTTTCGCATCGTCCCCTGGGAATTCATTAATAAATTTCTTGATGATGGTCGACCAGATGTTGAGTGCATCGAGGCACCCTCGACTGGCGGAAGCATTTCGATTCGCGTACGCGGAGGAATTCAACTCTCGAAATCCAAGGACTTCGAGCCACGTGGATCCACCGTCTTGTTCGTTTCGGAGGCGTTTAAGATTTTTGGCTCGCGCATCGGACAATCGTTGCCCGAGATCGGTCTGATTCAGCGACCAGGCATAGTCCACCATGGACTCGACCGCGTGGGCCCAATCGCTTTTCTGACCGAGGGTACCTCCATGGATCAATGTGACTCGATCGAAGGGGATCTGTTCGAAGAAGGGAGATTCAGGAATACTCTTCAGCGGGGTGTGGAGGCCTCTGGAATCAAAGGTTTCTTGGATATCTTGCATGCAGGCGATGGCTGAGGCAATTTCCAAGCCGGCATTGGAGTTCTTCGACCCATATCCGCATAGCAACATGACCTGAATTTCGATGGGCAAATCAAGCGACGATGCGATTTGACGGATGAGGTATCCGACTTCCGTAACGATTGCTCCGCCGGTTCCGCCATGAGCGGAAGCCATCAGGATGACTTTTAACTTCGCATCGTTGTCGTTGTCTTGGTAAAGTTCGTCAATGGACTGTGAAATCAAGCCGTAGAATTGCTTCGCGTTGTCCAAGAAGGCCAGCAAACCGAGGGGACGCACGCCTTCCGTCTTCAGGGAACGGGGAATGTTGAATACCCATCGTCTCGGAACACGTTGTACGTCTGGAGACTGAGACTGACGAAAGTACTGCGACGGCTTCAGTCGGATCGCCAGCGTATCTTGGTGCGGGATCGGGTTTAAACTGTAGGTCGAGATGACTTGCTCGATGCTGTCCGCGTCGGTATCGACGTACAAGGCTCGCATCTTGCCGTCCGGCATTTGTTGTGGGTTGGCTTGCGAGTAGCGAGTTCTCAATTGCTGAATAGCAAGTCCACCGCTTCCGCCGAGCCCGATGTACAAAACCTTTTCGTTTGCGGGGGTGGTATCCGCATCGAGAGGAGGAAAAGGGGGAAGCAATCGAAGTGGTTTTGCACCGTTTTGCGTTGGGTTGAGTTGCTGAGGATGGATGGTTGGAGCATCGTTTGCCTTATCTCCGCTCAGCAGCCGTTGCTTGGACAACAGGCTCGCTTCTTTTCCTGATTCGATGGAGGCGATTCGGGCTTTTTGACGTGATGGCTTCGATTTCGCCTCCACACGGGACTCGTTCAACGCACGGACGAATTCGCGACAGTTGCTGAATCTCAAGTTTGGCTTTTTGGATAATGCCCTCGCCACCACAGGGCGTTCAATGAGCGGAATCGCTTCCAAGTTCGGGGCTTTATTCAAATGTTCATTCGCCAGTTGAGCGCACGTGCGACCCCGAAAGGGAAGACTTCCCGAGAGAAGCTCGATGTAGGCGATCGCAAGCGAGTATTGATCGCTGCTGGGGCTCGGACGTCCATCGAACATCTCGGGCGCCGCATACGTTGGTGTCAGTCCATTGCGCTCCGATTGGGTCAATGAGTGCAGTTTCTTGATCAGGCCGAAATCAGCGACTTTCACGCGATCGGCGACGAGCAGCAAGTTGCCCGGTTTCACATCCAGGTGTTGCAGCCCATGTTCTTGGCACAAATAGTCCAGTCCTTCGGCTGCATCGGTGAGATATCGGATCAAGCGTTCCCGAGGAATTCCAAGATATCCCTTTTGGCGATACTCTCGGAACCGATCATCCAATGAACCCTGGGCAAGTTCGGTCACGATGACCAACTGGGACTCAACAACTTCCACTCTCTCGATGGACAAAAGGAAGGGGTGATTGAGTTCCCGCATCCGATTCAGGCTGCGTAATTCGGATGAGCCTCGAGAGTCTTCGATGCTTCCGAAGACGAATTTGATCGCCTTGGTTAGACCTCCGGGGGCGCTGGCAGACCATACCTCGCCATATCCCCCGGCACCGAGCTTGTCCTTCAGGACATAGCCGGGGATAGGCTGGTATCCAGGTTGGATTGCGAGTTTCGGCATCGCTCAGCTCAAGTCGTAAGAGGATTTCCTGACGGGTTGTTTCCAGGGACCTTGGCCGACGGGATCGGAAGGGGACGTTGACCGGCTGGAAAGGGCCTTGTTCTCGTATCAGCGCGATCGGGATCGGCTTTTGGCAACACCATCGTTCTGTCGGAATCGGCTTGATTCAGTTGGACGGGCTTGTTGATTGGCGTTTCCTTGCGACTGGGGGGCTTTTCACCCCCGACGCTTGAGCCGAAATAATTCCGAACGGCCTGGTCGACATTATCATTCCGAAGTTCACAGGGTTCGCCGCGGTAGGCGCACAAGCACCGAATCTGATGGATCAGATCCCGCGCATGGCATCGTCGGAAGGCTCGATTCGCTTGCCGATAGTGCTTGTCGATCAATCGCTCGATGGCGTCGATATTCCACGGAATTTCCGATGCCTCGCAAACCCTTCGGAAGAGTTCGATGAATTCCTCCAAGCTGGGATCGCCGACATGGATCTTGAAGGGAACGCGCCGCATGAAGGCCTCGTCCACCAATTGTTCCGGTTCCAGATTTGTCGAGAAGAGAGTGATCTGTTCGAACGGCACGCAGATCTTTTTGCCCGTCGGCAAAGTCAGGTAATCTTGTCGGCTCTCGAGCGGGACGATCCAGCGATTCAATAGCTCAGCGGGTGCGATACGTTGCCGACCGAAATCGTCGATTTGAAGGCAGCCGCAATTGCTCTTGAGTTGCAAAGGAGCTTCGCAAATGTTATTTCGCGCGTCGTGGCGGACCTCGAGGCTATCCATAGTCAACTCCCCGCCGACAATGACCGAGGGACGCCGAATACGGACCCAACGCCTATCATGCTCCTGGGCTGCGAGAAATGCATCGGATTCCGATCGCATGCTGGTGGGCGTATGGTAGGTCTGATCAAACAGCTTGATAATCACGCCGTCATCGATAATCGCATACGGGATCCAGATGTCTTGGCCGCGGCAATCGGCCAGGCACCGACCGAGCGTCGATTTGCCGTTACCCGGAGGGCCATAGAGAAAAATCCCTGAATTACTGTTCACCGCCGGACCGAGGAAATCGAGCAGGCTGGCATCAAAGGACACTTTGCAAAGGGCTGCTCGCAGTTGCGATTCCGTGATCGGCGTAAAGTTACCGGATTGGGCCTCGACGCTGAGAACGTAGTCGATCAACGGGACGGGCAATGGCCCGGTATAGGTCATCGACTTTTGGCAATTCATCGCCCGTTGATGCCCTCGCTCCGTGATGCTGTAGTAGAAGTCGTTGAGTGCGGCGGGTCGCGCGTGCGTCACCAATTGCCGCATGCGAAGCTGGGATAGCTGTTGCTCGATGATCGGGAAAGGCAGCTTGATCCGGTCGCTCAGAATGCGGCCGGTCATCGTTCCCACGGCCAAAAACGACTGCAGGATGATCGACTCAATGAGGGACTCCGGAACCCCGCAATCCTCAAGGCTCTTGGGCTCGAAGGGCCAAAACGAATCCTCATTCAGTACAGCCGGCAAAGCCGGAATACTCACTACTTGGGTCTCTTGCGGTTTGGCACGCGAATTCATCGGATCGGGCTTCTCATCTTGGGTCGGTTTCTCCGATACACCCCCTACAAGTAGAACGGCTTGTGGGTGCGAAACCTACGGGATTCTCATCGGCGTTGTGATCTCAACTCTATATCAGATCGCCCGAGTTGCCGGGATTAACAAAATTACAAGTCCGAAAAATCCTAATCGTCGCTCTCGATTCAAAACGTGTTCTAGACTTCGGTGGATTCAAGATCCACAGGGACTCCCTTGATGAAGACTTCCGTTGCCCGTTCAAGGTACGCGCTCGTTACCTGCGAGAGTTATGAGTATTCAAGACACTTTACAAAAAAACAGCCCAAGAGCACTATCCCCCTACCGGTACGGCTCGGGGAACGCCAGTGCGATCTGGATGCTTACGAGCTTAATTGAACAAGCGACAGAAGAAGTGACCGTTGTTCACGCCTTTCCGTTCTCCATCGGCCGAAAAGTGGGTTGCAGTCTTCAAATCCCATCGAAGACGGTTTCCGGACATCATGCCGACCTGCTCCTGCAAGATGGAGCGTTGTTGGTAGTCGATCGCGATAGTACAAACGGAACATTCGTCAATGGTCGCCGAATCACCGAGGCAACACCGGTCGGAGAAGCAGATATTCTTCAGTTTGCGGATTTCGCGTTCCGCCTGAAACAAGATGTCCACTGCACCAATATGATGAATACCCACGCCGAGGACGTGTGCGACCAAGCACTGGCCCTCGTCCAATTCGACCGATTGATGGAGCAACGCCTCGTCACGCCCCACTACCAACCGATCGTCCAACTCGAGGATCTCAAGCCGATGGGCTATGAGGTCTTGGCCCGAAGCACGGTTTACGGCCTTGAAACCCCGAAGGCGTTGTTTGGAGCCGCCGCAAAACTCAACTTAGAGGTGGAATTGAGCCAGATGCTGCGCTGGGAAGGGGTCCGCGAAGGAATGAAACTCCCCAGGACATCCAACATCTACCTCAACACCCACCCGATCGAGATGAGCCGACCCGGCCTTATCGAATCGATGTACCAACTCAGGGAATTCGCTCCCGATGTCGGGATCACCCTGGAGATCCATGAGAGTGCGATTACGAATTGCCGGGATATGAATCGGCTTCGCGAAGTCCTGTCCGACCTCAATATCCAATTGGCCTATGATGATTTCGGCGCTGGCCAAAATCGGTTGCCCGAACTGTGCTCCGTCCCCCCGGACGTTCTGAAGTTCGACATGAGCTTGATCAAAGGGCTCGATCGCAAAGCGACCGATCGAGTTCATTTTCTGACCAATCTCGTTCGTATCTGCCGCGAAATCGGAAGCATTCCCTTGGCAGAGGGTATCGAAACCCAGATGGAAGCGGAAATGTGTGCCGAGATCGGCTTCGTCCTGGGCCAGGGCTACTACTACGGACGGCCTGCTGCGATCTCGAGCTACAACCGAATCGACTAGGCTCTACGTGCGTTGGTGAGAGATCTCGATTACGTCGTTTTCCACACACGCAAAGACCCGGTCGGTTTTCGACGGCACGATCGGTTTCGTACCGGTCCATCCTCCGAACGCCGGCAAGATCAGTTGCGACGCGGTGAACCAAAAACACCGCAGACAGACCCTGTCTTTCGAACCAAGTTCGATGCGAATCGAAGGATGAAGATGTCCCGAGATCGTCAAGGAAGCACGGGAAAGCCTTGAATCATCCGGGGCATGGACCATCTCCACGCCATGGAATTCCATGCGCTCGGAAGAGACATGCCAACCACACCCGCGCAATGCCTTGATCGCCCCGCGATCATGATTCCCAGGAATCAGAATCCATTCCATTGCCTCTCGCTCGCGACACAGCGATGAAAGCTCTTGCTGCAGCCAAGGAGTTAATCCCACCTTGGCGTGAAGCAGGTCACCGAGGACGATGACGCGTTGCGGTTCAAACGCGTTGACAAGCGAGCGCAAAGAACGCAGCGTGGACTCCGAGGAGCCACAGGGAATAGGGATTCCCGCCTTCTGAAAGACGGCTTCCTTGCCGAGGTGCAGGTCCGCGATCAACAAGCTCGCGGCAGCCGGCCAATACACAGCGCCCGATGCATGCAAATGCACCGAGATACCATGCATTTCGATGATGCCGCCGGTTTCCGTATCCATCGGATTCATCCTGTCGCGATCTCGTCATCGGCGAATTCCTTCAGCGCGGCTCGTTCCAGTTGGGACTGCACTCGACGAACGCGATCAGCGAGCGTCTCAGAGCTGATTCGATCGCGAATCCGTTCGACGTACAAAGGAAACGAAAAGGGAGTCCAGCGCGCCAGGTGCCGGACAACCCAAACACTCTCTCCCATGCGATCCAACGCGTTCCTCAGCCTCTGCATTTCCATCTGGTCCCGTGCGACTTCGTCATAGGCCTGATTGAGCAAACGATTCTCGGGATCGTACTGCCGAAGAGCATCGAATACCATCCCCGACGAGGCTTGAAGATGGCGAGCGCTCTTGGAGTGCCCCGGCATGCCTTGATGCACCAGCCCCGATATCCTCGCAATTTCCCTGAATACGCGGCGCATCATTTCCGTCGCATTCAAACTGGCGTGCAGATCTGATTCCAAGCCGTCGATGGAAAACCAATCGCGGATGTGATCCCAGTCAATGTTCGGCGAGCGATCGCTGTGGAGCATAAAACCATAATCGCTGACAGCGATCGAAAATGAGATTCCCTCGTTGCGGGTCAAACGATACGCCAGCAATGCAGCTAACCCCTCGCTGACCGATCGCCCTTCAAACGGATACACCATGCAGGAGTAGCCGTCTCGGTTCTTGCAGGTTTCCACCAGGATCTCGCCGATCCTTGGAACATGGCTCCAACGCTGCTGGAGCTGAACCAAGTCGACGATGCGTCGAAGCCCCTCGGCCGAAAAGGATCCTTTGGCGGATTCATCCAAGAGCTCCCTGACCCCCAAAGCCAACTCGGTGGACAGGGGCATTCGGCCCCCGAGCCAGCGCGGCACCGCCGTCGGCGCTCCCTTGCCCTTTCGCACCCAGGCCGTTCCATCACGAAGGATTACCAATTCCAGCAAACGCCCTCCCAAAAGGAAACGGTCTCCCGGTTTGAGCCTCGCCACAAACGACTCCTCCACCGTGCCGATCGCGCGACCGTTCATCGACTTGACTTGAATCGAAAGATCGGAAGCGATTGTGCCGATGGCGATTCGGTGCCGTTTGGCGATTCGAGCATCGCTTACCCCATATCGATCCTCTTGGAGACTCATCCGCCGATAATCAGGGTACGCATGCAAACTCCCTCCTGTGGTTGCGAAATCCAGCACCCAATCGAGTTCTGAATCGGTGAGTTCCCGGTAGGCGTGTGCAGATCGAATATGACTGGCGAACCCGTCACGCGTGTAGGGGCCGGCCAATCCCATCGTGATGGCATGCTGAACCAGACAATCCAGAGGCTTGGAAATCTCGGGCCTCCCTTCCACCGCAGCTCGGGAAATCGCGCGTCGAGCGGCTTCCCACTCCATCAGCTCCAGGGCATGCGACGGAACGAACACCATGCGGCTCGGAACCCCAGGGCGATGGCCGGAACGACCGGCGCGCTGCATCAGACGAGCCACACCCTTGGGCGAACCGATCTGAATCACTTGATCCACCGGAGCAAAGTCGACACCCAAATCCAGGCTGCTGGTGCAGACGACAGCCAGGAGCCGTTCCTGCTTCAATGCCTGTTCGACCCATGCTCGAATCTCCGACGAGAGCGAGCCATGATGCACCGCGATCCGGCCCGCCCAATCAGGTCGCGCCTTCAATATCGCTTGATACCAAAGCTCCGTCTGGTTGCGGGTGTTCGCAAAGACCAGGGTGCTTCGCGCCCGCTCGATCTTATCGATGACTCGTGGCAACATCGCCAGTCCAAGATGGCCCGCCCAGGAAAACCTTTCGATCGACGGAGGCACGAGCATCTCAAATTCAAAGGCCTTGTTCGACGGGCAACGAAGAATCTTGGATGAGCGAGTCGTGTCGGTCCCAACCAACGATGCCAACGCGAAATCGGGATTTCCCAACGTCGCGGACAGGCCCCAACGCTGATGCCTCGGCGAAAACTCCCGGAGCCTCGCCAACGCCAATTCCGTTTGGATGCCTCGCTTGGTTCCGAGCAACTCATGCCACTCATCCACGACGACGCATCGCAAGTGGGAAAAGCTTTGAAAGGACTCGGGATATGAGAGCAGCAGCGTCAGGCTCTCCGGCGTGATCACCATCGCAGTCGGCGGCGCATGACGCTGACGGGACTTGATCGACGATGACGTATCCCCCGTCCGTTGCTCCAGGCTCCACGGAAGGGATAACCCATCGAGGCAAACCTGCAACGCCTGGCAGGTATCCGCAGCCAACGCCCGCATCGGCGTAATCCAAAGCGCCAAAAGGGGCGGTGACGACGCCCCCCGAGATCGTTGGGTCCATCCCGATTCCGGGATCGGCTGATCCAGCCACTGACCCAGCGGTCCTAGCCACGCCGCCTTGGTCTTCCCCATCCCTGTTCCAGCAAGAATCAGCCCATCGAAACCGTCGCAGTAGGCCCGCCAGGCTTCTCGCTGCCAATCAAAAGGCGGCAACCCACTGCCGCGCATCCAACGCTCGACCGTTGCCAGTCCCGCATACTGGGAGTGCGGCGACGGTTCGTCCGCCATGATCGGTGCTTTACCAGCCATCTTCCGACGGCTTTCGGGAGTTCGCGAATGAGTCACAAAAAGACGACACTTCCCGTCAAACAGTGCGCACGGTGCGGCAAACCTTTTGCATGGCGCAAAAAATGGGCCAGAGCCTGGGAATCCGTGCGATACTGTAGCCAGAGATGCCGCAGCGGCAAGTCACGTGCGGCAGGCAAGAATTAATTCTCAGGCCAATTGCTTAGATGACACCGCCGTGTGTGCGGTACGGGGTCATGTGGTCGGGAGCGTCGAGAAACCAAAACCGCTCCCATTCCTGAACCAAAGCTCTGAGGTTTTCCGAGGTGTAGATCAGTTGCTCAGCGCGACGCGACGGAATTGCGGAGTAGATCGGGATAGCGCACCCGACGGTTGGCAGGGTGCTTAGGACAAGCAGAAAGGTCATCATGACTCGGCGACGCATCGTTCTCACTCCGTGAACTGGGTTACCCTTCGGTTTCGTCTCCCTCCGCGACGGTGTCCGATTCGTGGCTCGCAAGGTCAAGTTCCCCTGCAGCTGCCGCATCTCGGATCTTCTGGGCAAGCGGCGTTCCCTCGATCGAGTTCACCCGCTCTTCCATGATTTTGCCAGGTTTGAAGCTGACCACGAATTTCTCGGGTACCTCAACCTGCTTGCCGGTCCTCGGATTCCGAGCTTTCCGGGCCGCACGTGGTCGAACCTGGAAAACACCGAAATTCCTCAGCTCGATCCGGCCCTCCTCGATCAGCGTCGCAATGATCGAGTCAAACGTCTTCTGGACGATTTGCTTGATCTGCTGCTGATTGAGTCCCGTCTCTTCGGAAATCGTTTTCACGATCTCTTTCTTTGTCACGACCGAACTCCTGGAAACCTCGAAAGCGACCTAAGTCGTTTGTGCAACTAACTTTAATGCTTCGAAGTCTAAGGCGGTTCGGGGCTCCCGTCAAGATAGCCGCTGGGCGACACGATCGTGACGGAGACATTCCAGAGAATCGCTAGGAGTGGTTTCGGCCTCATAAACGGTAAATCTTGACAGGAAACCTCGATGATCTTCCTTTTTGGCCAAACTCGAGAAATTCGATGACCGGGATGGTTCGTCTCGCCATTGCAAAAAACAACCCCAAGCCCAATCCAGGAAACGATTTAGGTTTTCAGGAGTGATCCCCTCCCGACCCGTGAGGGAGGGATTTCAGGTTTCGGTGGCGTCTTTCCTGACCGGTCCCTCGCTCACGTGCGGGCTGGCAAGGGCCACGGCCATTTGTCTGCAACCCGGCGAGCCGTGTAAACTAGGAACTCCAAGATTCGTGCGTCGTGGCAGACGCGTGCCGCATTCCCCCACTCTCTTCTCATTTTCACAACCAGACCATCATGCGACCAGCCTTAGTTTTTGCGATTCTCGTGTTCCTGTCTCCATGGCAAGCACTCCAGGCGGAGGAGAAGCCGTTCGCCTACAAGGAAATCGTCCTCGACAATGGTTTGAGGGTCATCTCCCTTGAAGATTTTTCGTGCCCCATCGTTGCGGTCCAAGTTTGGTACCACGTTGGTTCCAAGAACGAAGAGCTGGATCGGCAAGGGTTCGCCCACATGTTCGAGCACATGATGTTTCGAGGGACCGATCGGCTCAACGAGACAGGCCACTTCGACAACATTCGCAAGGTCGGCGGCAACTGCAACGCCTATACTTCCTTCGATCAAACGGTCTACGTCAATGAAGTGCCCAGCAACCAACTCGAGTTGGTCCTATGGCTCGAAGCCGAACGCATGGCCTTCCTGAAGATCGACGAGAAAGGCTTTTATACGGAGCGCAAAGTGGTCGAGGAGGAACTCCGCATGGGGCACAACCGCCCCTACGGACGCGCTCCGGAGAAAGTGCTCGCGGATATGTACGGGGATCGGCCCTATGCTTGGACGCCGGGCGGCCAGATCCCCCACCTGCGCAAAGCACCGATTGAGGAGCTGGCCGCTTTCTGGAACAAGTACTATGTGCCGAACAATGCGACCCTCGTCGTCGTCGGTGCTGTCAAGCATGAGGAGGTGCAGTCCCTCGCGCTCAAGTACTTTGGTTGGATCCCCCGATGCCCTGACCCTGTCCAGCCCGAGGTGAAACCGTTTGCGATGGACAAGCCCCGTCCGCCGATCGAGATCGCCGAGGAAAAAGGCCCGCTCCCCCTCATCGGCTGCGCGTACTACACCGTCGGTTCCGACCATCCCGACTCGGTTGCCCTCGAAGTCCTCATGGGTGTGCTCGGAGGAGGCGAATCCAGTCGGATCTATGTCGATATCGTCAAGGAGCAGAAGATCGCTCAGATTGCGATTGGCGGCGCGTTTTCCTTCGAGGACAGCGGCATTGCGGGCGCAGGAGGAGTTCTGCTGCCTCTGGTCGGCGACAAAGCTCTTCTGATGAAGACCATCGATAAACACATCGAGCAGATCGTCAACGAACCGATCACCCAGGCCGAGCTCGACAAGATGAAGAACCAATTGCGCCGCAACGAAGTGACCGGCACCACCACGGTGGCCAGCAAAGCGGATCGCCTAGGGAATTACGCCGTCCTGCAGGGAAACACGGATCGAGTCAATCAGCGCCTCAAAGAAATCGAAGCTGTCACCATCGAAGATGTGCAGCGGGTTGCGAAGAAGTATCTGGTTCCGAACAACCGGCGAGATATCCGCATTGAGCCGAGTACCGGCGGTATGCTGAAATCCCTGTTCGGTGGCAACAAGAACTCGAGCAGCAACGATGAAGGTGCCGCTCCCAGCGAGCCGACGACCAACCGCATTATCGATCGCACCGGCCCCAAGGCTGGAGCGACGCGTCCACCCGGCTTCCCCGAAAAACCGCCCGTCGCTGGGCCCATCGACTCGATTCCCGAACCTCAAGTCGAGAAAAAGAAGTTGCCCAATGGGTTAAACGTCGCCGTGATCAGCAACCGCGAGGTGCCGATGTTGACGATGGTTCTGGGGATCCGAAGCGGATCCTGGACCGAACGCAAACCAGGCGTTGCTGCCATGACCATGAGCATGTTGAGTCAAGGTACAACCAAGCGAAACGCCAAGCAGATGGCTGAAGTCCTCGAGAGCAACGCCATCAGTATGGCCGGCTCCGCCAGTATGGACACCGCTTCGATCAGCGGTTCGGCTCTTGCGGACAAGTCGGATTTGGCGATGGAACTGCTCGCCGAAATGGCTCGCAATCCCGTCTTCCCAAAGGAGGAATACAACATCCTCTCGTCGCAAACCCTGGTCGGTTTGGCGATCTCGACCAAGACGCCGGAGTACCTTGCCGATCGCGAATTCCGCCGACGGATCTATGGCGATCATCCGTATGCTCGCACGGTGACAGGCGAAGTCTCCGATGTTCGTGCGATCAAAGTGGATGACATGAAGGAATGGTTCGCGGCAAACGTGCGTCCCGACAATTGCACTCTCTATTTGGCGGGAGATGTAACCCCGGATGCGGGATTTGCCCTCGCCGAAAAGTATCTCGGCGATTGGAAATCCGAAGGGGACTTGAATCTGCCCGTGTTGCCCCCAATGCCAGAGATCAAGGATACGCAGATCCTTCTCTACGACCGACCTGGGTCGGAACAAAGCCAAATCCGCGTGGGACACGTCAGCATCGGTAGGACCCATCCCGACTACAGCAAAGCCATGGTCATGTCCAGCATTCTCGGCGGTTCGTTCAACAGCCGACTCAACAAAGCGATTCGCGTCGACAAGGGACTCACCTACGGAGCACGCGGCGGCCTCTCCGCACAACGCTTCGCAGGCGAATTTCAAATCAGCACATTCTCAAAGACGGTGAGCACAGCCGATACGATTCAGGTCATCCTCGACGTGGTGAAAACCATGCAGGAAGAAAACCCGACCGCAAGCGAATTGCAGGACACCAAAACGTTTGTGACCGGCTCGTACGCAGGGGATCGCGAAACCCCGGAAGCGACCGTTGGCGATCTATGGTTGGTCGAAACCCAAAGCCTACCCTCCAACTACCAGAAGCTCTTCTTGAACGATGTCACCAAGACCACGGCGGACCAAGTTCAATCCGCCGCGTCGACGTTGATCCATCGTCAAGGATTGGTCGTCGTGGTGGTCGGCGAAGCGGACAAAATCAAGACAGATCTCGAAAAGATCGCACCTGTAACGGTCATCAACGAAGAGTCGTCGAGGAAAGGCGATAAGAAGGTGGAGGGCGTCGAACCGAAACCCTAGGCACTGCAGAACGGTAAGCAATCGGTTGCGATGCCTTAGGATCGTGAGTTTTGGATCCCGAGGTTTTGGAGACGAATATTTTGGCGAGGTCCATCAGGTACGCAACGCTCCCGGAGGGACTCGAAATTGCCTACGATTCCCAGGCCAATCTCGATATTCTCCGCCGCGAGATTCTCGATGACCGCATCTACCAGGATCGAGGGATGCGACTTGAGGACGGGGATTGCATCGTCGATGTCGGCGCCAACATCGGGATGTTTGTCCTCTTTCTCAATCAAGTCCTCAAGGATGCTCGCATTCTCGCCTTGGAACCGATTCCCGCCACCTACGAACTTCTCGAAATCAATTGCCGACGCCATAACCGTTTGCGGTTGAGTTTGTTCAACTGCGGCCTTTCTCGGGTCGCGGGCGAGACGGAATTTGACCATTTTCCACTCACGAGCGTCGCTTCGTCGATGTTTCCATGTGACTCGGCCGAGTTTTACCGCAACTCGAGGCGTTTTGTCCTGAATGAGATTCGAGGTCGCGGCCGTTGCCTCACTTGGCTGGTCGATGCTCTACCCGAGTGGGCCTGGTTCCCGCTTACGGAAAGCATCCGTCGCATCTACCAACGGCGAGAGCGGGTTCGTTGCCGTCTCGAGACGCTCTCGGGGATCATCGAACAGGAACAGCTCGATCGCATCGATTTGCTCAAGATCGATACCGAAGGGGCGGAGCACGAGATTTTGGCGGGCATCAAGCCCGAGCATTGGCCTCGCATCCAACAAGCGATCGTGGAAGTTCATGATGGATTGCCGGGAGTGGAGTCGGTTGTCGACATCCTGCAGTCCCGTGGTTTTCACGTGACTCAGGAAAAACTTCTTCCCACAGTGGATCACTTGTACGTTGTGTATGCAGCCCGTGCTTGATGAAGGTGAATTCAGGGCCAAACCCAAACTGATCGGTTGCGATTTCGGCGCTCCTCGCCGGGCTGGTGATCAAACCAAGAAAATCATCGCCATCGAAGCGGTCGAAATCGAACCTGGTCGCTACGTCGTCGCCCCATGTGGATTCAACGCACGCCTTGCGCAATGGCCAGCCAATCGGCCGGGATGGACGCTGCCCGCACTCCGAGATTGGCTGGTCCGCGACCGCACAATACGGCTCGCGGCTTTCGATTTCCCGTTTTCCTTGCCCTTGAGCTTGCTGCAATCCCCAACATTCGCGCTCGGGATGCAGGTCTCGAAACCGTTTCGAACGAGAAGTGCTTGGGCCGCGTTCGTGGCGAGTCGACTGGCTCTGCAATTCACGCGCGAAGGACCTTCAGGTGAGATGGCGGACTTGGCCGCCTTCGACGCGTGGCGCGATGTGTCGCTCTGGCAACGAAGATCCTGCGATATCGCAACCAATGCGTGCCCGCCACTCAAGCATGTCGGTCAGAACTTGTTTTCGATGACCTTGGCCGGAACCGCGTTGATCGAGGCGGTGCGGCCCGCCGGTTATGAAGTCCTCTTGGGCCAAGCCCCTGACAACGACCACCGCGTTCTATTCGAAACCTACCCAAGCCTCGTCGCTCGACGCGTCGGGTTCGCGGGCAGTTACAAGAAGGAACCCGTTCGTTGTTTGCAGACGGCCTTGTCTTATCTGCAGCAACAAAATATTCAGCTCGATTTTGCCCCGGAGATACGAACGTTTTGCGAAGCGTATCGATCAGGCGGCCGTCCGCCCGATCCCGATGGAGCCGATGCCTTCCTCTGCCTGGTCGCCGCGATCGCGTATCGCGTCGGTCTAGCCGAAATCGTCTACGGCGATGCGACTCGCCAACAACGATCGCAAGAAGGTGGCATCGTCGCTCCGCTGCCACGGGAGATCAACACGCAAGGCGCTGAAAAACCGTAGGTGATCGTCGCGATCATCCGGAGGCAGGAGTCGCAGCCCAAATGATCGTCCCCCAGACGATGACAATATCGACAGCCGCCATCGGCAGATTTCGCATGCCGAACTGGATTGGAGTGAACAGCAAATTCGCCGCGAGGTTGACCGCGAAGGGGAGTGCCACCATCCATGACAGCTTGCCGCGGGCGGCTTGAATGAAAACGAACCCAAAACTCACCAGGATGATCGGGTAGAGGATCTGCCAAACCATGCCGATGGTAGCCGGAGCGGGCGTCCAACTTGGCTTAGCCAGGACTCCGCAAAAACGAAAAAACCCTGCAAAAACCTATGTTTCACAGGGTCGAAGATGGAGAATAGGGGACTTGAACCCCTGACCTCTTGCATGCCATGCAAGCGCTCTCCCAACTGAGCTAATTCCCCGACAGGATGGATAAGGTTATAAGGGTTGCGAAAAGATGTCAAGTAAAGCTCCCGGCTAGGGCTTCCCCATTCGAATCCCCTGTCGGCTGGGTTTGTCGGGTGTTTCGAATTAAACTAAGGTGGTCCTCGAAGTGGAAACCCGCCCCCATTTCGTTCTCAACCGCCACCTGTGATCGGCTTCGAGCATGACCAGCCTGAAAATTGCCCCCCCATCCCCCGATGATGTCGCCAAGGCCGCGAAGCTCCGAGATGCTTTTTCTCGAATCCGTCAACAGATTGGCCATGTGATCGTTGGTCAAGACGGAACGATCGAGCAACTGCTGATCGCCATGCTCGCCGGTGGGCATTGTCTGCTCGAAGGAGTTCCCGGGTTGGCCAAGACGCTCATGGTGCGCTCCCTCGCCCAGGCGATGGCGCTCGAGTTTCATCGCATCCAATTCACTCCCGACCTAATGCCGGCCGATATCACCGGGACCGATATCATCCAGCAATCGGAATCGGGCGCCCGGCAACTCGCCTTTGTGCGCGGCCCCGTCTTTACCCAGATCCTGCTCGCCGACGAAATCAACCGCACGCCTCCCAAAACTCAAGCTGCCCTTCTTGAGGCAATGCAGGAGCATGCCGTAACCGTGGGGGGCAAGACGTACAAATTATCCGAACCGTTCTTTGTTCTGGCCACTCAGAATCCGATCGAACAGGAAGGGACCTATCCGCTTCCCGAAGCCCAACGCGACCGATTCCTGTTCCAAACTTTGGTCGATTACCCAACCCGCGAGCAGGAATCGCAAATCATCGAACGAACTACGGGATCCTTTACGGGTACCATCGAGCCGGTCATCACGGGCCCCGAGATCTTGGAGTATCAGCGTCTGGTTCGCTTGGTCCCGCTCCCCGATCACGTCAAAGAACTCGTGCTCGATGTGGTGAGATCGTTGCGACCTGCCGAGCCCAATGCACCGAAATGGGTCAAGAACTGGGTGCAATGGGGCCCCGGCCCCCGGGCATGCCAGCAGATGGTCGTCGCGAGCAAGGCTCGGGCACTGCTCCAAGGTCGGCTTCATGTCACGCCGAGCGACATCGAGGCACTGGCTCCGCCAGTCCTGCGCCATCGACTGGTCCCCACGTTCTCGGCCCAAGCCGAAGGGATCGGAGCCGACCAGATCGTCGCAAGACTATTCGACGATTTGCCGAAGCGATCGTAGCGCCGAGTTGTTTCGCGTTACGAATCCCCGCTTATCCGGGCGCCGAGCAAACTTTGGGTCAACGTTCCTCCGGTCACTAGCAATTCATCGAGTGCTTCGTCCAAGTGTTTGTCTCGGATGATGAGATCTTCCTGCGAATCCATCGCAGCAAATACCGCAGCCTTGCGAAGCAACTCTCGGATGAACGCCGCGCTGACGCCATCGATCTTCTTGATAATCTCGTCGCGGCGCTTGGTTTTCAACGTCAGCCCCTGGGAGTAAAGATCGAACAAACGTCGGCGACAATTCTCATCCGGTGGCGGCACAGCGATCGCTTGATCGATTCGTCCAGGCCGGGCAGCCAACGCAGGCTCAAGGACATCAGGTCGGTTGGTCGTTAGCACGAACAGGATATCCGAATCGTCCGCCAAGCCATCCATTTGGTTCAGCAATTCAAACAGCAGGGCATTGGCGTCCACCATCTGGCGATCCCGCTGCGTTCCGATCAAATCGACATCCTCGAGGATGATGGTGGCGGGGACGAGAACCCTCGCCATGTTGCATGCCGTCTCGATCGAGTTCATTCCGCCTCCCGTGATGAGAAAGACCGTTCGGTCCGGCATTCGAGACGCCAGATACATCGCAGTGAAGGTCTTGCCGGTTCCCGGCGGGCCATGGAGCAGAATACCTCGCTTGAGATGTCGCCCGGCTGCGGCCAAGCGGTTCGCATTGGCGCTGAAACCTATGGTCTGGCGTTCGATGCGATCGAGCACCTCCGCCGGGAGAATGACTTTCTCTCGATCCACGTCGGGCAACCGGTGGAATTTGATGTCGACGCTACCATAGCAATTGCGTTCAACCGACAAGACTTGCCCTCGAAACGCTTTGCCATGGTGGACTAACCTAGTCAGCCGATGCGACAAACTCTCCGCTTCCTCGAGTGTGAACGCCATGATTTCCGAAATCAATCCTGCGTTTCGGCCGTACTCCTGTTCCGTGACCAACAACGCGAACGGTCGGTTTTGAATTCGAAAAAGGTATAGCCCCTGCTTGACGCAAGATATTCGTTTCTGATTAGGGATCGAAACATCGAAGTATTCGATGGGCCCTTCGTCGTACTGCTTTGCCGATGCAGGCCGCGACAACTTCGACAGACTGACCACTTGGTATTGGTCTGGGAGAACGATTCCCCGAAGCTCCGGTGGATCATCGCACATCTTCGCAACTTCTTGTATGGCTAGATGCAGATTCGCACGCTCGTACGAAGGGTAGTTTTGCGCCAGTACCGGCAACTGTGCGGGATCGCTATCGAAGTGGTCGCAGATGGATTTGAAAAGCAACGGCTTCTTGGACATGGAGAACTCACTCGCAACGTGGGTCAAGAATCGCTTGTCTCGCACACGACCCGAAAGCCTGCGCGCGGACAGCAAAAGTTCGGGCTGTGGTCAAGCCGTGCAGCCGATCGCTGGTAGATGGGGGTGTCGTCCCAGCAACCTCCTCGCATCACGCGATATCTTCCGCTTGCAGGGCCCTGAGGATCGTTCACCGGCGATTCCGAGTAATAATGCTCGTCATACCAGTCCTGGCACCAATCCCAAAGATTGCCGTGCATGTCGTACAATCCGAACGCGTTGGGCTGGAAACGGCCTACCGGAGCGGTGTGGACATAACCGCTGCAACCGGACACGTAGGGATACGGGTGATCCGTGTCCTGGATCTCTCCATCGATCAAGTGCCTGACTACCGCCGTCGGCCATCGACGCCGGGTGTTCTGATCCGCGACGTTCGCGACGCGAGGCAGGTCTTCCGGATCGTTGCCGCACTGGTACCAGGTCGTCGTTCCCGCGCGGCATGCGTACTCCCATTCGGCTTCGGTCGGCAAGCGATACGTGCGCTCCTCTTTTTCGCTGAGCCAATCGCAAAATGCGACGGCATCGTTCCAACTCACATAGTTTACAGGATGGTCTTCGCTCTGCTCCCAGCCTGGTTTCCAAGGCCGAAATCCCGGCGCCTTGATGGGGCGGCCCTCGGGGTCAAGTCCATGCCGAGGCTTGTCATCCCGCTCCGCATCGATGGAATAATCCGATGCGTGATAGAAGGACATGAAGTCCTTGAGCCGCGTTTGGAATGCAGCCATGAAGAATGGTTTCGTGATGCATACCCGATGACGAGGCATTTCACCCTCGACCCAATCGGTTGGCGCATAGGGGAATGCCTCGAGGGTTTCTCCGGACGGCTCGTCGGCTCCCATCAAGAACTCGCCCGCAGGGATCCAAACCATTGGCATGCCAAGGGAGTTCGTGAACGAGGATCGACGTGGACTGAGATCGGTACTCCAAGGCAATTCGGTCGTGCGAGTCATGTTAAGCTCCCTGAGGTTGGAGTTGCAAAAGCGGGATCCAAACGCTGGATTCGTGGGCGACTCGAGCCCCCATGATACGACTCTCCATGTCACAAACAATGATTTTTTGGAAAACAAGGCTAAGAGAGGGGTGCCGACCGGTTCAGCCTCCCGGTGGCTCCTGATGCCAAGACTGGCAAGTTGGGTTTCCGATCACGCGATCGGGAGTTCGCGTTGCAGCGCTCGGGACTCGCGATCGTGCAATTCAATGACCGAACGAAGCTGATAGTGCACGGACCCAGAACCTAGCGACTCCACGTATCGGCACGCGGCGACATCAGCGGCTTTCGCTTCGTACTTGGCGATCCATGCCGTTCGTTGCGCCATCGACTCCGGCCGAATCGGCCAGACACCTGGCCTTGGCTTCATATTGTCGGGAATCCCGATGCGCCACGGCTTGGCGGTGAGTCGTGCGCGAAAACAGTTCTGGTTGATACACATCCGGACGTAGACAGGGTCTACCCTCAGGGCAGCGAAGAAACCGCGAACCTCCTCGGATCGCGCGTCAAAAGGCTGATGGGTTGCCAGGACTCGATATCCTGCTGGCGTTCGATACAAACGCACGTTCCATGTGGGATTCGCTGCCAAGAAAGCGACGATCCGACCACGCGCCTTCTGCTCGAGTATCCCATCCGATCTCAGAGCATATCCCTGAAGGACGTTCGCGATCCAAAAGGCCGCAAACCCCGAGGCGACGAGCAACACGCCAGCAACCCAGCCATTACGAAACCAGACTCCCATCGCGATGGATACCACCAACAAGGGAGCAAACGCAAGAAAAAAACGGTCCGCACCCTTGCACGTTGTAGAAGTCGATATCGGCAAAGAGGGCGTGCGGTGAGTTCAGGCAGTGGGCTCCGTACGAGTTGCGAGTGATAACCTCGTCTCCATGGCGAGATAAGACCTCTTCTCGGATCGGTAGACCCTCCGCGCCGTTATAAGCAACCTTGTGCTCGCGACGCGGGATGTTCCGACCGGAAAGAATACCTTCAAGGGCTTCTTCTGCCCTTGCCTCCGCCATGGCCTGAGCGTCGGCCTGGCTCGTCGTGGACCAACCAAATCGACGAACAGTGACTCGTCTGCGCGGGGTTAGCTGCTGCCTGCGCGCTTCCGCCCAGAAGTCCGGAACGATCATTTGGCCATCGAAGCAGCAGCAGTCGCATCAGGTTGCGATTCCTTGATCGTCGAATTATAGATCAAGTTCTCTCGATACCCCTCGGCGTCCATCATCGTAAAGCCAAGAAACAGCGCGACGAAGATCAAGCTGCCCAAGATCACAATCGCATTGAGAGGCTTGTCCCACAGCAGGTGCATGAAGAACGCAATCACCAAGCCAGCCTTGATCGTAGCGATGGTCAAAGACAACCAGACTTCTGCATTCCCCAAATCAAACTGGGCCTGGAACACCGTCAGGAACGTCAGCGCCAAGAGCGCAAAGAACACCGCCAGCAGCATCCATATAGGCATCGGGTGAGAAAAGCCCGAATGGCCATGCCCTCCGTGATGCCCATCGCCATGGTGAGCATCCGCGTGATGTGCCGTTCCGTGAGTTGCCGGGATTGCGTCGTGAGCCATATTCGTACAATCGTTTGATTTTTTCAAAGAGTCGTTAGGGGGCGGCTTAGGTGATCAAGTACAGCAACGGGAAGAGGTAAATCCAGATGAAGTCGACCAAGTGCCAGTACAAGCCGACATTGTCGACAGGCCCGAAATACTGTTCGTGGAACTCGAATCGAGCTGCCTTGATAATCAGCCAAGTGATCACGATCATCCCACCGATGATGTGGACGGCGTGAATGCCTGTCATGCAGTAGTAGATGCTGAAGAACAGTCCTGCCATCCCCTTTTGATTGACATCGGCATCCGGGGTGTTCAGTTCTTCGGGGGCGACAAGAACATCGTTCTGCACGGTTGATTTCGCGGGCGCGGCCGCGGTGTGGTGATGGTTCTCGTGTTGATGGCCGTGGCCGTGATTGTCGGCCGAATGCTCCCCTTCGTACGATGCGTGCGTCGAAGGCGCCTCGCTCTTCGTCTCGCCCGATTCAAGGAACCGCCCGAGCCCGACACCGCCGAAAAAGCAAAGGCCGGCAACCAGCAGCGGCCCTGCCACTCGCAGGTGGAAGGTGCTCCGCAACATGGCCGCGTAGATGTAGTACGCTAGGAAAATGATGGTCATGATCACGGGTACGATCATCAGATACTCGAGGTAGCCGACATGCGCTGCGTGGTCGCCGTGTTGCTCCAGCTGGGCTTTGTAAAATTTCCCAGGCAGTAGGCCGATCTCCCATTTGTGCGAATACTCGACCGCCTTGACTCCCAAGAAGATCGCTGCACATCCCAGAGTCGCACCGAGCATACCGGTCAAGATACGATGCTGACGGAGTTGGGCTGCCCGAACCGCCCAGGCCATCGTCAGGGAGCTAAACAGAAGAACCCCCGTGTTGATGGCTCCGAGCTTCTCGTTGAGAAACGCGCTGCAGAATTCGAACACCTCGGGGTTTCGATTTCGGTACAGCGAGTATGCGCAGAACATACCACTGAAAAAGAGAACTTCCGTCACCAGGAACAACCACATGCCGAGTTTCCCCGAGTCATATTGCTGTTCGGCATCATCGAAGTGATGTGCCAGCCAAGCGGGATGTTCGTGATGCCCCTCGGCGTGCTCGTGCGTCGCGTTGGGCTCAAGTTCAGTGGTTGCTGTCATGTTCGAAAACCGGAAAGGTGCATTGGTGTGGGAGGATCCGCACGGCGGATCCCTAGGCTGTCTTTACGTAGCCGCCAATCTTCGGATCGTAGTCGATACCGTTGAAGTTATACGGATCATCGACAGAGGGTGCGGTCGAAAAGTTGTCGTGCGGCGGCGGTGATGAGCATTCCCATTCGAGCGTCGCACCACCCCACGGATTCTTGGGAGCACGCTTGCCGTAGAAGAGCGAATGAAGCAGAACCAATCCTGCCACCACCAACCCGAATCCCAAAACCAGCGAGCCGATCGTCGAGAGACGGTGCAACTCTTGAAATTCCTCCACATAGGTCGCGTACCGGCGAGGCATGCCTCGAGTGCCTAGGACGAACTGGGGGAGGAACGTCAGGTTGAATCCGATGAAAACAATCGTTGCCGAGATCATCCCGACGGTGTCGTTGAACATCTTGCCCGTCATCTTCGGCCACCAGTGGAACAAGCCGCCGAGGAATGCAACCAGCGTTCCGCCCATCATCACATAGTGGAAGTGAGCAACGACGAAGTACGTGTCGTGCAGGTGCATATCGGTCGAGAGAGCACCGAGGGGCAGTCCGGTCAAACCCCCGATGGTGAACAAGAAAATAAAGGCGAGGGCGTACAGCATCGGCGTGTTGAGGGATACCGTCCCTTGATACATCGTTCCCAACCAGTTGAACACCTTGATCGCTGACGGTATCGAAACTGTAAACGTCAACGCACTGAAGACGATGGTTGTCACGTCCGCCATGCCGCTGGTGAACATGTGGTGCCCCCAGACCAAAAAGCCGAACAGTGCGATCGCGATCGAGCTGTAGGCGATCATGCGGTAACCAAAGATACCCTTGTGGCAGTGGACACTCATCAACTCGCTGATGATTCCCATCGCTGGGAGAATCATGATGTAAACCGCAGGGTGAGAGTAGAACCAGAAGAAGTGCTGGAACGTGACGGGGTCCCCGTTCAGCTTGGGATCGAAAATCCCGATCCCGAGAACACGTTCGGCCGCCAGCAGCAACACCGTGATTCCGAGCACCGGAGTCGCCAGGACTTGGATGATCGCTGTTGCGTAGGTTGCCCAGAGGAACAATGGCATACGGAACCAAGTCATCCCGGGTGGACGCATCGTGTTGATGGTCACGATAAAATTGAGCCCGGTAAAGATGGAACTGAAGCCCAGGACGAATACCCCCATGGTCGCAGCAAGAACGGCTCCACCCTTTTGGGTTTCGATACTGTACGGCGTGTAAAACGTCCATCCCGTGTCCAGACCGGTGACCGACAGGGCCATAAGGAATAGCACCAAACCGCAAACCCAGAGGTAGAAACTCATCAGGTTCAAACGCGGGAAGGCGACATCCTTCGTGCCGAGCATGATCGGAAGGAGGAAGTTACCCAGGGCAGCCGGAATGCTGGGGATGATGAACAGGAAGACCATGATCGCCCCGTGAAGGGTGAAGACCTGGTTGTAGGTTTGGTTGGACAGCCAACCGTCTTTGAAGTTCCAGAGGTGGATCCGGATCATCAGCGCGAACATGCCTCCGAGCGCGAAGGAGGCCAACACGCCAACCATGTACATGACACCGATCCGCTTGTGATCCAGCGTCAGGGCCCAACTCAGAAAACCCTTCGTATGGTTGAGATAGTGGTGTTCTGGGTACTCTGCTGCCTGGCCAGAACCGCCAGGCATGACCATGGGACGATCTGCAACGCTCATAATTGATTACCTGTCGTTTTGTGACAAAAGGTCCAGCGGTGGATTTATCGACCCCCTCCGCTTATTTGGCGGGGGGAGCTTCGTTTTCAAGTGACTTAATAAACGTGATCAAGGCATCGATCTGCTCATCCTTGAGTTGCCCTGCGTAGCTATTCATCGGTGATGCCGCACCGTAGCCCTTACGCTTCTTGGCCGTTGGATTCAGGATCGATTCTCGCACATAGTTTTCATCAAAGGCAACTTCGCTGCCGCTTTCCAGCGGAACGGTTTTGCCCCACGAGCCATTATAGCTCGGCCCCGGGCCATTCGCTCCTTCTTTGGCGGCGTTGTGGCAGGTGGCGCATCCCTTGCGCTTGTACAGGAGCTTGCCGCGTTCCAAGGGATCCTCGGGTTCGCGGATCGCCTTCTCGAGGAACTTTGCGTATTCTTCGTCGGAGACAACTTGGACCTTGGTGATCATCCCGCTGTGATTGTCGCCACAGTATTCGGTGCAAAACAAGTCGTAGATCCCCTCCTTGGTCGGACGGAACCACATGTAGCTGTATCGCCCGGGAACCACGTCTCGTTTGGCGCGGAAGCTGGGGATGTAGAAGCTGTGCAGGACATCCTCGGACCGCATGATCAACTTGACATCCTTGTTGACGGGAATGCAGAGGATCGAGTCCTCGCCACCGTTGGAGTACTTGAAGTTCCACGCCCACTTTTTGGCGTTGACTTGGACATCGACTGTTCCTTTCGGGATTCGGGTCATGTCCAGGTACCCAACCGCGCCCTCCCAGAAGATCCAAACCACGATCGCGGTGGGAATGACCGTCCAGGTAATTTCCAAGGGGGTGTTGTGAAGTGCCTCGGGGGATCCGCGATAACCAGGTCGATCGCGGTACTTCCACATGAAATAGCCCATCGCGATCACGATGGGGATAAAGAAGGCTGCAGAAATCCACATAATCGCCCAGAACAGGAAATCGACCTGCGGGACGAAATTCGACGCCCCGGTGGGAAACCATGCGTAATCAGGAACTTTGTCTGCCAGTAGGAAGTGCATAACTCGGTATCGCTATCGCAAAGGAATGTTAGTTCTCTGAATCTATCGTATCTCGGCCGGGAGCGGGCGTCGCGTGACCGATTGTCTCATTC
>JBKDPB010000122.1:0-7534 GCA_046342615.1 Planctomycetota bacterium | reverse complement strand
CCACGGGCGGGGTGAACAACAATGTGCCGATGGATACGCCCCCTATCCCTCAGCCAACGACGGGTGTCGGCCATTCCCTGGGCAGCTCATCGAGTTTCGCCACCTCCACTGCTTCCTCGACAGACCAAAATATCTCCATGCACAACCATTACGTGCCACCCACCTCTTTAACAGGGCGGGTGGGTTTTGCTATCCTGCCCTGCCTCGGGAGGAGAGAGAATGCCTAGACCACTGCGTGCTGAACTGTTTGATCCCAACGAAGTGGGGATAGTCCACTGCATCCAACGCTGCGTACGACGTGCGTTCCTTGCTGGAGAGGATCCGGTTACGGGGAAGAATTACGAGTTTCGTCGCGAATGGATTCGGGCTCGGCTCGAGTGCCTGGCCTCGGTCTTCGGGCTCGATGTGCTGACCTATGCCATCCTTTCAAACCATATGCATGTTATCCTGCGGACTCGGCCCGATGTGGTGGCTCAGTGGTCGGATGAAGAGGTCGCCCGGCGGTGGCTGAGCCTGTTCCCCGGTCAGCGGGTCGATGAATTCCTGGGCCAACCCACCCAGAACAGTATCGATGCCATGGTCAACGACCGGGGCAAGATCGCGGAAATCCGATTGCGCCTGAGCAATCCATCCTGGTTCATGCGGGCGCTGGCCGAACCCATAGCTCGATTGGCCAATCAGCAGGACGAGTGCACCGGCCGTTTCTGGGAAGGGCGATTCAAAGCCCAGGCGATCCGCGACGAGGCGGGCTTGTTGGCTTGCAGTATGTATGTCGACCTCAATCCGATTCGGGCGGCGATGGCCCAAACGCCTGAGGAGTCGGTCCACACGTCGGCTTATGATCGGATCGGCGCGATGGAAGGCGAGAAGGTGGAATCGGCAGCAGCCGATACGGTGGTGATTCCGACCGAGGAAGCGGGCCGGATTCGAAGGACATCCACGTCGGACCAACTGCGTGAGCGACGGGCCAAGGCGCGTCAACCTCGACGGGGGCGTTCGATTCTCAAGGATGCGTGGCTTGCGCCGCTGACGCTCGACGAACGGGGCAAGCCGGGACCGATGGTTAGCGACACGAAGGTCCGAGCCAGCGACAAGGGGTTTCTCAGTATGTCGCTCGCGGATTACTTGAGTTTGCTGAAATGGACGGCGAAGAACAAGCCGTCGGTGGGCAAGCCGCCGATGACACCGGAGGTGGAGCCGATTCTAAAGAGGTTAGGGATCGATGGATCGGTGTGGTTGGACTTGGTGTGGAAGTTCAAGAAATACTATCAAGGAAGCGTGGCGGGAATGCCCGACAGCATGGCGGCCCATGCGGCGGCGCATCAGCATCGATGGCGACGGGGCCAGCGGGCGGTGCGTCGAGTTTTTGCTGCGGCAGGGTGATGGTTCGCGAATGCTATGCCGACCAGCCCGTGGCTTGGTGAGCCACGGCAGTCACTATGCCAGCCCGTCGGGCTTAAGGGAAAACAAGGAAAAACAAGGACAGGCACTGCGTTTCGGCTGGTCGCGAAATGCTGTTGTAGTCGTGGTGGTATATTCGGGGCAGATCAAAGCAAGCCCCTCACCTCCCGGCCTCCTCTCCCCGAAGCGGGGCGAGGAGGGGTAATTGATCCCAGTCCCGACGCTGATCGCTATCCCCCCACGCTGATCGATGGGAGAACTCGCACGAGCTGCGGGTGGGCGACTAGGTGATCGGCCAGGACGGCTCAATTCGTCGGATCGCAAGGATCACGCAAGTCGAAATCGACATGTTCCCGGTGTCGAACTTGACGATCGAAGACAATCACAACTACTTCCTCGGTCCTCGCTCGATCCTGGTCCACAACACTTCGGTCTGCGACGATACCATCAACCGATGGCGAAAGCTGCTTGCTGAAGATAAACTCACTACCGATCAGATGCGGGATCGTTTGAAGGTACTCAAGTTTTGCGCCAGGCGAAGCTGTTTGTGTACGGGAACACCTCTTGGAGGGTGTCCCAGTCTCGACGCTGGTGGATAAGCACACGATTCACGCTGAAAGAGATCGCAAGTTAGAGGCAGCTCGAGAAAGGCGAGCAGCAGAGCGCGCCAAGGCACGGACAGCAAGCTGTACTAGGAGTCCCCGATCGGAGGATAGGGCAACGCTGGGAAGCGACCCGAGCGCCGAGTCGATGCCGAAGGCAAGTGCGTTGGGCGCGATGGTGACTCACCACGCGTCCATCGCACCCCACTTGCCTTTGGCCACAAAGCGATCATTCGTGGCAGGCTCATTCGGAAGAAGTGATGAAGGAGGATACGGACCCGAAGGTGTTCATGGACAGCGGGGTCGAGAACCTCAATGCGTGGACCAGCACAATTCTGTTCGCACCGCGGAGCGATGATGCAAGTGGCATGGAACCGCCTCGCCATCGACCTTGGAAAATCTAAAGGCTCTGATAAAATGGGATTGCCGATGACTGTTCTCCGTATCTCCCCTTCTCGTGCGACTGGTGACTGAGCAAGAGCGACTCTGTAGACTGGAAGAAGCGCGATGCGACTCGGATTCGTGGAAGGAGTTGTATCGTCTCACCCCGCTTGAGAGAATGCAGGAATCCACAAAACTTTGGCGGTTCTATTTAGAGGCCGGAGGCTCGCTTGATCCCGAACCCGATTCTCAAAGTCCTTTCGACTCTGTCATGCCACGCGACCCTTTGGTTGATCGCGACCCACTTCGGCGCACTGACTTGTTATAGCCAAGAGACGTCGCAGTTGCGGCTAGGGTATTTTGACGTCGACGCGACTCCTCCGGTGGGGAGCCAGCTGGCGTACAGCCCCACGCAATCGGTGATCGAGACCCTGCGCTGTCGCGGAGTGGTGTTGCTCGGGAGCGACCAACCCATCATCATGTGCTCGGTCGATTGGCTTGGGATCGGCAACGAGGGGAATCGCGTCTTTCGCGAGCGATTGGCAAAGGCTGCGGGAACGCGGCCTGATCGCGTGGCGGTGCACACGATCCACCAGCACGATGCTCCATGGTGCGATTTCTCGGCCGATCTGCTGGCTCAGTCTCATGGAGCCACCGGAATCATTTTTGATTCGGTATTTGCCCGCGAAGTGGTGGATCGGGCTGCGGATGCGGTGCGACGCGCGATGGAGAGCGCCCGTGAGGTAACTCATATCGCAGTCGGTCAGGGACTCGTGGAAATGGTCGCGTCCAATCGTCGAATTCTCGGTCCCGACGGCCGCGTGAAAGCGGTTCGATGGACGGCGACCAAAGATCCCGAGGTTCGGGCCGAGCCCGAGGGAGTGATCGATCCGTTCGTCCGGTCGATCAGCTTCTTTCAAGAAGACCGGCGATTGGCGGTTTTGACCTATTACGCGACGCATCCGCAGAGCTATTACGGCAAGGGGGATGTCAATCCTGATTTTCCCGGGATGGCTCGCAATGCTCGCGAGATAGCGACGGGAGTACCCCATGTGCATTTCTGCGGTGCCGGAGGCAATGTCGGTGCGGGAAAGTACAATGACGGCTCACCGGAGAACCGGCCCATACTGGCCCAGCGTCTCGAGGAAGGGATGCGTCACGCCTTGGAGTCGGAGAAGCGATCCGCAATCGATGGGAACGAGGTATCGTGGACGACGAGAGATGTGTTGATGCCGGTGACGGAACAGCTTCGATTGGGCGACGTGGAAGCGATCGTGCGAGATCCGGCGCGAACGGTCAAGGAGCGGATTTACGCCGCGACCCAAGAAATTTGGATGCGTCGGTGCGAGGCAAAGGATCCCGTCACGCTGCAGTGCCTCCGATTGGGGACCGCCCGGATCCTGCACATGCCTGGCGAGTTGTTCGTCGAGTACCAGCTCGCGGCGAGCCAGATGTGTCCGGCAGGATGGGTCGCGGTTGCGGCTTATGGCGATTATGCCCCCAATTACATCGGAACGGCGATCTCGTACCAGCAAGGAGGCTACGAGACCGAAGCCCGCTCTTCGCTGGTGGCGCCGGGGGTGGAAGCGGTTCTGATCGAGGCGATGCAGGGGGTGCTCGGTACCGAAAAGAAACCGTGGCCTCCCTTGGGAGTGGACCCCTGACAACGCGCCGAAGCCTTACTGGACTTCCACGAGATTCTTGATCTCGGCATCCTTATCGACTTTGCGAATGGCTTCCTGGATAACCTGTTTTTGGTAGTAGGAGCGGACGGTTCCTCGGACGATGAGTTGGTCCTGTTGGCGTTCGAGGAATACCGGCTGCCGGGTCAGATGCGGGTGGCTTCGCAACGCTTTGTCCAGACGGTGCAGCAGGGGCGGAGTTGCCATTCGGAGTGCTCCAAAACGGGAGGTGGATGGGGAGAGGTGGAGGCGACGGACGATTCGCTCTGCCGAAGTGTGGCACCCCTCTTGAGCGGTGATTCTCGGCAAGCCCCTCGAAATCCCAACAATTTCCCGAGGCGCGCCCCTGCGGAACGATTCGGGAAGAGCGAGCGAATGTATTGGTTTTTCTGGGTGGCGGACGCCGCGTGCCGAATGAGATACAATGGAGACCTTCGAATTGGCTGAAGCGATACGCTTGAGGAGGTTTTTTTCCACCCATAATGACAGACTGGTTACCGGATCTCGCGAAAATCTTTGTGGCGTTGATCTTGGTCTTCATCAATGGTTTCTTCGTGGCGGCCGAGTTCGCGCTGGTAAAAGTCCGCTTGAGTCGCATCGAACAGATGGTGGCCGAGAAGCGGTTATTTGCGAGGACAGCGCGGTGGCTTGCCCAACGCCTGGAGCATTCGCTATCCGCATGCCAGCTCGGCATCACGATGGCGTCGTTGGCCCTCGGAGCGATTGGCGAACCCGCGTTCGCACACCTGATCGAGCCCATCCTGAATGAGATCGGAATTCAATCGCAAGCGGTCGTCCACGGCGTGGCATTCGCCTTTGCGTTCACCCTGGTGACTGCCCTGCACCTGGTCGTTGGAGAACAGGCCCCGAAGGTGTTTGCGATCCGCAAGCCAGAGGGGCTGCTGTTGGCCTGTGCCGTCCCATTGGCTGTGTTCTACATCATCGCCTATCCCTTGATGTTCATCCTGAGTGTTTCCACCGATTGGCTCCTGCGAATCCTGGGAGCGGGAGACAAAACGAAAAGCTCGATCCCGTACACGGAAGAGGAGATTCGCGCGCTTCTCCGCGAAGCGCATGTCCACGGCAACTTGACCCGAAGCGAACACAGCTTGATCAATGCCGTCTTCGAGTTCGACGACTTGGTTTGTCGACGCATCATGGTCCCTCGCAACGATGTGGACTTTATCGACATGAACGACGACACCGATGTCATTCTGGCAATGATTCGTCGGACCAAGCATACGCGTTACCCGGTGTGCGACGGCTCGCTCGACTCGGTTTTGGGCGTCCTCCACGTGAAAGACATCACCGGGGCGAGCATCCAAAGAGGATTCGACTGGACGAGCCTGATGCGTCCCCCAAAGAAAGTCCCAGAGAACATGCCGATCAGCAAGCTGCTGAGGCATTTTCAAGGGACCCACCAGCACATGGCCTTCGTCGTCGATGAATATGGGATGATCATCGGCATCGTCACCCTCGAGAATGTGATGGAAGAGATTATCGGCGACGTCGCGGACGAATTCGACGTCGAGGAACCCGAAATTGTTCCCGATGGTCCCGGAGCCTACGTGGTCCTCGGGTCCACGGCAGTCGAAGCCGTCGAAAACCGTCTAGGGATCAAATTCGAGGAAGCCGACGTCGACACGGTGACCGGGCTGTTGGTCCATAAAATGGAGCGATTGTTGATCGCTGGCGACGTCATCGAATTTCCCGGAGTGACGGCGAAAGTATTATCGGTATCTGACGACCGCGCTACCAAAGTGCGTTTTACCCTCCCAACCGTAAAGGACTAGATTCATGAGATTGTGCAACCTCGCTCTCCTGGCCGCGATCGCATCGGCGATGTTCGGGTCGGTTTATCTCCACGCTCAGGACTCCAAACCCGGCGAACCCAAAGCGATTGCGATCTTCGACGGAAAGTCCCTCCACGGTTGGTCCGGCTTGCCGAGCAACTGGCGGGTGGAAGACGGAGCGATCACGGGAGTCAACACCGCCGAAGCGCCGATCCCCCAAAACACGTTCCTGGTCTACGAAAAACCGGTGAAGGATTTTGAACTGGAACTCGACTTCAAAATCCAAGGCGGAAACTCCGGTATCCAATACCGAAGCAAACTCCTGAACAAGGATCAATTCGTTGTCGGCGGCTACCAAGCCGACATCGACTCCGCAAAACGCTTCATGGGCATCAATTACGAGGAGCAAGGTCGCGGCATCCTGACCGATCGCGGCGAAATCATCGCCATCAACAACGAAGGAAAGAAGTCCAAGACGGGAACGACCGGTGACCCCGAAGCGCTGCTCTCCCGCATTAAATGGGAGGATTGGAACCACTATCGCATCGTGGCGCGCGGGCCTTTGCTGCAGCACTACATCAATGACACCCTCATGTCGGAAACACGCGATGAAGAGTCCGCCAAGGCCGCAGCCGAAGGGATCCTCGCCTTCCAGGTCCACGCAGGACCTCCCATGAAGGTCCAGTTCAAGAACATTCAACTCAAGGCATACTAGCCTGTCAGCCTTGCGAGCGGGCAGCCCGCAACCTCATGAGCGGGCGGCGAGGATCGGCTTCCATGGACAGCTATCGGCGGCGTCGCGCGACGGTGCCGTCGATACGATTTCGCCGTTGCGGATCAAACAAGCGCCGGACAGTTGGAAACCATCTCCCACCAGCTTTCCAAAACCATAGCCCTTGAGGATGGCGGCTCGAAAGCCCTCGACCCATATCCGCCATCCAAACAATTGGCGAAAGGTCCCTCGAGGCAAGTGGTAGGCTTGAAATAACCGGCATCCCGGGTCGCTGATGTGAGGGATATCGGACAGTCCAAAACGTTCCATCATGGCAGCCCCTTCGTCGGGACTCCCCATATGGACGACTACCGGCTGAATCCTCTTGGACGTCCACTCTTCGCGACGCTTGCTCAATTCATCGAGCGTCTCTCGGCAGAACGTACAGCCCGCATGGCGGAGAAAGACGATCAGCACGTCTCGGTCGCGACTCATCGCGGCAAGCCCTTGACCATTGGAGGCAATCGCATTCCGATTCGCTTCCCCGATCGACCACACCTCCGTCGACCCGCGGTGAGGATCGGTGTTGTCCTTGAATGCTCGATATAGGATGGCGGCAAACGGGATCCACCAGACGAGGTCATTCGTCACGATCGTCCACCCCCACGACCACGGCAGGGCGCCCGTGAGGGCGGATTGGATGAAACCGATCGGACCAAAGATCTTTCCGAGAAACCCCACCAATACGATCGGCCAATGGCGCCGGAAGTCGGACGCGGCGATCCAATAACCCACTCCGTAAACGCCGACGATCATCCCGACGCATTGCCAAATCCCCGGGTAGTTAGGTCGGTCGATGTGAGTCCAATCAAAAAGATGATTGGGAAACAGAATCACCCAGGCTCCCCACAAGAGGTTGTAGATTGCAGCGCATCGGAGGACAAAGCGAGGCCAGGTCGATTC
>JBKDPB010000121.1:0-28683 GCA_046342615.1 Planctomycetota bacterium | reverse complement strand
CTGCACCACCGCATCGAGATTCAGGCTCCGAATCCCAACCTGGATCCGCTCGAGGTCCGCTCCCGCGTCGATCAAGGCTCCCAGGCACATGTCGCCAGCGATCCCGCTAAAACAGTCGATGTAGGCGATTCGCATGGCGTTCTCTGCGGGGAATTTCAGGGAGACGGATCGGGACCGACCAACGGTTTGGCGGGAAAATCCAGGGAGCCATTGATTGTAATTGGCCGGGCGGAGCCTATCCCGACACAGTCGACACAAGTGTGCCTGAGGCGATAGCCGAGCACGAGCACGAGCACGAGCACGAGCACGGGGACGAGCACGGGGACGGGGACGGGGACGGGGACGGGGACGGGGACGGGGACGAAAACCTTGAGAAAATGGGTGTTATGCTGGATTTTCCCAACCCGACGCGTGAGCGAGGGACAAACGAGGAAAGATCTCAAAAGCGACGCAACGCCATCCCGCACCTACGCTTCGGGTTGGGATGGTTCGGGCAAAAAGTCCTGGAGTTTTGCTGTTGCCACAGGACCACGCCTGGATATACTTTCCCTCCCTGAAACAAGTCGCAAATCCCCTTGAACCAACAGGATTCCTTGGTGAACGCTGCGGCATCCGAGGCCCATGCCGCAGCAGGAGTTTGATACAATGAAAGTCGTTTCATCGATTGGTGCTTTGAAATATCGTCACCCTGACTGCCAGGTCGTGCGTCGCCGTGGCCGACTCTACGTGATTTGCAAGAGCAATCCTCGCTACAAGGTTCGTCAGGGCAACGCCAAGTGCAAGCGCCGCAAGCGCTAGTCGGAGCATCGCGCTCGACCTGCTGATCAATCGCATGGCGATCGAATCTTTCGGTGCAGGTCGATAGTCGGGCTGGGGCATTTCATGAAATTGCGATTGGGTTTGATCGGCTTGGGTCGCGATTGGCAATCCCGTTATCTGCCCGCCCTTCGATCGATGCGCGATCGTTTTCAAGTTGCGGGAGTTTACAACAGCGTATCGGTTTTGGCGGACACGGCGGCTCGCGAGCTGGAGGCGGAGCGGGTCGACAGCTACCGAGCGATCATGGAGATGCCCAACCTCGATGCCGTCATGGTGCTCGAGGATGACTGGTATCGGTTGATGCCGTTGTGGGCTGCCTGCGATTACCGCAAGTCGGTCTTTTGTGGATCCGAGGTCCATTTGGATCCGTCGGCGGCGGCTCGGATTCACGAGCGGGTCCGCGATTCGGGGATTGCGTTCATGAACGAGTTCTCGCGTCGGTTCGCCCCCGCGACGTTGCGGCTGAAGGAGTTGATCGCCACGCGACTGGGGCGTCCCCGCCTTTTATTCTGCCATCGGCGATTGGCTTGCGAGTCGCCCGATCCGCGTTTGACCCGCTCGCTCGAACTCCGTTCGCAGCGCGAGTTGCTCGAGTTGATCGATTGGTGCAAGTACATCGTTGGCGAGACCCCGACGTGGGTCCAGGCGATTCGCCACGCGAGTCTTCCGAGTCCCGAGAATTCCGACTATCAGATTTTCAGTCTCGGGTTTGGATCACCCGAGCAGGATCCCCGAGCGATCTTGGCGCAGATCAGTTGCGGCGCCTACATTCCGGCCGTGTGGCATGAGGCGATTGCGTACCGACCACCCGCTGCGGTTCAGGTCTGTTGCGAGAAGGGTTTGGCCTTTGTCGATTTGCCTTCGACCCTGGTTTGGTTCGACGACGCGGGCCGGCATCAGGAAGCGCTCGATACGGAGTTATCGATCGGCCAGCAGATGTTGATTCAGTTCCATCGCGCGATCACATCGCTCGTATGCCATGTCAGCGACTTGGAAGAAACATTCCAAGCGATGCAAATTCTCGAAGCGGCGCACCAGAGCACCGAGCAGCATCAGCGCGTTGCCATTGCGCTCTGATTCTCTCGGCGAGCCTCCCTGAGGCCGCGCGGTGGGGCAGGCGAACTGGCCGTTTGCCCGTTCGATGGCGAGGTCCGCATCGTCCGATACAAAAAGACGCCGACGAAGCCTACTGCCTTGACCACGGTCTGAACCGAGGCAGCCAGCGGCGGGCCGAGACGTACACGAACGGCAACCAGACCGAACTCAGGACGCACAACGCGGTTTGGGGCTGGCGACTCAGTTGAGTGTTGCTGCGATCTTGATGGAGGGATTTGGGTTGAGGACCGGGTCCTGGGCAGGAATCTTCGCGGAGATACTCCCGTAACTCCTTGCGGGGACGTATAGTTTTGGCTTTCCTTCCCGTACTTGACGTAATGCGTGCTGATGTCTGAAGTCCCGAGCCTGGATGCTGATGCGATTCTTGGACCGGGCGGGAGTATCTCCAAGCGGATCGCTCGCTACGAGCATCGCCAGGAACAGTTGCGGATGGCTGCCGCAGTGACGGAAGCGCTGCAGAAGCGATCGCACTTGATCGTCGAAGCGGGAACGGGGGTTGGCAAGAGTTTCGGCTATTTGGTGCCCGCCATCCTCTATGCCACAGCGGGTGAATCGAAGCTCGAGCGCGAAGAGATTCTCGACGACCACGACTGCGACGATCTCGACTCGGAAGGCCCGACGCTTCGCCGAATCGTCGTTTCGACGCACACGATCAGTCTGCAAGAGCAGTTGATCGGCAAGGACCTGCCGCTGCTCAACGCCGTCATACCGCGCGAGTTCACGTCGGTGCTGGTCAAGGGGCGAGGCAACTACCTGTCCAAGCGCCGGCTGCAACTGGCCAGTTCGCGCGGGATGAGTCTGTTTTCCAGCGACATGGACTTTGACCAGTTGCAACAAATCGAAGGCTGGTCGAGGACAACCCACGACGGGTCGCTCAGCAGCCTCAGCTTCAAACCATCGAGCAGTCTCTGGGATGAAATCGCAAGCGATTCAGGAAATTGCATGGGGCGCAAGTGCAAACAGTACGCGAGCTGTTTTTACTACACGGCGCGTCGGCGCGTTCAGAATGCGCAGATCCTGGTGGTCAACCATGCCTTGTTCTTCACCGACTTGGCCGTCCGGGCTCAAGGAGGCGGAATCCTTCCGAAGTACGATGCGGTGATCTTCGATGAATGCCATACCATGGAAGCGGTCGCGGGGGAGCATCTCGGGTTGTCGATCAGCAATACGCAGATCGACTACACGCTCAGGAAACTCTACAACCCGCGGAATGACAAAGGCATCTTGACCGTCCTGGGTTTGAAACAGTTGTCCACGGAGGTGTTTCGATGCATGGAAGCGATCGACGACTTGGTCATCGATCTGTCGGGGTGGCTCAGCAGCGAGGCGCCGGCCAACGGCCGAGTTCGTTCACCCATCGCGGTGAGTTCCTCCCTGGTCGATCGACTGTCGCATGTTTCGGGGCAGCTGGAGCGTTTCGGCAAGGATCTCAGCGATGCGAATGCCAAGCTCGATCTGATGTCGGCGTCGACTCGGCTCGCTGCTTTGGCGTCCGGTCTCGACCAGTGGCTGCATCAGAAGCAAGAAGATGCGGTGTATTGGGTCGAGCGAACCGAATCGCGGGCTGCGTCGCAGCGCGGGTTAGTGCGCATGACACTGCGCAGCAGTCCGCTGGATGTAGGCGACTACCTTCGAGAGCATTTGTTCCGCAAGACCCCCAGCGTCATCATGACGAGCGCCACGATCAGCACGGGAGCTGCGAATGGGTTTTCCTTCTTTCAAAAACGTTTGGGGGCGATCGGATCCAACACGCTCCAACTCGGCAGTCCCTTCGATTATCGGAACTTGGCGGAACTCCATATGCTCTCCGATGTTCCCGACCCATCGAGCGGGCGAGGTGAATATGAAACCGCTATCCTGCCGGCGCTCAAACATTACATCGGACTGACCGATGGTCATGCTTTTTTGCTCTTCACGTCGTACGATTCGCTCCGCAAGTGCTGTGCGGCCCTCAAGCCTTGGCTGGACGAACACGACCTCGCCATTTATTCCCAGGCCGACGGCACTCCGCGCAGCGAACTGCTGCGAGCGTTTCGCGAGCGACCCCGCGGTGTCCTCTTTGGCGCCGAGAGTTTTTGGCAAGGGGTGGATGTACCTGGGGACGCCCTCCGCCTGGTCGTCATGACCAAGTTGCCGTTCAGCGTACCGGACCATCCGCTGCTCGAAGCCCGCTTGGAAGCGATTCGCCAGCAGGGAGGCAATCCGTTTCGCGATTTCCAGTTGCCCGAGGCGGTCATCAAATTTCGACAGGGGTTTGGCCGACTCATTCGAACCGCCACCGATTCGGGGATCGTGCTCGTGACCGACCCGAGACTCCTCGAAAAGCCGTATGGGACCGCGTTTTTGGAGTCCTTGCCCGATTGTCCAAAACTCCGCGTGTCTTCAAAACGCTTTACAAACTGATCTTTCGCTGTTGCTTCGCCGGTCCAGATCGCAACAATCATGGAAGTGTTCGCGACGCGTTGGTGGTTGTTTTCCAAGGAACGGAGCCAGTCATGGCGAGGATCATCGGGTTGGTGTGCGGTTGGTTGATCGCAAGTTCGGTTGGAGCGCCGCCGCTGCGCGGGCAAGAGCTCCTGAAGCAACTCGAAAATCGGCTCAAGCAAGCTGCGGGCAAGCAGCAGGAGACGATTCCGTCGGAGCCGGGCGAGGCACAGCGAACCGCTCCGCAAGACACCGCTCCGCAAAGCGAATCGCTCGAGGCGCTGTCCGAGGAACTCCCGATGCCCGGGAACGATTCCGCCTCGACCGGGGCCGAGCCGCAATTGCCCAAGGTCAAGCCTCGCTCGGGACCGACGGTCGTTCCCCCCAGGCAACCGCGCCAGCCATCGCGACCCGTCCCTGTCGCCCCCATCGAACCGGATGCCGACGCGGACGGATATCTCGGGTTGACCTTGGAGCCGTTGGCTGGGGGCACCTTTGGTTTGGCGGTTGTGGAGGTCATGCCGCAATCGCCCGCTTGGAAGAGCGGGTTTCGCGTCGGGGATCGCGTGATCGGAGTGGGAGGCCAAGCGGTCACCACGATCGACCAGTTCGCTTTGGCGCTGAAGGGCTATGCACCCGGAGAAGCCATCAAATTTTTGGTTCAGCGTCAGGGTCGCAGTGTCAACCTGACCTCGATCCTGCAAGGGCGAGGACTCGCGCAGCGGATTCAGGGGGATCTCCAAGGCAACAGATCCCGGCGTCCGATCTCGCCCTATCAGCCAATCTCGGGTCCTACGACGAGCGAAGGGGGCGTGGTTTTGGGGATTTCGGTCAGCAACCTCTCCGAAGCATTTCGTCAGCAATTCAATCTTCCTGTCTATCGAGGCGCGTCGATTTCCGAAGTGGTCGTCGGATCTCCTGCGGAGCGAGCGGGGCTTCGGCCTGGCGATTGCATCGTTGAGATCGATGGCCAGATCATCCATTTCGCAGACGAGGTCGTGGAGGCAACGCGAGCATCGATCCCTGGTCAGACCATATTGATCGGTTTTTACCGAGGGGTTCAGAAAATGCGGACCGAGGTTCCGGTCGTGGCCGAAAGGAATATGTTTCCGGACGCATGGCGCAGCGAAGGAGAAAACGATGCGCTCTCGCCGGAGTATGTATCGGCGTTGCAGGCAGAGATCGCGCGACTGAACGAGGAACTCGAGGCGATGCGATTGCGCGTCCAGGATTTGGAATCGCGATTGCCGCCGAGCCGCCGTTAAGAAACGGGCCCGCAGCATGAACCCACCCGCCGCGGCCCCCCCATTTTCCCGACCATCCTGGCACACCCAGGCTGGGAATTCGGTGCTCGAATCCTTGCGGGCGACGGTGGATGGTCTGAGCGATGAGGAAGCGAGACAGCGCCGGGCACGCTATGGCCCCAATCAACTGCCAGAGCGCGGGGCCACGCCTCTGTATCGCATCGTACTGCGTCAATTCGCCAATCCGTTGATCTACGTTCTCGTCGCCGCTGCGATGGTCTCGCTGGTCATCGGCGATATCGAAGACGCGATCTTTATCGGATTGGTGTTGCTGATCAACGCAGCGATCGGAGCCTACCAGGAAGCGCAGGCCGAAAAGAGCAGCATGGCGCTTCGCAAGCTGCTTCGCATGCATGCGCAGGTTCAACGGGACGGCGAGATCTGCGAAATCATGGCCGACGAGCTGGTCCCGGGCGACATCGTCTGGCTCGAGTCCGGAAATCGCGTGGCCGCGGATCTGCGACTGCTGTCAACCCAAGGGGCAGAAATCGACGAGTCCCTTTTGACCGGAGAATCGATGGCCGTGTCGAAGGATGCTGCATGGGTCGGAGAACCTGCGTCGCCGTTGGCCGAACAGCACAACATGGTGTTTGCAGGTTCCATGGTGACGCGAGGGCGAGCCAAGGGTGTCGTCGTCGCCACCGGAACATCGACTCAGGTCGGGCAGTTGGCGGTCGACGTGATGGCTGTCAGCGGGGGTCAACCGCCTCTGTTGACGCGGATGGAACGATTCACCAGCCATATCGCCACGGCGACCTTGGTGATCTCCGTCGCCATCGGTGCGATCGGGATGATCGTTTGGCGGTACTCGTTGACGGATACCTTCTTCCTCATTGTCGCTTTGGCG
This sequence comes from Planctomycetota bacterium, assembly GCA_046342615.1. Classification (GTDB taxonomy): domain Bacteria; phylum Planctomycetota; class Planctomycetia; order Pirellulales; family Pirellulaceae; genus JBKCUI01. The sequence goes on along the minus strand of JBKDPB010000121.1, from coordinate 22,173 downwards.
GTATCGGCGATTCCCGAGGGGCTTCCCGTCGCGATGACGGTCGCGTTGGCGGTCGCAACGAGCCGCATGGCGAAGCGCAATGTCATCGTGCGGCGCTTGACTGCGGTCGAGGGATTAGGGAGCTGCACGATGATCGCTACGGACAAGACAGGAACGTTGACCTGCAATGAACTGACCGTGCGCGAGCTGCGATTGCCGGACGGTCGCAAGCTGATGGTCACCGGGGAAGGCTTCGTCCCCAACGGCAATGTGTTGGACGATGGCAAACCGGTCTTGGATTCGGATTCGATGCTCATGGCCTGTGTGCGCGCCGGGGTATTGTGCAACGAGTCCGACCTGCATCCTCGCGACCATGGCGGCGCATGGATTTGGCGTGGGGACGCCGTCGATATCGCGATTCTGAGCCTGGGGCACAAGCTCGGGATCCATCGCGAGCCGCTCCTGGAATCCTTCCCTCAAATCCATCAATTCCCATTCGAGCCGGAGCATCAATTCGCCGCAACGTTTCATCGCGACGGTGAGAAAGCGTTTGTCGTCGTCAAAGGCGCGCCGGAACGCGTGCTGGGAATGTGCTCGGCGCCGCAAACGCCCTCGGAGCGATCCGTGATGGAACAAGCGGCCATTCGCATGGCCGAGCAAGGCCTTCGCGTGATCGCGGTCGCTCAAGGGGAAATCGATCCGGCGCTGGCGATGCGCGATGTCCCCCCTCGCCCGAGCCAATTGCAATGGTTGGGTTTCCTCGGCATGATCGACCCATTGCGGCCCGATGCGCGGGCGGCTGTTGCGGCATGCCATGAGGCGGGGGTTCGCGTGGCGATGATCACCGGCGATCACCGGGTGACGGCGCTGGCGATCGCGCGCGACCTGGGGCTCGCAAACTCGGATAGCCAGGTAGCGACCTCCGAGGAGATCGAAGGCAAAAGCCCGCAGGAGTTGGGGGAGCTGGTCCAGCGCATTCGCGTATTCGCGCGGGTCACCCCGAGGCAGAAGCTGCAACTGGTCAACGCCGCGAGAGAAGCGGGGCATTTCGTTGCGGTTACGGGGGATGGAGTCAACGATGCGCCAGCCCTTCGAGCCGCCAACATCGGCGTGGCCATGGGCAAGTCGGGGACCGATGTGGCCAGAGAAGCATCCGAGCTCGTGATCAGCGACGACAATTTTGGATCGATCGTGGCTGGGATCGAAGAAGGACGAATCGCTTACGACAACATTCGCAAGGTCACTTATCTGCTCGTTTCGATGGGTGCATCCGAACTGTTGATGGTCTTGCTGTCGGTCATCTCGGGTTTGCCGGTGCCACTCCTGCCGGTGCAGTTGTTGTGGCTGAATCTGGTGACCGACGGCATCCAAGGAGTCGCCTTGGCGTTTGAACCCGGCGAGGGAGACGTTTTGCGCCGGCGTCCGAGGGAACCCAATGAACCGATCTTCAACCGCACGATGATCGAGCGCATCCTCGTCGCGGTATTGGTCGTTGGGATCGGCGGCTTTGCCGTATTCGGGCTAGCCCTGCACTGGGGTTGGAGTGTCGATTCCGCCCGCAATCTCTTGCTCCTGACGATGGTTTTGTTCGAGAATTTTCACATCGGAAACTGCCGTTCGGAAACCAAATCCGCCTTTTATCTGTCGCCGCTGCGGTCCCCTGTCCTCTTCTTTGGAACCCTCGGGGCGCTGCTGTTGCACGTGGTGGCGATGTACATGCCGATGTTGCAATCGACGCTAAAGACCGAACCGGTCGACCTTCAGGTCTGGTGCATCGTCGCGGCCGTCGCTGTCCTGGTCGTCCCGGCAGTTGAATGGCACAAGTGGCTCATCCATCGACGGCACGCTCGCATCGATGGCAGATCTTGACCCAATGCGGCATCGCGCGCAAAGAACTTTTGCCGCATCTAATTGTTCAGAAATGGATAGATCGATCAGCGGTTCAGGTTGATTCCCTGAAGCGGGATGATTCGATAGACGCCGTCGGTAAATATTTGTTGCGTCGCGTTGTTGAACAGCCGGATGGGCCGTGGCGGGACGATGATGATGTCTCCATCGCGCAGCCATATTTCGTCGGACGGGTTCGGGCGTTTGCCCAGATGCCCACCGCGCAGGTCGAGGATCGTCGAGACCAGTCGCCAGTCTTCGGCGCGGCGAAAGATGACGACTTGCCGGTTGTTCGCTCCGATTCGCAGTCCCTCCGCCATGGCGAGTCCAGCGGTCACCGAGGTAGGTGCGATGAGTTCGAAGCGCCCCGGTCGATTGACTTCGCCGTAGACGAAGATGTTGTGGGGCGCGGGTTTGGACAACCGCGGCTCGATTTCGATTCCTGCGATCTTCTCCTCGTAGCGCAGGTTCACTTCCCGCTTGATTTCCTCCAAGGTCATCCCGAGCACAAAGACGCTGCCGATTCGAGGCAGCTGAAGTTGCCCGTCGGGGTTGACGAGGATGTCGAGCGATTGGCCTCCCAATCCGACTTGAGGATTGACCGCCTGGCGCAGATCCTCGAGCGCGGTGTTGACCTTGATCGGCTCCACGTTGATGGCTGGCGATCGGATGTAGCGTTTGAGCGCGATCTCGAGATCTCGCCGAAGCTGGTTCACGGTCTTGTCGGCGGCTGGAAAGGGACCGATGTAGGGAACGACGATGGTTCCATCGGGTTGGATCGGGATCCGTTCGCGGCGCAGCGTATCGTCCGAGATCGAGTTGATATTGATTTCGTCCCCCACCATCAACCGGTACTCATGGTCGGTCTTTCGGCGGTTGACGATGAAGGTAAAGGTCAAGAGATCGTTGACGCGAACACGATACTCCAGCATGGCGGGGAGGCGGACCGGTCCGACATATTCACCGTGTTGCAGCGGTTGGAAGTCGACCCAGGCCGCATCCGGCCATGTTTGCTCGCCGATGGCGCGGGCGCTGTCGATGCCTCGAATACATGGAGCCGGGAGTCCCGAGTTCACGCCGGTCGGTTGCGTCGGAGGACAGACGATCAAGGGCGTTGGGATCGCATCGGGGCACGTCACACAGTTGTTTTGGCCGAGTACCGGCGAGGCAGCCAGGAGCGACGACGCGACGCAGAGGGTCGCGGCTTGGGCCCAAGGAGGTGCGATTCGCTTGTGAAGTTGCACGAATAGGGGGATCACGCGTTCACCTACCGAACTTTGCGAGGAAGGAGTGGACGCGAGGAAACCTCGCTCGGGGTTTGGTAGAGTTGGAGGGAGGCGGGAGGGGGGCTGATGCGAGCGAACTCCTCGGGCGATATCTCCGTGATCTCGGGTTGCGCCGGGCTGTAGTGCGTCTCGCCGACGGATAATGCAGCGGCCTCCTTCGACGCCCAATGCATTTCGTCGATCCGCCCGGTGCGCCGATAGACTTCAACCAGATTATGGTATGCGTTCACGGTAGGTTTGGCGGCGATGGATGCCTGCAGCGCCGCGTTTGCCTCATCGACCCGGTCCAGTTGCAGCAGGTTGAATCCGAGCTGGTTCGAAATATGGGGCCGACGCGCATCGACGGCGAAGGCGGATTGGAAGCAGACGGTCGCGTGCTGCAGGAGGGTCAATTGCCTCGCCACGTCGTGCTGCGCCTCCTTTTCGTAGGTCCGGCCCAGCGCGTAAAACAAATCCGCCGCCCAAGGATGCTGGTCGGCCGCGGTAATCAGCGCATCGCGAGCATACGATCGATAATGCTGGGCTGCGATCGCCGGGGAAATCGACTCCAAGTTCGTCTCGCGCAAAACAGGCGTCTGATGGCTTTGAACAAGCCACTGCACCGACGTAGGTTCTGTCATGGACGATCGCTCGAAATCCTCCGCTTCCTTGAGCGCTGTCAGGGCCTGTTGGCCCGCGAGCTCGCTCTCCCACCGTTGCCGATGCAGGTCGAGGGTGCGAAACAACAACTTGAGCGAAGCGACGGCTTCCTGTCGCGAGCTGTGGACAGCACCCCGCCGCAGAAGGTGATCGCAGCGGTCCAGGCTTGAACGCAAGCTGGCTTCGACGCTTCGCCAGCCTGTCGGCGTATCGACGGGTTGAACCTCCTTGCGCGAAGGAAGAATCGCCGGCGTCAGGACATCTTCGCTGATGCGCGATGCCAGGGTCGCCCGCACGCGCTTGTCGGAGCGCGCTCGCTTGGCGGATCCCGCGGTGGCGGATCCCGGTGCGTCGGATCCCGGTGCGTCGGATCTCGGTGCGTCGGATCCCGGGATGGGTGCACTGGCAACCTCCGGCACGCGATCCTTGGAGCCGGGTTCGCCCCAAGAATCGAGCTGGGTCTCTTCGTGCCGTGGAGGTTGCGCAGGTGGAACCGAGACGGTGAACGGTTTGCTCCATGGGGACGAAGGTTGTTCGTCCGGGGCGGGTGCCATGAGGACGGCTCGTCCTCCGCTCTCCTGCGACTGAGCGAGAGAGGCTCCTGGCATCAGCAGCAATCCGAGCCACAACCCGCAGGTACCGACGGATGCGAGCTTGGGATACCCCATGCTCCGCGGCACTGGGTTTGCGTCGAAATTTCGGGAAGGTGTCGGTGGTCTCGAGCGCGTCATAGCCGTGAGAATCGGAAGGACCGTCGCCTTCCGTTCAGTCATCGTGGCGAGAGCGGAGCCGAGTCGAAAAACGGCGGGAGCACAACTCGCATTCGCGGCAGATTCGCCCCAGTTTCACACCCCCGTACAACCGTTGGAGATTCGCGCGGGCATGGTTACAATCTTTCCCGCGCTCGCATCGAAACCTTCCCTAGCGACAGATTTAGCCAACATGAGCCAAATACGAAGAGTTGCCATCCTGTTTGCGGGCGGGCCCGCCCCAGCCGCGAATGCCGTCATTTCCTCCGCAGCCTTTGGAATGCTTCAAGCGGGAGTGGAGGTGATCGGGATCAAGCATGGTTATTCGAAGCTGATCGATTTCGACCCAGCCCAGGGACTGCAGGAGGGACGGGATTTTCTCCGGTTCACCATGGAATCCCTGGAGTTCATGCGGACCGAGGCGGGGATTCGGATCGGGACGGCTCGGAGCAATCCTGGAAAACCGGTAACGCGTCCCGAGGATTTGCGAGACCCGGAGAAGTCCGCCGCGTTGGGTCGCGTGGTGGCTGCGTTGCGATCGTTGGGAGTCGACGCGCTGATCAGCATTGGCGGGGACGACACGCTCAAGACCGCCAACAAGATCAAGATGTACCAAGACATATTGCCCGAGTCGCAGGGGCGAATCCCGGTGGTGCATCTGCCCAAGACGATCGACAACGATTACTCGGGGATCGATTTCACCTTTGGTTACTTTAGCGCGGCGGAGGTTTTGGCCGAGGAGATTCGGAACTTGAACCGGGACGCGGCCGCGGGGCAGGCTTATTTCTTGTGCGAAGCGATGGGTCGATCGGCAGGTTGGCTGGCTTATGGAGCCGCGATTGCCGGAGACGCCTGCATGGTGATGAGCGTGGAGGATTTGGTTGGTCCGTTTCGGAGTTCGGAAACGGTGACGAATGCGGATGGCACCACCAAGACGCGGACGGTCATGAATCTCGAAGCGGTGATCGGCAGGATGGTCGATATGATGTTGGCCCGCGAGCGGATTGGCCGCAACTATGGGGTGATCGTCATCGCCGAAGGTTTGGCGGAGTATCTGCCCCAATCCTTCCTCGACGGTTTAACCCGCGACGACCACGGCCATTTGGCGATATCGCACGCCGATGTTGGCAAATTGCTGGCGGATGAGTTGGCCAAGGGGTACAAGAAGCGGACGGGCAAGACGCGTAAGATCAACGGCTTGCAAATGGGATACGAGTCCCGTTGCTGTGTTCCGACCGCGTTTGACGTGATGCTCGGGTCGCAGATCGGGATCGGTGGTTATCGAGCGTTGATCGAGGAAAAGCTCAACGGGGTCATGGTCTCGGTGGGCGGGCAGTTCGAGGTGTCCTTTGTGCCGTTCGATACGTTGATCGATCCCCAAACGCTTGTGACGCGCGTGCGGATGATCGAACCGTCGAGCGATTTCCATCGGTTGGCTCGCATGCTCGAGCAATCGCATTGATTGAATTCAATGTCGACCGATGCGATCGAGTGCTTCCTCGGCCCAAGGGCTGTGGGGGGCTAGCTGAACGAATCGCAGCCAATGCCTTCTCGCTTTATCGGCGCTTCCGATTTCATCGAGGGAGCGAGCGAGATGGTAATGGACATCCGGGTAATGGTCATCGCGGGCCAAGGCACCTTGAAAGGCGGCGATCGCCAAGTCGAGCTGTCCGGTTTCTGCGAGAACGCAGCCCAGATTGACGCGAGCCTCGACGAAGTCCTCGTCGATCTCGATGGCATTGTAATACCGCTCGCGTGCGGCGCTCAGATCCCCGGATCGATAGAGGAGTTCCGCAAGCTGAAAAGCGATTTCGGGATGGGGGCCGTGCTGGGCCAGGATCACCCGATACCATTCGATCGCTTGCTCGAGTTGCCCTGCGTCTTCGTGTTCCTCGGCGGCTGCGAGCATGTCGTCTCGACTCAAAGGGCTTTCGGAGTCGGACCACGAGGCGCGCGGCAAATCCTCCGAGGCTGCGTTGACGCGCTCAGCGAAGGAGAGGGTGGCGGAGTCCGAGTCGAGATCCCCTCGGCTGTCAGCCTCGTCAAAATCGAGATGGAGTTGTCCGTGCGCACCGACGAGTTTGCCCGATTCCCTGAGCAGCAGGCGTCGGCCATCGAAGACCAGGTCGAGATCGATCAAGCTTTGGTCGTTGATCCGACGCCCGAAGTTGCTCAATTCGCGTTGAATCGAGGTGGGTTTGGCGCCGAGAGCCATCCAGCTTGCGATTCGCTTGGCGCACTGAACCTGCTCAAAGTCGAAGTAGGGGATCCGGTGGGCGATGCGAATGCTCCGCAGCAGGCCCATGCGGTGCCAACGCCGGATGTGGCGCGGAGAGAGCTTCAACAATCCCGCCATCATGGCCGGTGTGTAGAGTTGCTGAGCGGTGGAATCCTCGGTGCGGCTCACAATCCCAATCCCCATCGCTGCATCGATTCGAGCATGGCTTGCTTGGTCATGTCGAACTGCAAAGGCGTGATTGTGATGTGCCCTGACGCCAAGGCGTTGAGATCGGTCTCGTGGTCGGTCCTCTTGGGTGGCGGATCGTTGGTCGACCAGTAGTAATCGCGGCCTTTAGGATCCTGGCGCTTGATGTAATGATCTCCGTAGCGTTCGACTCCCATGGGCACCAGGTGGACTTCCGGCATTCTGCCTGCGCGGAACGTGCGAGTGGCTTCGGTCGGGATGTTGATGTTGTACAACTCGGGCGCGGTTCCTTGTTTTGCCATAATCTGTTCGATCAAACTTACGGCCATGTCGGCTGCGGCCTCGAAGTCGGCATGGGGATCGTGTTCAAGGGAAACCGCGACGCTGGGAATTCGGAAAAAAGCGCCTTCGATGGCGGCCGCCACGGTGCCGGAGTAGAGAACGTTGATTCCCGCGTTGAGTCCCCCATTGACGCCGCTGACGATCAGGTCGACCGGCTTGGGGACGAGTTCCGCGACTCCCAATTTCACGCAGTCGGCCGGCGAACCGTCGACCGCCCAACCGCGGAACGCATCGCCGTCGTAAATCGCCTTGCACGTCAGGGGGGTCAGATAGGTGATCGAATGCCCAACGCCGCTCTGTTCGGTCGCGGGGGCAACGACGGTTACCGAACCGAGGCGTTGCAGGGCATTGCGCAGGGCTCGCAAACCTGGGGCGTAGATACCGTCGTCATTGGCCAAGAGGATGTTCAACGTCGTCGTCCTTACCAGCGAATCGAATCGCGGAAATGAGATGGATAGCCCGATGACCATTGATCGATGGCATCGCGCGACGCCGCCGGGATCACATCGGGCAGTTTGATATGCAGTTCCACGAGCATGTCGCCGGGAGCGCCGCCTGCGGGCGCAAAGCCTTGGCCTTTGATACGGAGGCGTTTTCCGCTGCTCGACATGGGGGGAATGGTAACGGTCACCGTCCCTTTGGCGGTCGGCACATCGATCTTGGCTCCATGGATGGCTTCCGCGAGCGTGATCGGCAGCTTCAATTCAATGTTGGTCCCGACGAGTTTGACGGCGGCGTGGGGTTGCACTCTGATGGTCAGCAGGAGGTCACCTGGCTTACCGCCGGCGATGGGTACCCCTTGGCCGCGGAGCCGAATCTTTTTGCCCGGCTCGATCCCCCGTGGGATTTTGACCTTGATCGATTCGGCTTGGCTGTCGCGTTGCAGTTGAAACTGCATTTCACCACCTTGCAACATCGTTCGGAGCGGGACTTCGATTTCCGCGGCAATATCGTGACCGCGTGGGGTCGCGCCGCGTCGCGCTCGCGGTCCGCCTCCGGCGAAGCGGCTGAAGAGTTCTTCGAGGTCGACGCCTTGGCCGGCCCCCGATCCGAACACGTTGCCGAAGTCGACCGACCCGCCAACGTCCGACCACCCCCCTCCTGGCGCAGAGCCAAAGGGATTGGCCCCTCCTGGTCCACCGTTCGCGTAGCGTTCGTACCCCTCCCCGAACTGGTCGTAGAGTTTCCGTTTTTCCGGATCATTCAGGGTATCGTAGGCGTTTTGAATCTCCTGAAAGCGTTTCTTGGCGTTCTGGTCGTCTGGATTGAGGTCCGGATGGTATTTTCGGGCTAGCTTTCGATAGGCCTTGGCGATCTCTTCCTGGGAAGCGGAACGATCGATGCCGAGGGTCTTGTAATAATCGTTGGGCATTTGGGATGAATCGCTCGAAAACCAAGGAATAAACACCTTGCTCTATTCTATAGCTTTCGGCCTGCGTCGCACCTCCAAATCGGCGTGCGAGCCGAGCGGCTGCCGCGGTCTTTTTGCTCCGGTGTCGTGGATCTGCCTGGCCGTGGGGATGGCGATCGGACCGGCTTGCCATGGGCAAAACCAAGTGGTTTTGGAAGTGGTGGATACCGAAAGTCGCGAACCGATTCCGGCAAGGATCGAATTCACGCGCTCCGGCAAGAAGTTGAAACGGGATCGCAAGACCTTGATCTTCGGCGACACCTGGTTGGCCGAGGGTTCCCTCACCATGCAACCCCCGCCGGGCGAATATGAGTTCCTGGTGCACCGAGGTCCGGAGTTCAACACGATTCGCGGAGGCTTTACGATCGAGCGTGGAAGCCGCGATACGGTCCTGATTGAGTTGCCTCGTTCGATCGACATACACGCCGAAGGCTGGTACAGCGGGGATTTGAGTTCGGATGTCGCACCGGAGCTGCTGAGTCGTTGGCAGGCGGCCGATGCCCTCGACATGGTGGTGCATGCTTCGGATCCGTCCTCGGCCAAGCGAGCCCAACCATCGAAAGACGCACCGAAGCGGGGAGGTCCGGACGAGGTTGGATACGGCTGGATGGGTTCGTCGGTCGAGTATCGATCTCCGACCATCGGCCTCGCGCTGCATCGATTGAGTATTCCGGCGCCGAACGATCCCTATGAAGCGTTGGAAGCGATCGAGACCGACCCCTCTGCGATTGCCGAGATCACCCAAATGCTCTCGCCGGATCTTCCTATTCTGCTGGCGCATCCGAAGGTCCGAGCCGTTCGAGTTCTCAATGGCACGAATCGATCGCAGCGCGATGCACTTCTGGAATTGGACCGAAATCCCGACGACGGTTTGTTCGCCAAACTGAACATGGACTTGGGCAAGGGCCGGTGGAACATTTCGATCCTCGCACCGTTTCCCGAGAAAGACCAGATTCGATTTCGCGGTCCGCGCGGAGCGGGTCGAATGTCCGAGGCCGTCCACTGGCTCGCGTTGGATGCTGGATTGCGATTGTCCCCAACCGCTGCGAGCGGCTTTGGCTCCAGCGAAACCCATCTCGGATACAACCGCGTCTATGCCTACTGCGATACCGTACCGACATCGGAGGAGTGGTGGCATGCCATCGACAAGGGGGAGACTTTTATCACCAACGGTCCTCTTCTGAGAGTCAAGATCAACGAGGTTCCGCCGGGGACGGTCCAAGGAAATTATCGCGGCGAGCCTATCCCGCTCGACATCGCCGTCTCGCTCGCCGTCCGCGATCCCGTGGACTACCTGGACGTCATCTTCAACGGCGTATCGCTCTACAATGCGAAACTCGAGGATCATTATCGCAAAGGAGAGTTTCCACCGCTCGAGATCGATCAGAGCGGATGGCTGGTTGTGCGCGTGGTGACTGCGCACGAACAGGGGTATCGGCTTGCGACCACGGCTCCATTTTATTTTGATTTTGGGGGCCGGAATCGAATCGACCGAAAAGCGGTCGAGTTCTTTCTGGAGTGGCTTGCTCGCATCGAGACATCGATCGCCGACCAAGGCATCGACACGGCACCGAGGCGAAGGGCGATGGAACGCGCCAAGACATTTTGGCAAGAAAAGCGGAACGCATCGAACTGAGTTCGATGCGATAATGTCAGTCCAATCGCCGAGTGATCACGCATCGCCCCCGACGCAGGGGCGAAATAGTTCCTTGACCGATGCCTCGATGGTTTTGCACATTCCATCCAAATCGAGATCATCCTCGTCAAAACCGAAAGGCTCCTCGACGTGTTCCGCGACGATTTCCATACCGATCATGAAATACGAGATGACCATGGTCAGCGGAATCGTCCACCATTTGAAATCCTCCGCGATCCCCCAGGGCAGGGTGAATAGGAAGAACATGATGCATTGCCGAGTGAAGATCCGGTACGATCGCACGATCGGGGTCCGGGCAATGCGTTCGCAAGCACCGCAGACATCCATCAGTTTGGCGAGTTCGACGTCGATGACGCGCAAGTCATCCCCGTCGATCCGGCCCTCTTCTTTGCGGCGATGCACCCACGCATACAATCGATTGGCGATTGCCAGGGGAGTATGGGAAGGGCAATGTTCGGTGATGAGTTCCCGATGATCGTAGGTTTCGTTTCTCAAATGGCACTTCAGTGCCTGAGGAAACTCGACCAATGCCATGGCGAGAAATCGGGCATCGGTCTGGGTCGGCGACGCGAGCGTCGACAGCTTCATCGAGAGATTCCGCGTCGCATTGATAAGGCAACCCCACAGCGTTCTCGCCTCCCACCATCGCGCGTACGCCGCGTTGGTCCGAAAGACCAACAGCCAACCGAGCGTCAACGAGAGCGCGGCATGCAACTCGGAGGGTGAATCCCCATATTCCTTGTAGCTCGAATACTCTTTCGCGACAGGCAACGTGGCATACACCCCCATCGCGACCGCCAGCAGCGCAATGTGATTCAGCGTCTTGGAGGTGTTGAGGGGAGCGATGAGATCTCGGAATGGCATGCGGGGGATTGTATTCTTTCTCGAAGGCGAAATGGTGTAGCGGCTCGCATGACATTTAGTTATACTGCGAGAATACTTTTCCACGGAATTTCGTGGTATTTGTATCCGGATGCAGTGTGGCGTCCGGCCCTCCGCCAACCGATCCTTCCTATGACTTGCCTTCGACGTTGGACCAAACTTTGCTGTTGCACTTTGATGTGCGCCTCGCTTCTCGCAGGCCTCCGTGCGATTCATAGCCAGGACCCGGATGAGTCGGCGTCGGCCGCGAAAACCGAAGCGGCCCTGGATCCCTTGGACCAGGAACTGACCCGCCGATGGCGTGAAGCGATCAAGCCGCTTCTCAACCGGCATTGCGGCGACTGTCATATGAACGGTGAGAACGAAGGTGGCGTGGGGCTCGAAGAATATGATTCCTTGTCGAAGATCCGCGAGCATGAAAGCACGTGGGAGCAAATTCGAGGTGTCATCCGGGCTGAGGCGATGCCGCCGCCGGACTCGGCAACGATCACGCCCGAGGAACGCGCAGCACTTACCCATTGGATAGATCGCGCGCTGCACGAGGTCGATTGCGGATGCAAGCCCCCGGTTCCTGCGGTGACCCTTCGACGTTTGAATCAAACCGAGTACGACAACACCGTTCGCGATCTCATCGGATTGGACTTGCGCCCCTCCAAAGTCATCGGCTTTGTATCCGACGATGTAGGCAATGGGTTCGACAACCAGGGTGAGGTACTCACGCTTCCTCCGATCGCGATGGAGAAGTATTTGCAAGCGGCGGCTCTCGTCGCGGAGAAAGCGATCGCAACCGATCGAGAACAATTCCGAAAACAGAGTTTCGAGACCGAAGCGTTGAACTTCGGCCAGCGCATCGAGGTTCCGGTCCATGTCTCGCAAGGCAAGTACATCGTCAGCATTCGCGCCCGTTTCGGGGATGACCAAAAAGACAATTGCAAAGCCCGCTTGCGATGGGATGATCAAGTCGTGGTCGAATGGGATATCCCTCCAAAGAATGAGAATTTCAAACAGGAAATCGAGAGTGGGGCTGGGGATCATGTGCTCAGTTTCGAGTATTCGGACGACTCGGATCCCGAGGCGAGGAATGCGCCGAACCGTCGCTTGATCGTTGAATCCTTCCGCATGTCGGGGCCCGAATCGGGCGAGCCGGCTTTTCCCAAATCGCATCAGCGCATCGTCGTCGCGTACCCCACCGACCAGGACGTTCCCGATTCCACTCCGATCGGTGCAACCGAAGCTTCGCGGCGCGTGGTTGCAAAACTCCTTCCTCGAGCCTATCGCCGACCGGTTACCGACCAAGAGATCAACGCGGTGGTGACGGTTTGTCAGCGGGCTGCGGACCAAGGGTTCACTTACCTCGAATCGCTCCGTTTTGGATTGCAGGCGGTGCTGGTTTCGCCGCAATTCTTGTTTCGAGGAGAAACCAAGCTCGATTTTCCCGATGGCGAGCAGGGCATCGACGACTATTCCCTCGCCAGCCGCCTCTCCTATTTCCTGTGGAGCAGCATGCCGGATGAGGAACTGACGCTCCTGGCGTCGCAAGGACGACTGCACGAAGAATCCACTCTCCGAATCCAGATTCAGCGCATGCTCGAAGACCCCAAATCGGATGCGCTGTTAACCGGTTTTTTCGCTCAGTGGTTGGGGCTGCGGAACCTCAACAAGCTCGAAGTGGATTCGGCCAAGTTTCCCGCATGGTCGGACCGCTTGCGTTCCGCCATGATCCGCGAAACCGAACTGTTCTGCCGCTCGCTGGTTCGCGAGGGGAAGATCGGCGATTTGCTCGCCGCCGACTACACGTTCGTGAACCCCCGACTGGCCGAGTATTACGGGATCGAATTCGAGGGGCGAGATCCAGCCGAGATGTACCGCAGACGCCCTGGTCGCAAAGGGAACGACGAGCGTCGCCAAGGGGTCTACGAAGCGGAGGACAAATGGATTCGCGTTCCGATTCCGGCGAACCGTCGAGGAATCTTGACCCAGGGTGCGGCATTGGCCCTGACCTCCAACCCCACCCGCAGTTCGCCGGTCAAACGGGGTAAATGGATCTTGGAAACCTTGCTCGGTGACCCGCCGCCATCGGCTCCTCCGAATGTTCCGTCGCTGGAGCAGGCCAAAGCCGACGACCGAGCGTCCCTTCGAGAACGGCTCGAAATTCATCGCTCGAATGCAAGCTGTGCCGGATGCCACAAATGGATGGACCCGATCGGATTGGGCTTGGAAAACTTTGATGCCATTGGCCGTTGGCGAGATTCGGACGGGGAGCATCCGATCGTTCCCGAAGGAAAACTGATCGATGGCCGAACATTTTCTGGTCCGGCCGAATTGGTCGCGATCCGGGCCGAACGGCAGGAGGCGGTGGCGAGGAATTTCACCCAGCGGATGTTAACTTACGCCTTGGGCCGAGGTTTGCAGAGGACGGACCGCTGCGATGTCGATAAAATCTTGGAGCGTTGCCGCGCCCAGGAATATACAATGCGTTCGATCATCGAGGGGATCGTTTTCAGCGACGCTTTCCTTCAACGATCGACGGCCAAGGTGTCCCCTACTCTCACTTTTAGCGAGCCTGCCAATGAGCCAAATCCACCGTGATCCCCAAGATCGTGCTCGGGAAGTTCCGATGGAACGCTTGGGCCGCTCGCCCCGGATCGATCGACGAACCATTTTGCGGAGTGCGGGAGCCAGCTTGGCTCTGCCGCTCCTGGGCGCGATGAAGCCCTTGGCCTCCGCCGCGAGCGTGGCCTCGGAGTCGGGCGCCCCGTTGCGAATGGCCTGGGTCTTTTTCCCCAATGGGACGAATGCGGAGCGTTGGTTTCCGACTGGAAAAGGGAGCGACTGGGCCCTCTCCTCGAGCTTGGAGCCTCTTGCCGAGTGCCGGAACGATGTCAACATCCTCAAGGGGTTGGCCCAGGTCAACGGTCAGTCGCTCGGTGACGGACCGGGAGACCATGCCCGCAGCGCGTCGGTATTTTTGACCGGCGCTCATCCGTACAAGACCGCAGGATCGAAAATTCGCGTCGGCCGCAGCGTCGACCAAATCGCCGCCGACACCTACGGCCGCAACACGCGTCTCGCATCGATCGAATTGGGTACCGAAGAGGGGCGCGATGCCGGGGCGTGCGATTCCGGATATTCCTGCGCCTACTCCAACAACATCTCCTGGCGATCGGACTCTCTCCCCACCGGCAAAGAGATTCAACCCAAGAACGCCTTCGATCGATTGTTTGGTGTCACGGGAGGGGGAAGCGGCAACGACCGAGGCATGAAAGCGAGCATCCTCGATTTCGTCTCGGATCAACGTCAACATCTTCTCGGTCACGTTGGACGCGAGGACGCGAACAAACTCGACGAATACTTCACGAGTGTCCGCGAGATTGAGCAGCGGATCACCAAGTGCTCCGTCCCGGTCCAACTGCCCCAAGGGACGGTCGAACCCTCGGAGAAACCGAGCGATGCCACCGAGCACATTCGGTTGATGTACGACCTCATGGTGCTCGCATTCCAAACCGATACGAGCCGTATCGCCACGTTCATGCTGGCCAACGAGGGGAGCAATCGCACGTTCCCGATGATCGAAGTCAGCGACGGTCACCACCAGCTGTCGCACCACGAAAACAACCAGGACAATATTGCCAAGATCGCCAAGATCGACCGCTATTACATCGAGCAGTTCGCTTACTTTGTGAAGCGTTTGCGAGAGACTCCCGACGGCGACGGCAGTTTGCTGGACAACTCGATGATTTTGTATGGCGGAGCCATCTGCGACGGCAACAGGCACGACCATCACGATTTGCCGGTATTGCTGGCTGGTCGTGCGGGCCGCGGCTTGGCGACCGGCAGGATCATTGAATTTCCACAGTACACTCCGCTGAACAATCTGTTCCGAACGATGCTCGACTACGCGGGGGCCGACCCAGGCAATTTTGGGGATGCCAACGGCATTCTAAACTTGAGTTAAGATGAGCGATTTCACATCCTCTGGACGGTCGGCGCCCGAGCTGCTGGCCCCAGCGGGAAACTGGGAATGCGTCCATGCCGCCATCGAAAATGGAGCGGATGCGATCTATTTTGGTCTCGACACCGGCTTCAATGCGCGGGCTCGAGCGACCAATTTCTCGCTTGAAGATTTGCCTCGACTGATGCAAACCCTGCACCGCCGAGGTTTGTCGGGATTTGTCACCCTCAACACGCTCGTTTTCACCGACGAACTCCCTTTGTTCGAGAGGAATGTCGCCCGATTGGCCGAAGCGGGTGTCGATGCGGTCCTCGTCCAGGATCTCGGCGCTGTCCGCCTGATCCACGAGGTTTGCCCGACACTCAGCGTGCATGCCAGCACGCAAATGACCATGGTCTCTGCCGAGACGATCGCGGCGATTGAATCCCTCGGAGTGGATCGCGTGGTGTTGGCGCGGGAGTGCTCCCTTGAGGAGATACGCAAGATCACCTCGGCGACCAGCATGCCTGTCGAGACGTTTGTGCACGGCGCTCTGTGCGTCGCTTACAGCGGGCAGTGTCTAACCAGCGAGTCCCTCGGCGGCCGCAGCGCAAATCGGGGCCAATGCGCGCAAGCATGCCGCTTGGACTACCAACTGATCCAAGATGGTCGCGATGTCGACCTGGGAGATGTCAAGTATCTCCTCTCTCCGCAGGATTTGGCTGCCTACGAACATATTCCCGATCTCATCCATGCGGGGGTCGGTTCGTTGAAAATTGAAGGTCGGCTCAAGTCGCCGGAGTATGTTGCGAACATAGTGCGGCATTATCGCGAGGCGATCGATGCGGCCATGCGAGGCCTGCGCGTGCAATTCTCACCGGAAACGCAGCGCGAAATGGAGCTGAGTTTTTCAAGAGGTTTTTCGCCTGGATGGCTCGAAGGCTGCAACCATAAGCGCTTGGTTCCGGGTCGCAGCAGCGCCAAACGGGGCGTCCTGGCGGGAAAGGTTCTTCGAAAGAAAGGAGAGCGCCTGGTGGTGGAACTGTGTGTTCCGCTCGCGAAGGGAGACGGCATCGTCCTCGCGGGAGACCGCTCTGCAGGTACCGAAATCGGCGGCCGTATTTTCCAGATCTACGATCGACATCGCCCGGCCGAGCGACCGATCCAAGGGCGCGTCGAGTTGGAGTTTCAACGCGGCCTGATGAAGGACGTCGAGGTTGATGAAGGCCAAGCAATCTGGCAGACCGACGCGCCGCAATTAACCAAACGCTGGCGTGCGACGTTTTCCCAAGAACACTTCGAACGACGGCTCGCACTGCATGTCTCCGGTGCGATCGCAACAGGTCGGCCGATCGCACTGCAGGTTGCGTGGACCGAATCGCGAGAAGGCCTTGACCAGCCAAATCAGTCCGTCGCCATCGAGCATGCGCATGTACCTCAGCCAGCCCAAAAACACCCGCTGCAGTCGGATGGCTTGCAGAAGCAACTCGGTCGTCTCGGCAATACCCCCTACACCCTTGCCAGTTGCGATGTGGCTATCGAGGGTGAACCGATGGTCCCGTTGAGTGTCTTGGGAGAGATTCGCAAAGCCATAGTCGACGCGGTCGATCAGACGAGAACCGCGCCTCCGCTGCGAGAGATTCGCCCGCCGGGAGTTGCCCATCGCATGCTCGGAGCGGTGGCGTTGAGCCGAGCCGCAACCCTCTCGCGCGACGCCGGTACACCCGATTCGAAGCGGCTGCGCGTCTTGTGTCGAACCATGAGCCAGCTGGAGCATGTCCTGGCGACCGGGCAGAAACATGTCTACGTCGAATTTCACGATATTCGCGACTATCGGGCTGCGGTGGCAGCCGCCCGAGACGCGTCCGCGGAAATCTACCTCGCAACCCTTCGAATCCAGAAGCCTGGGGAGATGGGTTTGTTTCGAGCGCTCGCCAAGCAGGAGGCGGACGGCTGGCTGGTGCGCAACGCAGCAGCCTTGCGATTTGCCATCCAGCACGGCATTCCGTGCGTCGCGGACTTCTCCCTGAATGTGACCAATCCGTTATCTGCCCAGTGGTTGATCGAACAAGGCACCAGGCGCGTGACCGCATCGTACGATTTGAATCGCGATCAATTGCTCGAGCTGATCGGCCCGATGCCAGGGGAATGGATGGAAGTGGTCATTCATCAGCATATGCCGATGTTTCATATGGAGCACTGCGTTTTTTGTACGGTACTGTCTCCGGGGACGAACAAGTCCAACTGCGGTCGGCCCTGCGATCGCCATGATGTACGGCTTCGAGATCGTGTTGGTGTTGAACATGTTTTGCACGCGGATGTCGGTTGCCGAAACACCCTCTACAATGGCAACGCGCAGAGCGGTGCGGAAGTGGTACCCATCCTGAAGGACTCGGGGGTGAACGACTTCCGGATCGAAATCCTGCGCGATGCACCGCGGGCGGAGATTGAACGTTGGATCGGGCTCTATCGCGATCTGATCGACGGACGGATCGACGGCAGTGCGGTTTGGCGATCCTTAAAGGCGGAGAATCGCGTCGGGGTCACGCGCGGAACCCTAGAACATCCTCGTAATCCCTTGGCAATCCTGTAGTATGTCCACTCAAAGCGAGACCAACGTGCTGGAAGAACTGACGGCGACCACGCATCAACAAGGCCCCGTGGCCGCGGCCAAAGCCCTCGTCGATTATTGCCGCTCCCAGAAACGGTACAACGAGTTGTTCGAAGCCCGCAAGATGCTGCATCGTTTGGAGCTCGGATTGCCCGCCGTCCAGGTCGACGGCCTGGTTCCTGGCGAATCGACACCCCCAACCCTCGCGAGCGAGATCCAAGACGAGTTGGACCGACGGCTCCTGGATGCGTGCCGCGAGGTGGGAAACGGACTGATGCGGTCCGGTCGAATTCAAGAGGGTTGGATGTTCCTGAGGGCCGTCGGGGACCATGCGTTCGCCGCCGAGGCCATGTCGTCGATCGAACCGACTCAGGAGAACCTCGATTTGCTTCTCAGCCTGTATGTCCATGAGGGTGTCGACGTAGGGCAGGGAACCCGCCTTTGTCTTAAAATGCGGGGAACATGCAATACCATTACCATGCTCGACTCGGTCGTAGCGATGCGGGGTCGAAAAGAGCAGCAGGCTGCGGTCGGTGCATTGGTCGAACATGTTCACGGCGAACTGTTGGCGAATCTGATCTCGGATTTGAAGCGGCGGCATCCCGAGTTGGTCCCTCCGGAAGGAGGAAAGATCGTCGATTGGCTAGGGTTGCACCCTGGTCTGCTTCGCGATGGAACGTATCATTTAGATACCACCCATTTGGCTTCCACGGTCCGATTTGCGCGTGTGCTGGACGACCACCGATGGATTCGCTTGGCTGCGGATCTCGCGGAATACGGTCGGCAATTGCATGCCCAATATCAGTACCAGAGCGATGAGCCTTTTGCGGACTTGTATCCGATGAGCTTGGCATGGTTCCGCGCCTTGCTGGGAGAACAAGTGGATGGCGCGCTTCGCTTGTTTCGGCAGAAGGCTGAAACGCTCGATCCGCAGGAACAAGGAACGGTCGCAATCGAAACGTATGCGGACTTGTTAGCGAGGGTCGGACGGCCCTCGGAGGCCGCATCGTTCCTGATGCGATGGATGCCGCAAGGCATGCGTCCCTTTGGAATTGCTCCATCGCTGCTGGAGCTTGCTCAAGCAGCTGGAGATTTCAAGCCCATGATGGAACATGCCCGAAATCGAGGTGATCTGATCGGCTACACCGCCGCACTGCTCCAGGCAGAGAGTACCCCGAATACGCGTCCTTGAGCCTTCCTATTTCTCCGTAGCGTGTGATTCCTATGCCGCGAAAAGTTCTTGTTGTCGAAGACGATCCCATTCTCTCCGATGCGATCCGTGAAGGATTATCGGATGAAGGTATTCAAGCCGACGTCGTATCCAATGTCCGCGATGCGATCGATGCCGTTCGATCCCGCAAACCGGATGCGGTCGTCCTTGATTTGATGCTCGGGAACGAGTCCGGAATGGACGTACTAAAGTCGGTTCGCGCGAGTCGCGACCAGACTCCCATTTTGATTTTGAGTGCTCTCGGATCGACCGAGCATCGCGTCAAAGGACTTCATGAAGGGGCCGACGACTACCTCGTCAAACCTTTTGAAATGAAGGAATTGCACGCACGCTTGGTGGCGATCACTCGTCGAAGCCGCAAAATCGAAGGCAATGTACTGACGTTCGGACCGCTCCGTCTGGAGCTGACCACCCGCCGCGCATTTCGCGATGGCAAGGAGCTGCGTTTATCTCCGACGGAGATCGCCCTGTTGGAGTTGTTCATCCGACACGAGAATCAAATTTTGACCCGCAAGATGCTCTATCATCAACTGTGGGATACCAATTGGGAGAGCGAAACCAACGTCATCGAAGTCCATATCAATCGACTTCGCAGCAAAGTCGACAAGGGCTTCGACAAGCCGTTGATCCACACACTTCGAGGTCGAGGATACATTCTCTCCGAGTCGGTTCCGACCCATCAGGATTCCGCGGAAATCGAACCTGTCGAGGAAACCACCTAGTCCCGATTCCATCGATCGGGCATGGAGTTGGATAGGGGGAGCTAGCATCGTGAAGCCGTACTGGCGACGACTCACCCTGCGACATCGAGCCGCGTTGATCGTGACGCTGTTCATTTGGATCACCGGTTTGCTGGTTGGATGGATTTGCCGCTCGTCATTCCAGAATCTCTTGGTCCGACAGTCCGATGTCGAACTGTCCTACGATTTCAATGATTTTCGAAATATTCTCTCGAAGGAAGCGATCCCCTTTTCATCGGCCAAGACCGAGGCATGGGATCGCCGTTTGGCGATTCATCCGCTGCATCGTTTGTTTATTCGAGTCGTCGGGGCGGATGGCAAACCGATTTGGGAGTCGATCACTGCTCCACCGATCCCTCCTGCATCGGGAATCACCGATGCAAACGTTGTCCAGGCAAACGAGGACTATCGGTTTATCCAATACCCCGTCACTTTGCGGCCATCGGCGGCCGATGAGGATTCGAGCGACGCTCCTCCCGTCAACGTGATTTTGCAAGTGGGTTGTACCGACTACTGGGTGGATACGACGATTGGACAGTTCGACGGCTGGCTGCTCCGCGCTCTGGTCCCCCTGTTCCTCGGTGCGCCGATCTTGGCGGCAATCTTGGCATCGGGACTTCTCAGACCGCTCGTCCAGTTGACCGAATCGACGAAAGGAATTGCGGTGGAGACAGATCGGTTGATCGCGCGCAACGAGAACGGGGACGAAATCGACGGACTGGCCGAAACCCTCAACTCGCTTCTGACGAAAGTTCGTTCGCAGCTTCGAGAGAACGAAGATTGGATCGCAAATTCCGCCCACCAGTTGCGAGCCCCATTGGCCGCCATCATCAGCAATGTCGAAGTGGTCGCGGGTCGCATTCCCGACGGAAAGTCGAGCGAAATGCTGCAGCGAGTTCTTTCGGAATGCGAATACCTCAAGCGTCTTGTCAATCAGCTGCTGCTCCTGGGTGAATCCAAGGCCGATCGCTATCGCATGATACGCCAGGACGTCGCCTGGGACGAGTTGGTGGCGAAATCGAGCGATTTCTATGATGCCTTAGCCAGCGCGCACGACATCCAGATTCGCTTCCCTCAGCTGGATCGGTGCCGCGTTCATGCGAATCCGGAACACTTGCGTTTCGTTATCCACAATCTGATCGACAATGCCATCAAGTACACGCCCACCGGTGGGTACATCGATGTGTCGTTGCGGCGCGATGACGCCGCGAAATACTGCACCCTTTCCGTTCGCGATACCGGAATCGGCATCTCGTCCGAGGACTTACCCAAGATCGGACGCCGTTTCTTTCGAAGCAACTCGGGGCGAGATCCCGCGCAAACTCCCCGAGGTACAGGGCTTGGTCTGCATATCGCGCAGAGCATCGTCAGCGCGATGGGGGGCAAGCTGGAAATCGCGAGCCAGTTGGGGCAAGGAACCGAAGTTCGCGTATCCTTGCCCCTAACGACTCGCGCCGAAATCCCCGAAGCGCCGGAGCCGAACCACTAGATCAGCGACTCGATCCGACGCGGGCCGAGCGACGATCGACTTCGGCGCATCGATTTGTTCAATCTTGCCTGCGATCAAGATGACCATGCGATCGGCGAGTTGTGCTGCCTCGAGGGAATCGTGGGTCACATACACGACGGCCATGCCCAATCGACGCGTCCACTCGCGGATCCGCTCTCCTAGCCTCTCGCGCATCGATTCATTGAGATGGGCCAACGGCTCGTCCAGCAACAGAATCGGGCGCAGCGTCAGGAGGGCCCGGGCGATCGCCGCCCGTTGGCGCTCCCCACCCGATACCGCCGAAGGTTTTCGTCGAAGGAGCGGTCCCAGTCCGAGGCATTCGACCAATTCCGTGCGCCAAGCAGCCACGTCCACCCCTTCGTCGCGCACACGATCCGGAATCAACTGCTGGGCAATCGCCAGGTTCTCGTCGATGCTCAGGTGCTCGTAACAACCTCCGGACTGGGGCATCCAAGCCACTGGCCGTTGATGGGCTGGTCGCTGGGTTTGATCCGAGGAGAGCATCGCGATCGAGCCGCGTTCAGGTCGTTCGATCCCTGCGATCACCCGCAGCAAGGTCGACTTGCCGCTACCGCTCTCGCCAAAGAGCACAACCCACTCGCCCGGGGAAACTCCGAACGACACGCCGTCGAGGACCACCTTTTGATCATAGCGGTGGGTGACATCGCGGACCTCGAGCGCCAGTCCGCAATCGCTCGACGTCTCGATGCTCATGGCTTTTGCCGCTTGAGCCATTCCAAGACGACAGCGAGCACTTTCGTCAACGAGTCACCGGAACATTTATCGGGAGTATCGGCCATCGTATGCCAGTAACTGCGAGTCCGCGAGGCTGCGGTGGGATAATCGAAATCGATCAAGTCGATCGTCGGGATGCGGGCGATCTGATTCAAAGG
>JBKDPB010000120.1:0-12207 GCA_046342615.1 Planctomycetota bacterium | reverse complement strand
ATCTCGATCGCCTCATCGATCCGATTCAGGCGACATAGGACGTCGATCAGACACGTCCATGATTGGGGCAAGTCCCCGCGCTCGCGACGTGCGCCCTGGAGTTTATCGACCAATTCCTCGAACGGCATACGGCCAGAAGCCAGTTCATAATAACCGGAGATGCCATCACCGTACGTGGTTTGCCTTACCAACTCTTGATAGATGAAATCGAGGACCTCGCGGCGTTGTTCGGGTGTCGCACACAGATCGAGCCATGGCGTCATTGCCAGCGTGTCATCGACAGAGCATTCGATCGTCTTTCGGTAGCTGGCTTTCGCGTCGGCAAAGCGCCCGAGTTCCTGCTGGCACTTTCCTAGCAGAAACCAGTTGCGGGAGTATTGTGGTTCCAGCGCGATGGCTTGAGCCAGCAGATCGTTCGCTTCCTGCCAGTCGTGGCATTGCCTTTTGAAAATCGCTGCTTCGCGGATGGTCCAGGCATCGTCGGGAGAATCGTGCAGCATGGAGTCGACAACCTCCGCCGCGAGCGCGGGCTGGTTCTGACGGACCCAAGCGACGTTCGTGGCGCGAAGGGCATAGCTGGTCGGAAACTTCTCCAAGAGTCGGTCCAATCGCACGCGGGCGACATCGGAGCCGTCCAGGTCGGCATCGATTTGGAGCAGACGCTCGACCGTCCCCATATCGAGCGGATCGATCGCAGCCACGCGTTCGAGATGATCGCGGGCCAATCGAAGATTTCCCGCATCCAACTCAATGCTGGCTGCCGTTCGTCGATAAACCGCTTCCGAGCATTTCTGGTGGGCCTGGTCGAGCAGCGCGCGGGCGCGATCGATCTGCCCGTAGGCGCTCATTTTGTAAGCTGCGTACGCCAAGAGCATGCCGTCATCCGGAAGTGCGGCAATCCCATCCTCGAGAGCTTGGATGGAATCCTTGCTTCGCTGGAGTTGTTCAAACGCCCAACTCAACGTCGTGTAGGGATCTCCCTGCAGGGGCACCGGCTCCGTTCGCCGTCGCAGCCATTGAATGACGTCTCCTTCCTGGTGTAGGTTGCACGCAGCGCGGAAGTACGCGCTAACCCTCGATTCGTTACGATCATCGAGGCACGCCGCGAATCGGGCGTAGTCCAAACTCAACGGCTTGTCCCCTTGATTCCATGACCATCGGGACAGGGCCGAGGCCATACCGGCATGCGGTCCTGCGTGGCGGGTCGCGCGACGCAACAAACGGCCCGCTTCGCCAAACATGCGCGCGTCGTCCATCCATTCCTCGGCCAATCGCGCAGCAATTGCTGGATGGGGCCCTTTTTCGTTGTACAGCCTCTGCAATTCCGCGATCCGCTGTGCCCGATTGCTGTGGTCTCCCATTCCCGCAAACCGCATCAACAATAGTCGAAGGTCGTTGGGATAGAGTTGTTGCAACGCACTGAGATACTTGAGCCTCAAAGTATCATTTCCGTCATAACGAGCTAACGAAGCGAGGCATTGCAATGTCAGCCGATGGCCCTCCGCAATCTGCTGCATGCGATCGACCACCTCCTGCGCACCGGAGCGGTCATGGCGATCAAGGGCCGTGTCGACCTGGTATTGCAGGTCGTACAGCTCGGCCTCGGGAAGCTCGATACCCGCCAGCCGATCGGCTTGTCCTTCGGGTACCATCACCATGCCTCGCGGCCCCGAACTTGCGAAGTACTCGAGGAACGCCGTGGCGGCGACCTCGTCGACGATCGAAGAACCCGGGTCCTGGATCAGCAGCACCCCTCGAATCGAGTCGAAACCGACAACGGTTTGCAAGTGTCCCGTTTCTACCCCGATCGTCGTCAGCGCGAACGGGATATTGGCTCGGATCAGCGTCTCGGCGGTTTCCAGTGTGACCCGAAACTCCCGAGCGAGAAATCCATTCTGCTCCGCCCAACTGCGTTCGTCGTGAGCAGCCGTTCCGTCGTAGCAGATGCGATTGACGATTTCCTCGTGCGCGATCGGCAGGCCGAAGTATGCGGTCAATCCCGCGAGTGTGGCTGGCGCGCACGTTCGATGCATCTGGCGAACGAATGGGACCTGCAACTGGACTCGGGTCGGCTCGTCGGAGATCGGCTGTCCCACTGCCTTCTCGAGTCGCTCCGCCAACTCTTTGTAGAATTCGCTCTTGGGAACCGCTCGCGCGAATTCGGCCCCCTGGGACCACTGGCCCAAATGGACCGCGAGATCGCAACGCAGGCTGTTCAGCCAGCTCTCGCCGATCCCGGAAAGCGTGTGGAGCACATCCATTTGAGTCAGATCCTGCAGACTGTTCCAGGCATCATCGTAGCGACCTAAATCCATCAGGATCCGTATCTTCGCACCCATCATGCGCAACGACTCCAAATGCACCAAGGCTTGGTTCAGCAACTCGAGCGCAGCGTGTCGATCACCGCGATCCAGCAGCAAACCGAGATGCTGGTCGACCGCAGGCCGAAACCAGGGCTGAAGCCGCAAGGCTTGGTCCGCCCACTCCCACGCCGCGTCGCGCTGATCCTGCATCTGCGCCAGGGCGCTGTGCAAGGTCAGAATCCAAGGGTTGTTGGGGGATACGCGATGCGCCTGCTCGATCCAGGAACGAGCGTGGTCGAAATCGCGAAGACTCCCCAAGACCGTCGCGTGCAGGCCGAGCCAACTGGCATGCGTATCGTCGTCGACCCCTTCGACTGGAAACGCGGTCGATTTCATTCGCCTCCAGCACAACAACGGGCCGTGGGTTTCCAGAAAGGCGCTGGTGCTGAAATAGACCGCACGCGGGTCGTTCGGGTACTCGCGTCCCGCCAGTTTCATCAAAGCCACACTCCATCCGCGCCGCCCGAGATTCCCGGCCAGCCGCCCTGCCAGCAAACGGCCCGGTGCCCCAGGCCACTTTCCCAACGGCCCGAGGTCGCCGGAAGACCGGTAGGCCTGGATGTATTTCCCCTGCTCGTACAACTGCAGCACACGGTCCATGACCGTTTGCTGTTCGGAAGGAATGGTAAATAGAGGCGTATCCATAGCGTTGCTCAGAGATTGCGTGTGACGATGGCTTGGGGAAGAGACGTGGAAACCTTGCAAGGTTCACGGGGTTCCCCAGCCACACTGGCCGTTGAGAGGGCCCGAGGAATCGGTAATTCGCACTCAGATCGAAGCCGACAGCTTGTGCAACCTTCGATTGGCTAGATCGACATAGAAGGACTCATCGCTGCCTCCATGTTCAACAACTTTTTTCAGCCACGCCTCGGTGTTCCCGAAGTCCTTATTGGACCAGTACAGCTGCGCAATCTGGTATCGGATCGGCTGAAGCGATGGTGCATCCGGGAACGCTTTTTCGAACGCCTGAAACGCTTCGAGCACTTTCGAAATATAAGTCGAAAATTCGCCCATGGCTCCGTAAGCGATCCCGAAATTGTCTTTGTCCTTCCAACCGATCAGCGACTTGAGTTTGTGTTCGTGGGCCAGGCGCGCAGCGGCGGTTTTCGGATACTCGTCGATCGTCTTGTCATACCAATGGACCGCTGCTTCGATCGTGTTGATGTAGGAATTGTCGACGAAGAAGGCAGGGTCTTTGCCCACGATCCAAAAGTCGCCGTTCTTGATATACATCGACGCGCGGATTTCGTCGATGTATTCCGAGGAGACTGCTTGGATGTTCTGCATCAGTTCGGGAAGTCGATCCTCAACCAGTTTGCCCTCATAACTATCCGGGAATTCCTCCACCAAGGTCCGCCAGATTTTCACGGCGCTTTGGATCTTGTTGTCTTCGAAGCTAATCAAGCCGAGCAGGTACATAGCTGCGGATTTCTCGAGAGGATCGATTTGTTTTTGGATCAAGAAATCGATCAAGGCGATCTGCGCATCATGGGCTAATTGGCATTCGTAGAGCCAGATCGCTTTTTGAAGGATAGGTGCATATTGAGCGCGAGCGCCCAAGATCTCGTGCGTCAGGGATTCGGCAACCAGCGTGACCCGTGGATCTTTGGCCCGCGTCCGCACATGGGACGAGATCATGTCGAACGCCAGCTGATTGGCCGCGGGGTCGACCGTCTTCTCCGTCGCGGCGTGGGGAACCGTAATTTTATTGTGGCAGAATTTGCACTCGGCCAGTTTACCAGCAGCTCCGTCAGGTGCTTTCAAAAGCTTACCGCACCGAGGGCAATCGAATGAGAGTATCATGATCCAACGCACCTATCGACAGGAAAGGAAGCATGCTCTGGAAGCGGCAGGATCGCTCCCCGCTCTAACATAGTCGAAGGGGACAAGGGATAGAAGAACGCTAACGGGGGGTTAAAGGGGTAATTTTCCGCCTCCTGTCCTGTTTGCCTGCCTCACGACGAAACCGGCCGCTCACCCATGCAGCGCCCGTCAGGGGCCCCCGGCTGGATCCCGCAGTCGTTCGCCAACGCGTTGATGGCGGGAGAATCGGATCGCTGACGGTGCGAGCTCCACGGACGAGCTCCACGGACGAGCGATCCGTGGACAGGCGCTCCGGGGGGAAACGTCCGTCGGTGGTCATTTGTGCGGCGCACGCCCTACTAAATTCTCGACCGACAACAGATCTCGATCGAGGTTCGTCTTGCGACGATACGGGTCGAGCGACTCCACGGCTTTGGCACTCAAGAGCGATTCCAGGCTACAGATGACAAAGAAAAGAAAAATCCACTTCCAGGCTTTCCCTTCCGTCAATACCGAAAAGAGCGGCAACCTCATTTCGTGAAACATGCCAAACATTTCCGTGGGCATGGTGACGAGGAAATCGTCGCGTATCCGATATTCAATCCCCATCGGGATCGCAACCGCCAGCACGATCACTTGCGAAGGCACGATCTTCAGCTTGGAAAATCGTCGAGCTAAACACGACACAGCCGAACATGATCGCCAGGCTCACGAGTCCGATCGGGGCGACGGCCGGGTTCGCTTCGAGCCAGTAGCTCGGTAGATGCCTGAGCAGTTCGAGCGGCTCTCCGGTCTCGGTCACCCCCAATGCAACCGGAATCTGCTTGAGGATGATGATCAAGCCGATCGCGGCGAGCATTCCATGCACAACTGCCTCTGGAAAGAAATCAGCGAGAATCCCTCCTCGCAGAAGTGCAAAGCCGATCTGGAGCAGCGCAGCCACAACACCCACCGCCAAGGCCGCTTGGTAGGCCGTCCTATCCCGATCGGTGAACCCACCCATCATGCCATCACCACCAAAGTC
Organism: Planctomycetota bacterium; assembly: GCA_046342615.1. Lineage (GTDB taxonomy): Bacteria > Planctomycetota > Planctomycetia > Pirellulales > Pirellulaceae > JBKCUI01. The sequence continues at coordinate 7,017 of JBKDPB010000120.1, read as the reverse complement.
CTGGACGCAACCGAAAACGATGACGATCAGTCCCGCGGCGGGGCCTTGGATCGTCATCTCAGCATTACTGATGAACGATGTCAGGAGCGCGCCGAGAATGGCGGTAAATAGACCTGCGATCGGCGGAAAGCCACTGGCGAGCGAGATCGCCAAACACAAGGGAAGCGCGATGAGAAAGACGAGGAACCCCGACCGGAGGTCGTCTCGGAGGTAGGACAAACATTCGGGAAATCGTCCGACCGGTGCGTCAGTCAAGGCTGCGCGCGTTGGCTCGGTGCTGGAGTCTGGGGGCATCGTCGATTCGTCGCCAGCAAATCCTGAGGGAGCGTGGGTGCATGCACGGTTCGATGGGAAGCAGACCGTCGGTCGACCCGACGCGTCTGAAGCCGGCCTATCCTAGGAATTCGGTCGAATCAAGGGCCGGGGGCGAAAAAAACCGCGATATAAGCGAATTCAGACAAAAGAGGCGAGTCGAGCGTATGGCGTGCCTACGAAACCGTCTGGGTACCACGGCGAGCCACGCGGTTGATGCACCTGGATATCGGGCTAGTGAAGGTTGTACCGGTTCATTTTGTAGTGCAACGTTCGGACACTGATCCCGAGTGCTTTCGCGGTTTGCTCGCGATGGAAATCATTTGCCGTGAGGGCGTTTTTGATAGCGGCCTTTTCGGCGACCTCGGTGATTTCGGTAAGAGTCCCCGTCGCGGCGAGCATCTCTTTTGAAACCTTGGCCAGTTCGGTGGGAAGATCTTTGATTTGAATGACATCGTGCGGGCTGGTTACCACCAAGCGCTCAATCATGTTGCGCAGTTGCCGAATGTTACCCGGCCAAGCGTTTTCGATAAGCAGTTTCATCGCCTCGGGGTCGACCACTTTGGGTGATCGATGATGCCGGAGGCAAAAGTGATCCAGGAAGTGCTTGATCAACAAAGGAATATCTTCTCGACGGCTCCTGAGCGGTGGTACTTCGATCGGAATGATGTTCAGGCGGTAATAGAGGTCTTCTCGAAAGGTGCCTTCCGCGACCATCTCTTGAATGTTTCGGTTGGTCGCGGAGACGATTCTCGCGTCGGACCGGAGTATTTGCTCTCCTCCGACGCGTGTGAAGCACCCCGTCTCCAGGACGCGAAGGAGATCGACTTGGCTCTTGGTGGGGATTTCGGTGATTTCGTCGAGGAAGAGGGTTCCTCCCACGGCTTGTTCAAAGCAACCGGGTTTCTGGCGCGACGCACCGGTGAACGACCCTTTCTCGTGCCCAAATAGTTCGCTTTCAAGAAGCGACTCAGGGAGTGCCCCCAGATTCATGGCAACGAAGGGGCCTCCCGCGCGGCTGCTCAAGTCATGGATGGCTCGGGCCATCAATTCCTTTCCCGTTCCACTTTCGCCGTGAATCAGTACCGTTGCATCGGTCGGCGCGACTTGTCGAATCTGCTCCAAGACGTCATGCAGTGCGCCGCAAGTGCCGATGATTCCTGAGATCTCACCGGCCGCAGCCAGTTTATTGCGGAGCTCGAGATTTTCGTTCCACAGGCGGTGATGCTCGACCGCTTTCGCGACTTGCTGCCGAATCAGATTGAGGTCCACGGGCTTCATAATGAAGTCGAATGCACCGCGCCGCATCGCTTCCACAGCGGTTTCGACGGTTCCGTGAGCGGTGATGACGATCATTGTCGTGTCCGGTTTGCGCTGCTTGATCAACGAGACCAGATCGAGACCGTTGAGTTCACCGGGCATACGAACATCCGTGATGACCAGTTGATAGTTACCGATTTCGAATTTTTCGAGGGCTTCACGGACGGACGAAGCCGTGTCGACGAAATCGACTTCCCCGGCGAGTCCCTTGGCGAGGCCGGAACGAATGTTCGGCTCGTCGTCGACGATCAAGATGCGAAACTCGGGATTGGCAGGCATGAAGGAATCGACCGCCTAATAAAAGTTGTTCATGGAAGCCTAGGTCTGTCCCGCATTGGGCAGAGTGAGCCGGAACGTCGTCCCCTGTGGCGAAGAGCGAAAGTCGATGGTTCCATGGTGCTGCCGCATGATCTTATCGCAGATGGCCAAACCGAGCCCTGTCCCCGCACCTTTCGTTGTAAAGTACGGATCCAGGACCTTGTCCTGCAGGCTCTCTGGGATCCCGCACCCTGTGTCGGCAACCTCGATTTGTACCGACGCATCAACCCGCGACACCGCGACGGTGAGCTTGCCACCCTGGGGCATCGCGTCCATGGCATTCACGAAAAGATTGAGTAGCACCTGCTCCAATCGCCCGCGATCGGCAGAGACCACCCATTCGGGATCGAACGGCACAATCTCGATCGAGATCCCTTGGCGTTGAGCTTGTGGACGTACCAATTCGACCTGGCGTGCGATTAAATCCTTCAGAGGGACATCGGTAAGATCCAGGTGGCCCATGGAAGCGAAATCGCGGAATGCTTCAAGAACTCCTCCGATACGGGCAAGCTCCGTTCGGATGATTTCCAGCGTACCTCGGCTCTGATCCGACGTCCCTTCCTCCTCCAATTGCTCCTCGAGCAATTGGACGTGCAACGAAAGGGCTGCAAGAGGATTCTTGATCTCATGATGCAAGCCACCGACCAGCGAACCAAGGCCGGTGTAGCGTTCCATTCTTCTCATCTGCTCTTCCATCAAAGTGCGCATCGTAATGTCTCTGATTTGAAGCAAATTACCCATGACATTCCCCTCGCGATCCTTCAAGGACTGGCAGGATGCGAGGAGTATTTTTCGGTTCCCTCCCTGTTTGAGCTGGAATTCCCGAATCAAAACCGCTGGCCCCTCGGCCATCCATTCCGCACGAAACGCTTGGAGCGGCAGCCGCTCGAGATCGGTCAACGATTGGCCGATGCGTTGGGGGGCAAAATCCAAAAGATCGGAACCGCACTTGTTGATACTCGTCACCTTTCCCTCCAGATCGGTGGTGATCACGGCGGTTTCCATGCTGCCTAGGACGTCCGTGGCAAGTGCCTTCACATCTCGAAGCGATGCCTGCGATGCATGGTAGGCTCTCCAAAGCAGAATGACGGCGATGCCGGTGACGATGACGTTGAGCACCACCAAGATCGTGAGTCGAAATTGCCATCGCAGTTCCCCCGCCAATAACTCCGCATCCCCCCGCATCTCCCGAGGCAGGCTCTTGATGAGATCATCCACGATGGACTGCTCTCTCAAGAAATCGATCATCATCCAAATCGTGGTGGCTAGGGCGGCGGTGCTCAACAGAGCAAGGCCGATCATCGCCATACGATACCGTCGATTGTTTTCCTCAACTGGATTCTGAAACATGGATACTTCGACCGCCTCGCTCGCCCGTAAACCCACTCGCCACGAACGATGCATCTGTCGCAACGGCAACTCTCAGGCCAAAACGGCAAAATATGAAAGGGAGCTGGGAGTGACTCGGTTTCTGCGTTCGAGCCTCCAGGAAGTTTACCCGATCGAGCAAGAAATTGCAGATCGCCTGCAAATACCATCGCACCCGGCATGCATTCGCAGGGGCATAAAACTGGTTTTCGCGAGGATTGGAAGACGGCATCCGTGGAAGCGGCCGTTCCCTCTGAGATTGGCACGGATATTGCCTACTGCTACGTTCTCGCTCGTGGCTAGACCGACGAACTCGACCCTTGAAGGAGACTCTTTGTCCATGGCTAACGAGCAGGTTACCGAGCAGGTTACAGACAAGAAAGCCGCGTTTTCCATGCGAAAAATCGTTTTGCTTGCGACCCTATTCACGGTCGTCTCCACCTTGTTATCGACCATGAGCCATTGGAAGCACTTTGTCAGCGAGCAATTAGGGCTGTCGATCCGTTCGCAAGCAACTGAGGAAGGACACTCTGCAGAGAGCGGTACCGGACGCGATTCCCATCGCCAAGGCGCCAGTTCATCCTCCGGACACGCCACCACGGCCGAGCACAGCGGCGGGCATCATGCGAAACATAAGATTTTCGTGACGAGCCCTGTGATCCAGGATGTCATGCTGACCCAGCAGTATGTTTCTCGGATCCACTCGCGACGACATATCGAAATTTGCGCGTTGGAAGGAGGCTACCTGAAGGAGATCAAAGTCAACGAGGGGCAAAGCGTGAAAAAAGGGGACCCCTTGTTTCAGATCCTCCCGACGATTTATGCAGCCAAGCTGGATGCGGACTTGGCGGAATCGCAATTAGCTCAGGTCGAATACGACAATACCAAGCGTCTGGTCACCAAAGGGGTGATCTCGGATCAAGAACTGAAGCTTGCCGAAGCGCGACTCGCCAAGGCGAATGCCAAGGTCAAGTTGGCACAAGCAGAGATGAGCTTCGCAAACCTCGTCGCTCCATTCGACGGAATCATCGATCGATTGCACGAACAGGAGGGGAGCTTGATCGAGGAAGGGACGGTGCTCACGACCCTGTCGGATAACAGCGTGATTTGGGTCTACTTCAATGTGCCTGAATCCCGTTACCTGGAGTTCCAGGAAGCGATGCAAACCGATCCGACCCTTTCCGAATACACCATTCAACTCCGGCTCGCGAATCACAAGATGTTTGATCAAATCGGTCGAATCGGGGCGATTGAAGCCGACTTTGACAACCAAACCGGAAACATCGCGTTTCGCGCAGATTTCCCCAATCCCTCGGGACTGCTGCGCCATGGTCAAACCGGCACGATCCTGATTCAACACCTGGAGAAAGGTGCCGTCGTTATCCCGCAACGAGCCACGTACGAAATTCTCGCCAAGAAATATTGCTATGTCGTGGATGATGAAGGCGTTGTGCATCAGCGGGAAATCAACATCCATCATGAACAGGATGACCTCTTTGTGATCGATCAAGGGCTCACGGAAGCAGACAAGATTGTGCTCGAAGGCATTCTTCAGGTGCGGGATGGTGAGAAAGTGGAATACGAATATCGTAGGCCCGAAGAGGTGTTGGCCAATCTGAAATACCATGCCCAGTAAGCTCTAGTCGACGGATCGCTAGCTACCTATGTTTTCCAAATTTCTGCATCGGCCCGCGTTGGCGATCGTTATCTCGCTCCTGATTTTGTTCATGGGCGGATTGGCGATCATGATCCTTCCGATTTCTCAGTTTCCTTCCGTCGCTCCGCCGAGCGTTCGCGTATCGGTCTCCTATCCGGGCGCGAGTGCGAAGATCCTGGTCGATTCGACGCTGGTCTTGCTCGAGCAAGCGATCAACGGCGTTCCGAACATGCGATACATGATCGGTGACGCGACGAGCGCTGGGGAAGGGACGATCCAGGTTATCTTTGAACCTGGCACCGACCCCGACGTCGCGGTGATGAACGTCAATAACCGCGCTCAAATGGTCAAAAACAATTTGCCCGACATCGTCCAGCGCGAGGGCGTGATCGTCATGCAAAACATGACGAGCATGTTGATGTACGTCAATGTTTTTAGTACCGATCCGGGCGTCGACCAGAATTTTCTCTACAACTATGCGACCGTAAATATCCTCAATGAGATCAAGCGGATTCCAGGGGTCGGCCAGGCGGTGATTCTCGGAAACCGCGCCTACGCGATGCGGGTGGAATTGGATATCGACCGCATGCGCGCGTACAACATCAGCGCAGACGACGTCATGAAGGCCATCGCGGACCAGAGCATGATCGGGTCTCCGGGTCGACTCGGGCAAGCAACCGGGCAAACATCCCAAACGTTCGAATATGTTCTGACCTGGGTGGGGCGATACCAAACACCGGATCAGTATGAGAACATCATCGTCCGAGCCACGCGAAACGGCGAGATTCTCAAGCTCAAGGATATCGCTTCAGTCAGTTTGGGCTCCTCCTTTTACGACCTGTATTCCGATATCGACGGCCTGCCGTCGGCGGCCATCGTGATGAAGCAAAGCCCCGGCTCCAACGCCGCGGAGGTGATCAAGAAGGTCAAGGAGACCGTGGAGCAGATCAAGCAGAAGACATTTCCACCGGGTATGGATTACGCCGTTACGTACGACGTGTCCCAGTTTCTCGATGCTTCGATCGAGAAGGTGATTCACACGCTCTTCGAAGCATTCATCTTGGTCTCGCTGGTCGTCTTCTTTTTCCTAGGGGATTTTCGCAGTACGCTGATCCCAACGCTGGCGGTTCCGGTTTCGCTGATCGGCACCTTCTTTTTCATGATGATTTTCGGCCTGTCGATCAACCTGATCACGTTGTTCGCGCTCGTCCTCGCCATCGGCGTGGTCGTCGATGACGCGATCGTTGTCGTCGAAGCCGTCCACGAAAAGATGCACTCGAAACACCTCGGACCGTATGCGGCCACCAAGGAAGTCATCCAGGAAATCAGCGGCGCGATCATCGCAATTACGCTGGTGATGACCGCCGTTTTCATCCCGGTCACGTTCATCCCAGGACCGGTCGGCGTCTTCTATCGCCAATTCGCCCTCACCATGGCGATGTCGATTGTGATCTCGGGTGTTGTCGCCTTGTCGCTGACGCCTGTTTTGTGCGCCATGATCCTCAAGCCGCATTCGGACAGCCCTCCCGAAACAGGAATCGTGGCCGGAATCAACCGTGCGTTGAATCGCCTCTTCGGGCGTTTTGCGTTCTTGCTGCGCGGATTGATCTGCATTCTTCTCGGGATCGCCATCGGATTCGGAGTTCACTTCCTTCTCCACATCGAACTGGTGCATGAGGTGATTTCCGAGCAGATCGAACTGACCGATTCTCGGATCCTTGGCATATCCGGACTGGCAGCGTTGCTCGCAGCCGCGACGTTTCGGGCGGTGTTTTCCGGAAGCGACGGAAGCAAACGCGTTCGCAGTCCCATCGGGATGTTCCTCCATGCATTCAATCGCGGTATCGAGAAAATCACATGGGGCTACGCGGGAATCCTGCGCCTCATCATCACTCGACGCGTCCTGACGATCGTCCTGATCGGGGTGTTTGCGTACGGAATCCTGTTCGTCAACCGTGTACTGCCGACAGGATTCATCCCGCTCGAAGACCAAGGGATGATCTATGGACTTGTGCAAACGCCCCCCGGCTCGACGCTCGCGT
>JBKDPB010000119.1:0-5015 GCA_046342615.1 Planctomycetota bacterium | reverse complement strand
TTCAGGGCAGATCAAAGCAACTGTCCGCTGCTCTTGCTGGATCAAAACATGCCCCTCACCTCCCAGCCTCCTCTCCCCGAGGCGGGGCGAGGAGGGGTAATTGATCACGGTCACGACGCTGATCGCTATCTCCCCACGCTGATCGGTGTACGAAGACATTGGGTGGGTCATGCTCCGATCGTTTCCCACACCTCTGCGTCTTGGCGTCTCTGCGTGAGAATTCGTGCTGGCATTGAGTCTAGGAAGGGTTCTGCCATGGCTGCCACCCACCTATCGCCTTTGCTAGTGCAAGGACGGGGGAGATTGGAGTGCTGCCGCGGTTGCCACCGTTCGGACCTTGGGTTTGCGGGCTAGCGCCGGCCAGCCCCCTTCGGCTGATGAAGACTGGAGCGAACCAGCCGAAGGCGGATCGCGACGCGGTGCAGTGGGTTGGGACAACACGACCCGGTTTTCACTGCACAATCTGCAGCAAACTCGCTTGACGCCCCTCGGCGCGATCTCCTAAAAGCGGTCGAGCAAAGGAACGGATCGGTATGAATGAGAATCAACCCGCGATGAATCGAATTGAAAGCTTTCTTCTCGGACTCGTCCTCGGAGTGGCCACACTCTACGGCGCGATGCATTACACTGTCGTTCGCGCCAAGGATGGCTTTCATTTCGTCCCCAAATTCACCGCACGCCTGGATAATCCCTATGTCGATATCCGCGCTTTCAACCTGGAACAATGGAAACGTCGGCAATTGCTGGCATTGTCGATTCTCAAAGCGAAAAAAGGTTATCTGCTTGAAGATCGCCGGCTGGCCGAATTCAAACTTTCGACACAGCAATTGCTCGAACAGTATGCTCTCGATACCCGGTCTCGAACGAGCCGACTGTAGTCACTTCGCCATGGTCGGAGTGAATCGATGAGTACCGCTCTCGCCAAATGCAAGCTCGGCGCGACCGAGTTGGAACTGACTCGTCTCGGTTTTGGCGCTTCCTCGATCGGTGCCGAGTTTGGACAATTCGATATCGAATCCTCACTCTCCGCCGTCCGGACCGCCCTCGATGCGGGAATCAATTTCATCGATACCGCAGCTTACTACGGTCGCGGGATGAGCGAAATTCTATTGGGGCAAATTCTCCCTCGCTACCCGCGCGAGCAACTGGTGGTCAGCACCAAACTCGGGCGCTATGCCCCTCGCCATTTCGACTTCTCCGCGAAACGCGTCACGGAGAGCATCGATGTATCCTTGGAGCGGATGCGACTCGATTACCTCGACATCGTCTTCTGCCACGATATCGAGTATGGGGATATCGATCAGGTCATCGATGAAACGCTCCCCGCGCTGCGGCGGCAAGTCGAGCGAGGCAAGGTGCGATACGTTGGTGTCAGCGGCTACCCGATGAAGAACTTTGAACGGGTTATTCCTACTGGCTTGATCGATTGCTTCATCACTTACAATCATTACACGCTGCAGAATGATATGGCATTGCGATTGTTGCCTTTGGCCGCCAAGCATCGCGTCGGGGCGATCAATGCGGCCCCCTTTTCTGCTCGTTTGCTGACCAATCTGCCGTTGCCACCATGGCACAAGGCGACGCCGGACGTGCGTCGCATCGCGGGCGATGCCGCACTCCACTGCTCGGTACACGGCTCAAGCATCGAGAAGCTCGCGCTCCAGTTTTCGCTCCGTCATCCCGGGTTCGCCAGTTGTCTGGTCGGCAGCGCGATCGCTGCCGAGATCTCCCAATGGATGGCATGGCTCGATGAGCCGATCGACCAGGAATTACTCTCCTCGGTTCTTGAGATCCTCAAACCGATCCACAATTGGTACTACATCGAAGGCCGGCCGGAAAACAACGACTTGAGTTGGCCAACATCGGTAACTCCCGCGTCCTCGTAGCTTCGCCGTCCGCAGCCACGAGAATCTGCTATCCTGGAGAGCGTCCGAGCCTTCCCATTCCCTACCTCTCCGCCGCCGAGACTTGGTATGCACGTTGAATTCACCGGCAACACTCGAAGAAATTTTTTGGCGTCCTCAGCGACCGCTGCTCTGGGGCTCCTTGTTCCGAATTCGATTTGCCTTGCGAACGCAACGAACCAGGTACCGGCGAAGTTGAGGTTGGGCCTCGTGACCTATCAGTGGGGCAAAGAAATGTCCCTGCCAGAACTTTTGCAGGTTTGCGAGAAGACGAACTACGCGGGAGTCGAATTGCGCAGCACCCACAAGCATGGAATCGAACCCAGCTTGAACAGCGCCCAACGAGCTGAAGCGAAAAAACGCTTTGCCGACAGTCCGGTGGCACTGGTAGGACTCGGCAGCGCTTGCGAGTACCATGCGGCGGACGCTTCGGTCGTTCAAAAAAACATCGATGAAACGAAGGCCTTCATCGACCTTTGCGCTGAACTTGGAGGAAGCGGAGTCAAGGTTCGCCCGAACGGACTTCCGCCGGACGTGCCGATCGAAAAGACACTTGAGCAAATCGGCAATTCGCTTCGAATCGTCGGCGAGTATGCCGCGAAAGCCAGCCAGCAGATACGGCTCGAAGTTCACGGCAAAGGGACTCAAGAAATTCCGAACATGAAAAAGATCATGGAGGTCGCCGATCACCCGAGCGTGGTCGTCTGCTGGAACTGCAACCCTACGGATCTCAACGGCCCGGGTTTCGAAACGAATTTCGATGCATTGTCGCGGTGGATGGGAACGGTTCATATCCACGATCTTCGCCCGGGCAAGGTCGACTACCCTTGGGAGTCCCTCTTCGGAAAACTCAAAGCATGCACGGCGACGAGCTTTACGGGATGGTGCCTCATGGAGGATGGCACGATGCCCGCGGATATCCCCGCCGCCATGGAGGAGAACCATCGAGTGTTCCAGCGCTACGCACCATCGTAGCGTGGAGGCTGGCCGAGCAGCGTTCCAAGATCCTCGAAGAAGTTCGGATAGGTTTTGCCTGTACACGCGGGATCCAAAATCCGAACGCCTGGTACGTTCAGCCCCGCGAGCGTCAAACTCATGGCCATGCGATGATCCCCGTAGGTCGCGATTTCGCATCCGCGCAGGGCCCCAGGCCGAATGATTAATCCATCGGACTGCTCGTCCACGTCCGCTCCCAATCGCCTCAGTTCCGTCGCCAGGTCGCCAATCCGATCGGTCTCTTTGTGGCGATTGTGAGCGACCCCTCGAATGCGGGTTGGCCCATGGGCAAACAAGGCAACGACCGACAACGTTTGAACCGTATCGCTGATCGCGTTCATGTCGACATCGATACCATGAGCCGCACGGCCCGAAACCTCGATCGAGTCATCTCCCCAGGTTACCGAGCAGCCCATTCTCGCCAGGACATCGGCAAAGCCAACGTCACCCTGCAACGCATTTTTGGACAAACCGAGTACGCGAACGGTTCCACCCGTAATCGCAGCCGCCGCCAAAAAGTAGCTCGCGGCCGATGCATCGGGTTCGATGACATAGTCGATTCCCCGATATTGCTGGGGCGCAGGGATTCGAAAACGCCGATACCCTTCCGCTTCCCAATGAACGCCGAACGAACGCATCACCGCCAACGTCATGGCGACGTAAGGCTTGGAAACCAGATCGCCGTCGACCGTCAATTCAACATCGCTTGCACAGTAGGGAGCCGCCATCAGCATGCCGCTGAGGAATTGGCTTGAGACTGCACCTCGAACGTTTGCTGGTCCTCCGCGAAGACCTGAGGCGCGAAGCAAGACGGGCGGACAATCGTTTCGCGTTGCGTTGGTGCTCTGAACATCGGCGCCCCAGGATCGCAGCCCCTCCAGAAGATCGCCGATTGGACGCTCGCGCATGCGCGGAACGCCATCCAGCGAGTACTCACCTCGCGTCGCCGCCAACGCAGCCGTCAGGAATCGAATCGAGGTCCCGCTGTTGGCGATGTGAAGATCTGCTCGATGATTCGGGGGCTGCCCACCACAGCCTTCGATACGCAATTCGCACGCGGACCGGTTCCAGTCGAGATGCAACCCGAGGGTCTGCCAGGCGCGAACCATGACCTCGGTATCCTCGCTCACCAACACCCCGCTCAAATGCGATGAGCCATCCGCCAACGCGGCGCAGATGAGTGCGCGATTGGTGATGCTCTTGGAACCCGGGACTCGAACGCTGCCGGTGACCGGAACGCGAACCGGTTCAAATTGAACCGATCTAGCTCCATGCATGATTATTGGACCGCGATCTTCCACAAGTGATTGGCACCGCGCACGAACATGGCGTTGCCGGAAATCGCGGGCGAACCCAAAACCTCATCGTCGATCTTGTTGGTTTGGACGATCTTTCCTTCCTCACCATCCAAGGCAACGACAAAGCACAATCCCTCCATCGAAAACAGATACAGTCTATCTCCAGCAACGACCGGGGAGGACCAGATCTGTTTGGCATCGGGCAATCGCAATTGCCATAGCACCTTGCCGGTGTAGACATCGCCGCACACGAGAATCGTTCGGTTGACGACGTACACGTTCTTCCCTGCAATGACCGGCGAACATGCATTCGGATTGAGTTTATTCTCTTTCCACAGCGGGCTCGGCTCGCCCGCGCTCGACAAATCGAGTGCGGTCAATCCGCTCGAGGGAACGATCAGTCGATTGCCATCAGCAACCGAGGATGGGATCGAGGAGCACGGCAGATTCAATCGCCACAGTTGCTTGCCATCCGACGGCTGAACGGCTTGGAGATCGTCACCGGACTGGATCACCACGGCTGGCTTTCCGTTCGGGAGTTGAACAACCGATGGGGAGGCCCAGTTCGCTTTTTTGGGACGCTCTTGCTTCCAAAGGATTGCGCCCTCCTCGGCGCTCAGCCCGGCTATGAACGAATCCCCTTGGCACTCGACTTGAACAACGACCACCCCATCGACGACGACGGGTGAGCTGCTCATGCCGACATCATTGCCGGCTTTCGGAAAATCGCTGGCGAGCGAGCGGTACCACAGATTGTTTCCTTGCAAATCGACACAGGCCAAGTCGTTGGAGCTGTAGAAAGCGAACACGCGTTGGC
>JBKDPB010000118.1:0-10495 GCA_046342615.1 Planctomycetota bacterium | reverse complement strand
GAAGCCCCGCCCTGGAGGATATCCGTGTCCAGGGAGCCCAGCAGCACAACCTCAAGAACATCGATGTGACCGTCCCACGCAATGCCATGACCGTATTCTGCGGCCACAGCGGCAGCGGCAAGACTTCGATGGCGATGGATACCATCTACGCCGAAGGTCAACGCCGTTTTGTGGAGAGCCTCAGCTCCTACACCCGGCAGTTCGTCGGCCAGATGCCAAAACCGGTCGTTGAGAGAATCGATGGATTGAGCCCCGCAGTCGCCATCGAGCAACGCGGACTGTCCCACACACCGCGGTCCACCGTGGGAACCGTGACGGAAATCTACGATTATCTCCGCGTCTTCTTCGCTCGACTCGCCCAGATGCATTGCACGCAATGCGACGGCCCGATCAATACCCAAACGATCGATCAAATCGTCGACCGTTGGTTGTCGCACGGCCAACCACTGTCGGCGACTGGCAACCCAGGGGGCAACGGTCCCCGCGCCTTGCTGCTCGCTCCGGTGGCTCCCGCCATGAACCAGGAGCCATTGGCGTTTTTCGAAGATTTGAAACGGGAAGGTTACGCCCGCGTTCGTATCAATGGCCGCACCTACGAGATCGATAGCCTGCCCGATCTCAACCGAAAGTCGAGATTCGAGTTCCAAGTTGTGGTCGATCGGATCCAGCTCGATCGCGTCGACCGCAAACGGCTCAGCGACAGTATCGCCACCGCGCTGCAGCTTGGAAATGGCGTGATCCAGATGGCGATCGTCGACAACGATCGCAAAGAAAGTCTTTGGGAAACGCAGACCTTCTCGTTGCAACTGGCATGCAATGCGTGCGGCATCTCCTTCCAGCCTCTGACTCCGCACCACTTCTCCTTCAATACCGGTGTCGGTTGGTGCCCATCCTGCCAAGGGCTCGGTATCGAATCCGGAACCGACCCAACAACCTTCATCGACGATTCCCTGTCGCCGATGCAAGGCGGATTGCTCCTCTGGCCCGACACGAAGTCCCCTGTCTCCGCGGGCATGCTGAGGGCCCTCGGACGGCACATGGGTCTGCCGATCGAATCGCCGATTCGGTCTTGGACCAGTTCGCAGCGATCGATTCTGTTTCGAGGTCTTCCCGATCAGGAAATCGTTGTCCAGACTCGCGACATCGATCCCTCCAGCGCGTCGGATCAGATGGCGTTTTTCTTTCGGTTCCACGGTGTCTACCCAGCCCTCGAACGTCTTTCGAACGCCAATGCCTCGGTTCGCATGCGTTTGAGCGATTTCCTGGCGGATGTTCCCTGCACCCAGTGCGACGGATCGCGCATACGGCCCGAAGCAGCCCACGCCCGCTTTCGCAATCTTCGCATGGCCGACATCGTACGCATGCCGATCGGCGAACTGCTGGCAACCATGCAAGCCTGGAAGCTCTCCGCCGCCGAAGCCAAGATCGCGGGTGAACTGGCGCGGGAAATCACCCATCGATTGCAGTTTCTCGTCGACGTCGGCCTCGAGTACCTAACCGTCGATCGAGCCGCCAATTCGCTGTCCGGCGGCGAATCGCAACGCATTCGACTGGCAAGCCAACTCGGAAGCGGGCTTTCGGGCGTCTTGTACGTGTTGGATGAGCCGACCATCGGATTGCATCCCCGCGACAACCAGCGATTGATTGCGGCAATGCACCGACTGCGCGATTTGGGAAACACCCTGCTCGTCGTCGAACATGATCGCGACGTGATCGCCAGCAGCGATTCCATCCGCGACTTTGGACCCGGCTCGGGACCGTACGGAGGCCAAGTGATCGCCGAGGGGACCGCCCAACAATTGGCTGCGGATCCCCTCTCCATCACAGGACCGTTCTTGAGCGGCAAACGAAAAATTGAAATCTCTGGACAACGCGTATTTGAAATCGACCGAAACGAGACGGACATCCGAAGAAATTGGACCGATCATGTTCGCAATCCCCACGGCTGGATTACGGTACAAGGGGCTGCAGCCAACACGCTCAAGGCGGTCGATGTTTCCTTCCCGCTCGGCTACCTGACCGCGGTCACCGGACCGAGCGGCAGCGGCAAGAGCAGCCTGGTAAACGAGATTCTCTATCCCGCTCTTGCCCGTCGATTGCACCGAGCAGACCTGCAGCCCGGTCTGCACAAGAGAATTGACGGAATCGAACAAATCAACAAGGTCCTGCAGGTGGACCAGTCGCCGTTAGGAAACTCACCCACCAGCAATCCCGCTACCTATACCGGCGTATTCGATCATATTCGACAGCTGTTCTCACGGCTCCCGGAAGCCAAGATGCGAGGGTTATCGCCTGGCGCCTTCAGCTTCAACCTTGGTCATGGGCGCTGTGAGAAATGTTTCGGTGTTGGACAACTGTGCATCCAAATGCACTTCCTCCCCGATGTATGGATCCTCTGCGATGCTTGCCAAGGCCGACGGTACACGGAAGAGGTCTTGGCCGTGAAGTACCGCGGCCATTCGATCAACGATGTCCTCAACCTTTCGATAGGACAAGCCCGGGATCTCATGAGCGAAATCCCAAAAATTCACAGCATGCTCCAGGTTCTTTGCGAAGTTGGCCTGGATTACGTCGCGCTCGGCCAGAGCGCTCCGACGCTCAGTGGCGGGGAGGCTCAGCGGGTCAAACTCGCAGCCGAACTGTGCCGACCGGCCACGGGTCGGACGTTGTACCTGCTCGACGAACCGACGACAGGTCTTCACTTCGACGATATCAACAAACTGATGATCGTTCTGGATCGACTGGTTGCGTCGGGAAATACCGTGGTCATCATCGAGCACAATCTCGAGGTGATCCGCGTCGCGGATTGGGTGATCGATCTGGGGCCGGAGGCAGGTCATGCGGGGGGACAAGTGGTCTTCGCCGGTCCTCCCAGCGAGCTGATCCGCTATGCGCGGAGAGCCAATCCAGTCGCTCCTCGCCCAATCGCACGCCGATCCAACGGAGGTAAGCGCATGGTGGTTCACGAAACTCATGCCGAGTTCGAGAGAGAAAACCTTCGAAGCTACACGGGCGAAGCCCTGCTGCAATGGGAGAGCCGCGCGTCCATCCCGTCTCAACCCGCGACGAAAATTGCTCGCAAGAAAACAAGCAAACGGTAAGCGGGAACCTCCGCCGCACACTGCGAACCGTGGGGCGATCCGAACCTAGCCTGCGCCCCCTGCCGCGCGGTTTGCTGCCGCGTTATTTTTTGCTTCCTTCGCTCTTGCCCCCGCGGTCCTTGCCGTCGGGTTGGTCACCGGAACGGGGTGCGATTCCCGATTTCTCCTTGGACTCGGCAGACGATTCCGCGGTGATGACTTTCGGAAGTTCTTTTCCGCGAGGGACAAACTTTACGGAGATGCTGTTGACGCAGTGCCGGGTATTCTTCGCGGTCAGCATTTCGCCATTGAAAACTTGCCCCAAGTGGCCACCGCAGTTGTTGCACATGATCTCGATCCGAGATCCGTCGGCATCGACTTCACGCTTCACGGCGCCTTTGATTTCATCATCGAACGCAGGCCAGCCGCAACCGCTGTGGAATTTATGGTTGGACTCGTACAACGGAGCGTTGCACCGTTTGCAGAGGTACGTGCCGTCCGCGAAATAATCGGTGTAGCGACCCGTGAATGCATACTCGGTTCCTTTGTTGAGAATCACCCAGCGTTCTTCGGGACTCAGTTTGTTGTATTCCGGTTCATTCGTCATTTTCTTCCCTTTGGAGCTACTGGATCGCTTGGCAGCAGGCGGCACCTTGGCCGTCTCCTTGCTCTCCGCATCGGACGGAGTGGATGAGCTGGAGGTGTCTTTCTTGTCGGAGGCCTTCTCGCCAGATGACGGTGGGGCTGCAAACATCCACAGGCTCCCGCCACCCAAAAAGAGGGCCGCTGCAAACGCGAGGGCCAAGGGTCCTAGGGTATATCGGAATCGCATAGCTACCTCAGTCTGCAGTTCGAGTCGGGAAAGGGGGGTGGGAAGACGATCTGGAAGTTTACCGGTATTATAGGCCCCCGGACAAGAGAAGACGATCGTCCCGTTTTCTTTCCCCCCATCCCAAGTCGCTTTTGCCTGCATCTGGTACGTCATCGATGAAATACGCCGTTTGCAACGAGCTTTTCGAAGGATTGGACCCTCAAACCTGCCTGCAACTCGCTCGGAATATCGGATACACCGGCCTCGAGGTAGCTCCGTTCACGCTCGGCCCCACCGTCTCCCAAATCTCCTCGCAACGGCGAAGTGAGTACCGTCGACAGGTCGCCGATTGCGGCATGGAAATGATCGGTCTGCATTGGCTACTGGCGAAAACCGAGGGGTTTCACCTCACCACCGACGATCCGCAGGTTCGGAATCGAACGGCGGATTACCTGCGCGCCTTGGTCGAACTGACGTCCGATTTGGGGGGAACGATCATGGTCTTGGGCTCCCCTGCCCAACGCAATTTTCCACCGACCATGACCCATGACCAGGCGATGGCCCATGCCGCCGAGGTCCTGAAAAAGATCGTTCCCGATCTGGAGTCGGCGGGAGTCCGCCTGGCGATTGAGCCACTCGGACCGGCCGAGGGAAATTTCCTCAATCATGCATCCCAGGCCCGCGTGCTGATCGACGCGATCGCAAGCCCGAATGTGCGCTTGCATCTGGATGTCAAAGCCATGAGCAGCGAAGGGATACCGATCGACCAAATCATCCGAGACAACGCCGACCTATTGATTCACTTCCATGCCAACGATCCCAACCGACTCGGGCCTGGTATGGGAGAGGTCGATCAGCAACCTATTTTTCAGGCCTTGACGGATATCGCATACCCGGGCTGGGTGAGTGTTGAAGTCTTTGACTACTCCCCTGGCGTGGAGACAATCCTCCGCGAGAGCATGCAGTGCATGCAGCGATGCCAAGCTCATGCGGAATGATCGCCTCATTCTCCGTTTCGGGGCCTTTCCCTGGTTTGCCATCGGCGCCTTGGTGCTGGTCAATGCTTTGTGGGGCATCTCGTTCCCCGTCGTCAAAGCCCTCAATGCGATCACCGATGCGCACTTTGCGATCGATGCCAACGCACATTCCAATACGTTTCGATTGCTGGCATCGACGTGGATGTTGGCGACGCGTTTCACACTCGCCTTTATTTTTCTGTGCCTCTTCGGATTTCGACTGGTCGCCCGGACCACGCGTCAAGAATGGCGGGCGGGCTCGATCATCGGCATCTTGTTTTGCAGCGGCATGGTACTGCAAGTCATCGGCCTGGCAACGATCCCAGCATCGCGCAGCGGTTTTCTCACCAGCCTTACCACGGTTTTCACTCCCATGCTGGGTGTCGTCTTGTTCCGAGTCTATCCATCGAAGTGGATGGTGACAGGAGCAATTTTGGCGCTCATCGGGGTCATGGTGCTGACCGGCCTGGTTATCGTCGATCAGACGGGAGTGTATTTCGCCCAGGATGCTGCGGAGCGCTGGACCTGGGGCGACACGCTGACGACGATCGCTTCGATGTTTTTCGCACTCCAGGTACTGTTGCTGGATCGTTACGGCAAGCAGATGCG
This sequence comes from Planctomycetota bacterium, assembly GCA_046342615.1. GTDB lineage: Bacteria > Planctomycetota > Planctomycetia > Pirellulales > Pirellulaceae > JBKCUI01. The sequence continues at coordinate 4,979 of JBKDPB010000118.1, read as the reverse complement.
TTCGGTCACTTTGACCTGCGGCATGTTTGCAACCACCGCGATGCTGAGTTGGGGTATGTTCGCGTTTATGTGGTCCACCCAGGGACTGGATCCATCTGGCGGTGCTTCGACGCAAGCGATGGATTGGATGCGCATGACGGCATCCCCGGGTTACGCGGGGAGCCTGGTGATCCTGGCGTCCCTCTGCTCGGTGATTTCCTTCGGCTTGATGAATCGATTCCAACCGCATGTTTCCGCATCGCAGGCAGCGGTCATTTACTCCCTGGAACCGGTCTTTGCAACGAGTTGGTCCCTATTCCTACCCGGCTGGCTGTCGCAGTGGACGGGCCTGACCCATGCCAATGAGTTTTGGACATGGAGCCTTGTTGTCGGCGGAGGCTTGATTCTGATCGCCAACGTCTTTGCCCTCTATCCCGCAAAAACCAACCGAGAGACGATTGAGGAACCGGCTGATTGAGGGCGATTGCCTCGGGAGTCAAGAAGCGTATCGAGTCTAATTGATAGCTACTTCGACGACGTAAAAGTACCGCCCGAACTTAATCACTCCCCTGGCGTCTCCCGTGTTGAGATCGCCATCGTCGATCAACGCATCAAGCTTGGATAGTCCTTGCGTATTAGCGCTGCTTGCTGGATCGAACCGAAGAGCGATTCCGATCGAATTGCTCACATTGTTGGCCGGTCCATTCCAATCCCAACGGCCACCCATCGGGGTGTCATTCTTAAAGATATCATTAGCCAAGAAGGGTTTCATCTCGACGGGAAGGATGCTGTTGTTGACATCTGCGGGCCACGCTCCCGTTGTTGCGCAGATCGTTGTTGCGATCTCGTTGATGCGACGCACCGTGCGCGCAACGGATGCGATTTTCGAATCCTCGAACTGATCGCGTACTCGCAGGAATGAAATGAGGACGATCCCCAGGATGGCGATGCATAGCACGAGTTCGAGCAAGGAAGAACCACCGCGCGTTTTCGAGGGATCGAGGGGCTGGAAATAGCGAAAACGAAGCATGGCGCAGGTCGCTTAAAATGACCGGATCGATCGATAGAGTCTTCTTAGAGTCTAGCCCGCGCGCAAGTATCACGCCAAATCGCCAAGAAAAAACCGTTAGGAACGCAGTTTCTACGAATGGCGAACGGTCGAGCGGATCCGAATAAATCGAATCCTACGCGCACCTGGAACCACGGGTCCCTACTTGGGCAAGTTGCCGTACAGGATGTTGAGGTACTGGGTGAAGATGATGAAGATCACGGCGATGATCATCGCGGCGATCATCAACCAGATCGCAAACCCGGCGGAGATCGCCAATTGCTTGAGGGCCAACTGCGCTTTCTCTCGATAAACCACCGCCATGCGTTCCAGGGATTCACTGTCGCTGCCGCTCATCTCGCCGATCTCGACAGCTTGGATGAAATCCTCCGGCAGAACCCCTGGTGCGGCCAGGGAATCCGCAAGCGACGTTCCGCGTTCTACCTCTTGGAGTGTCAGCGGCAAGCCGGACATGTAATAGTGATTCCCTGTGCTCAGGAGTGCTTCGCGAACGCTCCGCTTGGCGTCGACCCCCGCTCCCAGCATCATCGACATGGTCATCGACAAGCGCGCCATGGCGGTTTGTGTAAAGACAGGACCGATGACCGGGATATTCCTTACCAGAGGCACCAGGATGTTATGGCAATTGAACCAGTTTTTCCAAATGCCAAATGCCGTCGTTCCAACGACCGCTCCAATTCCCAGAACAATCGAGAGGAAGATGAGCACGCCTGGAACCCCTCGCAAGCCGACCCCGGTGAGGTCGAACGGCTCCTCGCCGGGTGCACCAGCTTTGAAGAGAAAACCGTTGAGGAAGATCAATCCGCAGATAATCGCAATCGCAGCCAGGAGTTGTATGACCGGCGTGGTGATCTGCGAGATGAAATCCTGACGGGTTCGCTTGAGATCGAGATAGTATTCCGACATGAATCGCATCGTGCGATCGATCTGTCCCGAGTGTTCCCCCGCCTCGACCATCTTGACGAGCATGGAGGGGAAGAAGTCTCCCTGCATGCGCATGGCATCAGCGAGAGAGTACCCTTCCCGTATCCGTTGGGCGGTATCGCGGCACGCATCTTTGTAGCGTTGCGAACCGACCTTAGCCTCGGTCTCCAGGATGCGGAGAATATCGACCCCCGCATGCATCCCCATGGCGGTCCGATTGCAGAAATTTTGGACTTGCTTGAGGGACGCACCTCCGAAGATCCGTTCGAGCGTGCGACGGTTGGGGTCGTCGCTCGATCGTTCCGATGCGGCTGGCTCGCTCCGTTCTTTTTGCCTGGTTGTCTCTTTGGGTTTGGAGGAAGCAGCATCCCGAGCCATCGAGGCACCTCAGTATCACAATCAGCGTTGAACGCGAGCGGACCCACCTTTGGCGAGCGTCTCCACTTCGGGAAGCCGGGCCATCGTGGTGTCTCCTGGAAAAGTCGTAATCAAGGCTCCGTGGGCCCATCCCAAGCGCAACGACTGCTCGGGTTCCTTCCCGGTCAGCATGCCGTAGATCAGCCCTGACGCGAATCCGTCGCCCCCTCCGATCCGATCGATCACATCCAGTTGCATGGTTGGACTCACGTACCGCTTTCCATCATACCACAGAACCGCAGCCCACTCATGGCGATTGGTGGATTTCACTTCTCGCAGGGTGGTGGCGACCATTTTGACATTCGGGAATTTTTCGACCGCCCGCTCGATCATCGTGAAGAAGGCCTCGGGGTCGAGCTCGGATTTGTGCTCGACATCCTGGCCTTCGATTCCGAGCCCTTTTTGCAGGTCCTCTTCGTTGCCGACCAGCATGTCGACATTGGCGACAATTTTGCGGATCATCTCCTGTCCCTTGGCCGCGCCGCCGATGGTGGCCCAGAGTTTCGCGCGGTAATTCAAATCGAACGAAGTGACGGCCCCATGAGCTTTGGCCGCTTGCATCCCCTCGACAATCAGCTCCGAGGTGGTGCTGCTGAGGGCGGCGAAGATGCCCCCGGAGTGAAACCAGCGAACTCCATTCCCGAAGATTGTCTTCCAGTCGAAGTCCCCGGGCTTGAGCATCCCGCCCGCTTCGTTGGCCCGGTTGTAAAACACAACCGGTGGACGAACCCCTTGGCCGCGGTCGCTATAGACGGTTGCGATGTTCGGTCCTCGCACCCCGTCATGCTCGAAGAACTTGTAGAACGGCTTGACCCCCATCTCTCGAACACGCCCTTGGACCAATTCGCCGATGCCGTAGTCGACCATCGCCGTGGCGATCCCTGTTTTGAGGCCAAAACAATCGGCGAGATTGGCTGCGACGTTGTATTCCCCTCCTGAGACGTGGATGTCGAACGAGCGAGCCTTGCGAAACGGGATGATCCCCGGATCGAGCCGATGCACCAGCGCACCGAGCGAAAGCAGATCGAGTTCACATGCGTCGGTTCGAATGGCCAATTGCGCCATGGATCAACTCCTTGGAAGATAGTCGGTGAGAATACAAGAAATATCTAGATCGTCGTCGCGGAGAATCCGCCGTCGACCACGAGGTTGTGTCCCGTCACAAACGAAGATGCCGTCGACGAGGCCAGGAAGACCACGGCCCCTGACAACTCGTGCGCGTATCCAAACCGCGCCATCGGTGTGTGGTTGATGATCTGCTCCCCGCGAGGTGCGAGGCTTCCATCCGCTTTGTAGAGGAGCCCCCGGTTTTGCTCGGCAGGAAAGAAGCCCGGGCTGATGCAATTGACCCGAATGCCCCGCGGTGCCCACTCGCGTGCCAGGAACTGAGTCAGATTGATCACTGCGGCTTTTGCCGCAGAATAGGCCACGACCCTCGACAAAGGAATCATCCCCGACATCGATGCGATGTTGATGATGCTCCCCGAGTTTCTCAGCAACATCGTTTCACCAAAGACCTGGCACGGCAAGACGGTTCCGCCGATCAAATTCAGATCGAATACGTCTCCCCACGCGGCCAACGACAAGCTGCAGAAGTCGTCTCCGGGTTGCAGCGTCGCTTCCACCTGATTTCCGCCAGCCGCATTGATGAGGATATCGACAGGTCCCATCGATCGTTCGATCGAATCCCGAGCATGAATGAGCGCGTCCCGATCCAAGGCATCGGCTGTCATGAAAATGGCTTCGCCCCCTTCGCGACGGATTTCCTCCGCCCGCTCCATCCCCCGCTCCGCATTGCGGCCTACCACAGCCACGCGCGCGCCGGCAGCCCCGAGCGCCGACGCCATCGCACCCCCCAAGCTACCGGTCCCGCCGATAACGACCGCCGTGCGATTTTCCAATTGAAACAGACTTTCTAATCCCATGAAATCACTCGCCCTGGATGCTTAAGCTATGTCGACGCGAAGTTTTCGCGGCAACGCTAACCATTGGAAGTAACCCCCCTCCCATTCGCAAGGGGGGGCGAATCAGAGCATTCGCAAGCTGCCAGGTTGAACTGCGGCAAACGTTGCCATGTTCAGCGCGCTTCCACCCGGATGCTTGCGCATCTCGGCTAGTATTTGGACGAGTCGCCGAGATCGTGGCACGACGCGGAGCGTCTTGCCACTTTCTTCGTTTCGATGGGGCTTGTCCCCATCGGACGCCAATCGCAACCAGCACTCGCTCGAAAACGATTCCTTCTCCCCCTCGCCCCGTTAAGGGGAGAGGGGGTCGGGGGGTGAGGGGTTCAACCCAGCGCATCTCAACGCAGGAAAGTTGATCTCGCTCTGCCCCCTCATCCCCGGCCCTTCTCCCCCGCAGGGGAGAAGGGAGCAAGAAGGGGAATGGGATCGCTGCAGCCTCTAACCTAGGCATGGCGTGTCGTATCGCTTCCAAAGATCGTAAGCTGTCGACATATTGAATCAGCATTCAGAGATCAATACGAGTTTTATAAGTGATGAAGCGTCGCGAAGCGAGATCCTCCGAATCGATTGAATTCGCGAAGAACCAACGTCGAACCGCGAATGAGTTTGCATCCACGGTCTGGCAA
>JBKDPB010000117.1:0-16132 GCA_046342615.1 Planctomycetota bacterium | reverse complement strand
GTTGCAGGCCGTGATGAGCGGCGCGGATGTCTCCATGGGTAGCCTGATCGGAATGTATTTCCGCCAGGTCCGTTCGTCGATCATCGTGAATGCCAAGATTATGGCTGCCCAAGCAGGCCTAGACATCGATCGCCGAACGGGGATCAGTACCCAGAGGCTCGAGGCGCACTATCTCGCCGAAGGCAATGTGATGAACGTTCTCACCGCCATTATCGCTGCCCAACGCGCAGGAATCGATCTGGATTTTGATCGGGCCGCGGCTATCGATCTCGCAGGCCGCGATGTTCTCGATGCTGTTCGAACGTCGGTTCACCCCCGTGTCATCGATTGCCCCGATCCACGGTTTAGTCCTACGGGATTTCTTTCAGCGATCGCGAAAGATGGAATCGAATTGAAGGTCAAAGCCCGGGTCACCGTGCGAACGAATCTGGAGCAGTTGATCGGTGGGGCGACGGAAGAAACGGTTATTGCCCGCGTTGGTGAAAGCATCATCAGTTCGATCGGCTCGTCGGAAAATCACCTCGCTGTGCTCGAAAATCCTAACTTGATCGCTCGCACAGTTCTCAAACGAGGACTCGATAATCAAACCGCCTTTACGATCGTATCGATCGACATTGCGCACATCGAAGTCGGTCAGAACATCGGCGCTCGATTGCGCGCCGACCAGGCCGAAGCGGACGTTCGCATGGCACGTGCTCAAGCCGAACAGCGGCGAGCTGATGCGATCGCCCAGGAGCAAGCCATGAAAGCCAAAGTGGCCGAGAATCGAGCTAACTTGGTACTGGCGGAAGCCGAAGTCCCGAAAGCGATGGCCAAAGCATTCCTCGACGGACATTTCCAGGGTGCTTAAGCTCCCGCGGCGTCCGGTTTTTATCCTCGATTTTTATTCTTGCTAAGACGATGAGAAGCTCTCTGCTTTCCCTATTGCTCGCCGTTACGTGTTCCTTGCCAGTCTCCGCCGATTCCTGGCCGCAGTGGAGAGGCGGACGCGGCGATGGCATGTCATCGGAAAAAAACCTTCCAACCCAATGGAATGCAACGCGGAACGTCAAGTGGCGTTGCGAACTCCCCGGCCAGGCGGGGGCAACCCCCGTCGTTTGGAAAGATCGAATCTTTCTGACCAGTGCGGAGGGGAACGATTTGGTTCTCATCTGCATTCAAACAGCCGATGGTCGCAAGCTGTGGCAAAAAAAGGTTGGATCCGGGAACCAAGATGCACGCGCCGGTGAAGGCAACTCGGCCTCCCCCTCGCCTTCCACCGATGGAGAACATGTCTGGTGCTTTTTCGGTACCGGCATGCTTGCCTGCTTTACCGTTGATGGAAACGAAGTTTGGAAACTCGATGTCAACGATAAGTTCGGCAAATTGGATATTCAGTTCGGTATGACCAGCACCCCTGTTCTCGACGGAGACGCCCTCTACCTCCAGTTGATTCACGGCCCCATGAAGTTCGACGATGCCACGCGGATCGGCAAAGTCGTGAAACTCGACAAGAAAACCGGCAAGACGATTTGGGAAATCGATCGCCAAACGGAGGCTGCCTTTGAGTGCAAACACTCCTATGCGTCCCCGTTTATCTACCGAGATGGGAAACGCGAGTTTTTGGTGATTCATGGTGCGGACTGCATCACAGGCCATCGTCTCGAGGACGGAAGAGAACTGTGGCGATTCGGGCAACTCAACGGACCAACCAAACTGAACCCAAAGGACAACGATCCGACGTTTCGTTTCGTAGCTTCCCCGCTCGTAGTGCCAGGCATGATCATCGTCCCGACCGCCAAGGAAGGACCGGTTGTCGCTTTGAAGGTGAATGACGCTCTCAGCGGCGACTGCTCCACCAACCCAGAGGTGATTGCATGGACATCCCCTCGAACACCTGACGTATCGATTCCATTATTGGTCGATGGGCTTGTGTACTTGCTGCACAAAGACGGGCGGTTGCAATGCCTGGATGCAGAGACCGGGAAAGAGATTTACTTTGCGCGAACCTACACCGGTCAACATCGCAGCAGCCCTGTCTATGCCGGTGGATACATTTATTTTCAATCGAGCGATGGGCATTGCACCGTGGTCAAGCCGGGGCCGAACCTCGAGATCGTATCCACCAACGAATTGGATGAGCCAATTACAGCGTCCGCCGTTGTCGCCGACGGTGTGCTGTATATCCGCTCCTACAAGGCTCTCTACGCGATAGCAAACCCCTAAGTGCTAGTGCCCCGGGGTGGGTCACCGAACAGGTAAAGCCCTGCCGTGCGGAGCCGTCGCCTGTTGGAGGATGTGGTGGACCCGTGGAACAATCGGTATCATCTTCAACCATGAAACCAACAGAGCTCCCGCTGATCCCAGTGAAGTCCCGTCGTCCGATCCAAGGTATTTCGGCTGCTTATCTACCGTGGAAACCCGTCGGCAAGATCGACTTCGATTCCTATGCCATGATGCTCGAATCGATCTGGCGTTCCGGTTTAACGCCTGCGGTGAATATGGATACTGGTTTCGCTAATCTTTTGACCGAGGCGCAGCGTCGCGAGATTCTGCAATTTGCCAAGACCATGTCCCAGGGGCGGCCGATCGTCGCTGGTGTGTTTGTCGATGATTTGCCCGGCGATTGCTTGGCCCACTATCAGCGGCAAGTCGACGCAATGGCTTCGTTTGGGGCCATGCCGATCCTGTTCCAATGCCGCGATCTCGTTCAGCGGACCGATCGAGACATCGTCAAAATCTACGAGGAAGTGGGGAAACTCGGCGTCGATTTCTTGGGATTCGAATTGGGTTCGATGTTCGCAAACTTTGGCGCGATCTACTCGTTGGAATGCTTTGCCGATTTGATCGCAATTCCGAGGTTGTTGGGGCTCAAGCACTCGTCGTTGTCGCGAGAATTGGAATGGCAGCGGCTTCAGATTCGAGATGCGCGACGCCCCGATTTTCGCGTTTACACCGGCAATGACCTGGCGATCGACATGGTGCAATGGGGAAGCGATTATCTACTTGGCCTCGCCGCCTTTTTTCCGGAGGCGTTCGCACTCCGCGATCGATACTGGCACGACGGGGATCGACGATTCTACGCGATCAACGATGCGTTGCAGTTGCTAGGTGGATTTTCGTTTCGAACGCCCGTGCCAGCCTACAAACACAACGCTGCCATGGCTCTTGCCTTGCGAGGGGTGATTGCGTGCGATGCAATGCATCCCGATGCCCCGAGCCGACCGCCGTCGGATCGCGACTTTATCGCAGTGATCATTGCGCGAATCGAGAGTTTGATGCGCGATGCGGTTTGAGCACCTACGCCACAAGCCACCTTCCCCGCTGGACCGCGAGCGAGAGATCGCAGTCGTGCTCGCCCCGATGCGCAGCAACGTCAACCTCAGCCGTGTCGTGCGATTATGCGGTTGCGCTGGTATTCGGAAGATCATTCAGTGCGGTGCCGGGAAGATCGATCGGGAGATCGCACGCGATGCTGTCGATTATGTGGAGGTTCAGGTACGCCGAAGCTTAGCTCCGGTGGTCGCTCAGCTTGGCAAGGAGGATTACACCCTGGTCGGGCTGGAGCAGACCACCCATTCCGAATCCCTCTACACGTTCGCTTTCCCCCGAAAAACGGCCTTGATTGTCGGCGCTGAGCGCGAAGGGCTCGACGATGAAGTGCTCGGTATGCTCCAACACGTCATCGAAATTCCCGTCTACGGCCAACCTGCGAGCTACAATGTAGCCACGGCTACAACCATGGCCATCTACGAATACTGCCGCCAGTACCCAGTCGGTTAATCGACGGAAACTGTGTACCCGCAGCGATCGTCGCCAGATCGCCAGACGGTGGATCGCGAAGCTATTCGCGGACGTTCATTTCTAATCGCCAACGATCGGCGGAGCGAGTGCTCTGGCACGACAATTCGAGCACACCCAGTTCCGTGATTCGCGTGTGGAATGTCGCCGGGACCACCCCTTGGCTCTCATCGTGCGGAGGCAGTTCGACCTCCATGGGCGAGGTCTCCTGCAACTCGGAGTCATCCCATCCTCGGAGCACCGTTCCGGGCTGATCCTCTTTCCTCACGGTGCTCGAGAAAAAGCGGAATCTGGCGCGGCGCCCCACTTGGATGCCGATGGGTCGGCTCGGCACGTCGGCTTCGGTTCCTTCCTCCATGCCTTGTGGCGCGACGCACAGCGCATGCAGGGGCCTTGGGATGCCTGGTATGGCAGGGCCGGAGCTTTCGATCCCAACGTAATAGCTGCGGGCAGTCCCTCCCCGAATGCGTATCCCGCCATGTCGGCGCGACCAGGCATAGTAGGCCGCTCCGCATGCGACGGCTTGATCCAATTCGTCGATGCCGCCCAGGACGCGCGGAGCCGTGGCCCCTTGATTCCAACTGGCAAGCGTTTCCAGCAGACGTGTGCGAAACGCTTCCGCATTGAACACACCTCCGTTGAAGAGAATGTGGGTCAGTTGGATCTGTCCCTTGGCATCGCTGATTTCCTGACGATGATCCATCAAGAAAGCAGCCAGGTGGCGAGTGATTGCGGAGTCGGAGGCAAATTCCAGCCCGAGTTCGAGAAATCCGCTCGATGGAGACGCTTCAGGCCGAGCCTCCAACGGAACGATCGGAAAGAATCCGTCGACGAGCGTATGTTGAACGACCGAGCGCTCAAGATCAACCGTGACCGAACCTCCGATCAGTTTGCTGCCGCGTCCCAATACGGTTAACGGAGTCGACTCGGGGGGCTTGTGACTTAAGAGTTTCTCTTTGGCGGTGCGGCATGAGTGCCATAGAGATAGAGACTGCCAAGCGTTCAGTTTGGTTCCCTTTTGAGCGAAGAGCTCGCTCGCGACGTGGGCGAGAGCGAGGTCCATATTGTCTCCACCGACGAGCAGATGGTTCCCCACCGCCAGTCGATTCAGGTTCATCTCGCCGCCAGAGGCTTCGACCCGCACCAGAGTGAGATCCGTGGTGCCCCCGCCGACGTCGCAGACCAGGAGGATATCCCCTTGGGCCAGTTCCTTGCGCCATGTTGTTTGGCGCGAGTGCACCCAGTTGTACAGGGCGGCCTGAGGTTCCTCCAAAAAGACGAAATCCTCCGGGAAACCGGCCGACATTGCGGCTTGCCGCGTCCAGTCGCGGGCCGCGACATCGAAGGATGCGGGGACGGTCAAGACCACCAGCTGATCTCGAAATGGAGCCTGAGGGAACCGAAGCTCCCAGGCCGCGATCAAATGCTTGAGGTACGATGCGCTCGCTTCGACGGGGGAGATCAGTTCTGTACCCGCATCCGATTGCCAAGGCAAAATCGGAGCCGTGCGGTCGATTCCTTGATGACACAGCCAGCTTTTGGCCATGGATACCACTCTCTCCGGTTGTTCTGCGGAGATGCGTCGAGCGTATTCACCCACCACGCCCCGTCCAGGATCGATTCCAGGCACATGCAGTGAAGGGTCGGAGGAGTTGTCTAAATAGAGAAACGAGGGCAGGCCGAGTCGCTGCTCCACCGATCCCGGCGAAAGGATCTGCGGAATAGGAAGGATGCCGATCATCGCTTCCGACTCATCCATCGGAGCAAATGCGAGAACGGAATTGGTGGTCCCCAAGTCGATGCCGATGCAAAACTGAGCGGCCATCGTAGATTAAGCCCTTGAGAGAGTCGGCCGAGTACGGATTCCGTCGTGAATGATCTTCAGGATACGTTGACGTTCATCGCCGGAGAGTACCAAGCGGGGTGCCCGCACCCATTCTCGACCCAATCCACATTCCTGGAGCATCAACTTGATGTACTGAACGAACTTGGTGTGTACGTCCAGATGCAGCAGCGGCGTGAACCAGCGATACATCGCGCGGGCTTCATCCCACCTACCCGCTCGAGTCAGCTCCCAGAAGTACTGGTTTTCCTCGGGGAATGCAATTCCCGAGCCGGCGACCCACCCGTCGATCCCCAGGATGGATGCTTCGAGGATCAAGTTGTCGACGCCGGTAAACAAGGCGTATCGATCTCCTACTGCGATTCGGAGGTCGGTGATGCGGCGAGTGTCGCCCGAACTTTCCTTGATCGCGACTAACCTGGGTTCATCGGCCAGGCGTTCGAATAATGCCGGCGTAATATCGTTGAAGTACGCGATCGGGTTGTTGTAAACCATGATCGGCAAGCCGGTGTTGCGTGTAACCTGTTGAAAGAAAGCGAGCGACTCATCCGCCGCACCTCGATAGAGCATCGGGGGCATCAGCATCACGCCATCCCCTCCGACCTTTTCGACATGCCGCACGTAATCGATCGCTGCTCGAGTGCTCGATTCTGCCACACCACTCAGGACAACGACTCGTCCCGCCACGGTTTTTACCATGGCTTCGATCAATGATCGTTTCTCATTCGGGAGTAGCGTTTGATTCTCTCCGAGCGATCCAAGAAAAATGATTCCCGTCACACCCGAGGCAATCAGGGCTTCCGCGTGCCGCGCGGTCCCGTCGAAGTCGAGACTGCCGTCTTCGTGCATTTGCGTTGTAATTGCAGGGAAAACTCCGCTCCAATGAGCCATCATGCCACCCTAGGGTTGAAAAAGCCGCTTTTGCTGGTTCCAGGTTTCTCGGCGAAAACCAATGACGTTTGTATTCGATTCCCGACATCTCGGCAAACCCACCTCTTGCGAATGATGTCGCGTCATTTAAGCTTTTTGAACGAGCGTAATATCGATGCACGGGTTCCGAGATTCCACTTGAAGGACGCACGACCATGACCGAATCCTCTCGCCTCTCGCGGCGTAAATTTGTTGGGACCAGTGCGATTGCCGCTGGCGTTGCCCCTTTGTTTCTTAAGAACGCTTGGGGCAAGGAGTCCGCGAACGACAAACTCAATGTCGCCTCCATCGGGACGAGCGTCTACAGCGATCGCTATACCGGGAAAGGGGACCATCCTGGCCGCGGTGCCGAAATCGGTCTGCAAGCGGCCAAACTCGGCAATATGGTTGCAGTCGCCGATGTCAATCTGCGGTCTGCTCGCTTCTTCGCCGAGCGGTGCGGTACGAAGCCCGATATTTACCAGGACTATCGCAAGGTTCTGGATCGTACGGATATCGATGCCGTAACGATAGGTACACCCGACCACTGGCATACCAAAATCGCCATCGACGCCATGCGATCCGGTAAAGATGTCTACTGTGAAAAGCCGTTGACCCTTACCATTCGCGAAGGGCAGCAGATCATCAAGGTGATGGAAGAAACCGGTCGCGTTTTCCAAGTCGGAACCCAACAACGCACCGAATTCAATCAAGCCTTTCTCAAAGCGGTTGCGTTGGCTCGAAGCGGCCGACTCGGCGGAAAAGTCGACGCGCTCGTCAGCGTTGAAAAAGGGGTCCGAGGCGGCCCATTCGAGAACAGCCCCGTGCCCGCCGATTTGGACTGGGACATGTGGTTGGGGCAAGCGCCCGAGGTCCCGTACTGCAAACAACGACATGACTTCGATTTTCGATGGTGGCTCGAGTACTCGGGAGGCCAGGTCACCGACTGGGGTGTCCACCATATGGATATCGCCATTTGGGCCCTCGGTGTGGAAAATACAGGACCGACGGAAGTCGAAGGCGCTGGTTCGTTTAACGACGCTCCCAACAGTTTCAATGTTGCCCACGAATTTCATTGCTATTATCGCTATGCGACGGGGCAGTCGATCCGGTTGTTTAGCGGTGTCAACGAACTTATTTTGTACGGATCGGATGAGCGAATCCGTGTGAACCGCGGCGGGCTCAAAGGACGCATCATCGAGCAAATGTCCAAGACGGACCAAGACTGGCTCGACGAAGAGGTTTACAAGTTGTACGGCAACAAGAAACCGACGACACACATGGAAAATTTCTTCCAATGCGTCAAGGATCGCTCGCGTCCCGTCTCCGATGTCTACAGCCACCATCGCTGCGCTAGCAACTGCCATCTCGCAAACATCGCCATGAAACTCGGTCGACGATTGCAGTGGGATCCCAAGAAAGAGGAATTTATTGGGGACGATCAAGCCAACGCGATGCGAAGCCGAGTGCAGCGGGACAAGTACAAGATCGATGTGGCCTGATAAGCGGATCGTCTAGGATCCCTCTCGCGACCCATCGCCGGGTCGGTTCCTCACGATCCATAGTATCGGACTGTTCGGATTGGAATCGTCCTGGACACGCGAGCGTTCCAAAGCGCCAGAGCGGCTTTCAATCCATTCCGAGACCGCCGTCGCTTCTTCGCGGCCTCCGGTATGTCCGACGTAGGCGAGCAAGGTCATCATCCCACCGGGTTTCAGCAGTTCGGTGGCCCCTTGAACCGCCTCAAGGGTGCTGTCGCGCGTCGTCGTAATCGACTTGTCGCCCAACGGTAAATATCCCAAGTTGAACATCACACACGCTACGCGACCGTGATACTTCGGTGCAACTATTTGTTTCATCTGAGCGTGGTTCCCGACAGCGAGCTCGACTCGATCCGACAGTCCTTGTTCCTGCAGTTTCCGTTGCAGACGCTCGACCGCGTCGCCTTGGATATCGATGGCGATAACTTTGCCTTGGGGCCCAACGATCCTTGCCAGGAAGAGGGTGTCGTGGCCGTTGCCAGCCGTCGCGTCGATCGCGATATCGCCTGATGAAAGGTAATCGGTGATCCGTTTTTGGGCTTCGACGGTGAAATGCATGGCTCGAACGTCAAGCGGGGCGCATCCGGCTGGATCAAATTCCCTGGGGCGGAACGGACCGAGGATGCTAGGGAATGTTAGGCCGACGGCCATTGCCTTTGGGGTAGGAGCCCAGGCACTCCAAGCGCAGGGCGCTGAGTCGGAGCGCATCGATTGCATGTGCCACGGACGGGGTGTCTTGGTGACCTTCCAATTCCACAAAGAATAGGTATTCGTTGGGCTGGTCAATGATCGGAAACGATTCGATCCAGGTCAAATTGAGACCGTTGTTCTTGAACAGGACCATCACATCAGCGAGAGCGCCGGGCTGGTGCGGCACTTGGAACATCAAGGAGGTCTTGTCATGTCCCGTGGGCCGCGCTGAGTCTTTGCTGATGACCACGAACCGAGTGAGGTTATTTGAGCTGTCTTCGATATTCCTTGCGATAATATCAAGCGAGTAGGCGACTGCGGCTTCCACGGATGCAACTGCTGCAGACATGGTTTCCTCAGATGCGATTCTTGCGGCAGCCGTTGTGCTCGCGACTTCGCTCCAACGCGCATTGGGCAAATGGAGTGACAGCCAACCTCGACATTGGGAGAGCGCTTGTGGTTTGCTGTAGACCGTGCGGATCTCCTCACGCTTGCAGCGAGCCAAAAGGTTGTGGTGGATCGGCAACAGGATCTCGCCACAGATGCGGACCGGAGTCTTGGCAAACATGGTCAACGTATCGGCGATGCGGCCGTCGGTCGAGTTTTCGATGGGAACTACGCCGTATTTGGCCTGATCGCGAGCCACTTCCTCAAAGACTGCCGCGATCGATGACAACGGCAGCAACCCGGAGTGTGGCCCGAAGTAGTCGGCGGCGGCCGCATAGCTGTAAGAGTGCGGCGGACCTAGGTAAGCAATCCGCTCCGGGCGAACCATGTGGGAATATGTGGCGCCAGCGATGTCGGCCATGAGTGAGCCGATCAACTCCGAGTCAACTTGCCCCTTGGTGCCTGGCTCCCCGGATTCTCCGGTCCCGATCTTGCGACTGGACGCCACCGATTCGATGAAGGTAGGTAGAGCATCGGGGGCTCGCTCCGTCCACGCGCGCAGGATCTCGCATCGCTCGCGAACGAGGGCCGCCAATTGGCCATCCACTGCCTCGAGCTGTGTCTGCATCGGTTTCCGGTGCGATTCATCCTCGGGTCGCGGCATGGAGCTTCTCTCTTTGTCGACACATCCCCCCGCTGTCAAATTGGCGTAGGGAGACTCGTCCTGGTTCGCTCCCACCCGGGACTTCCGGGCAGAATTTCGTTGTAAGTCTAGCACACAAAACAAGTTGCGTCCAAATGCCGCGTCTCGTTTTGTTTGGCACAGCGATTGCTTCCTCTTGCACATCCAACAGGTGGTCCTGGCAGGAAAGCAATGCGGGCGAACCGGAACCTTCCATCCACCCAAAAACTATCGTAACGGGAGAGATCAGTTTATGGCATCGGGCGAAAAAATCATCGGGATCGATTTGGGCACCACGAACTCGGTGGTGGCGGTGATGGAAGGTTCGGAGGTCAAGGTGATTCCGAACGCTGAAGGGAATCGGCTGACTCCCAGCGTCGTCGCCTTCACCGACAAGAGCGAAACGATTGTTGGCGAGCCAGCACGCCGGCAGGCCGTTACGAACCCGCGACGCACCATTTTTTCGGTCAAGCGGTTCATGGGGCGCCGTCATTCCGAAGTCGAATCGGAAGAGAAGCTGGTTCCCTACCAGGTAACGGGGGGCGCCAACGAGTATGTGAAGGTGCAGATCGGTGATCAGCAATTCACCCCTCAGGAGATTTCTGCCAAGGTGCTGCGGAAGCTCAAGGAAGCCGCGGAATCGTACCTCGGTCATCGCGTATCCAAAGCGGTCATCACGGTGCCGGCTTACTTCAATGACGCTCAACGTCAAGCAACCAAGGATGCGGGTCAAATCGCGGGTCTCGAAGTCGCTCGAATCATCAACGAACCGACCGCCGCCGCGTTGGCTTATGGTTTGGACAAAACCCGAGATCACAAGATTGTCGTTTTCGACTTGGGGGGCGGGACGTTTGACGTCTCGGTTCTCGAGGTCGCTCTCAGCGGTTCGGGTGACTCGAATGGGAAGGTTTTCGAAGTAATCAGCACCAGCGGCGATACGCATCTTGGCGGCGACGACTTTGACCAGGTGCTGGTCAACCACGTTGCCAACCAATTTCAAAAGGATAACGGCATCGATTTGCGAAAAGAGCCTATGTCGCTGCAGCGATTGCAGGAAGCTTGCGAAAAGGCCAAGAAGGAGCTCAGTTCCCTGCCGCAAACCGATATCAACCTCCCATTCATCACCGCAGATGCAACGGGTCCCAAGCACTTGCAGATGACCATCACTCGCAGCACATTCGAGACCCTGGTCGATGCGTTGATCGAACGTTGCCGTCAACCGGTTTTGCAGGCCCTGCAAGACGCCAAGCTGAAGCCGTCGGATATCGACGAGGTGGTATTGGTGGGAGGTTCGACTCGCGTTCCCAAGGTCCGGCAAATCGTCAAGGACATCTTCGGCAAGGAACCCCACCAAGGGGTCAATCCCGATGAAGTGGTCGCCGTCGGTGCTGCGATTCAAGGCAGCGTGTTGTCGGGCGAACGCAAAGACGTTCTCCTCCTCGACGTCACGCCGCTGACACTCGGTATCGAAACCGAAGGCGGCATCCTGACCGCCTTGATCGAACGCAATACGACCATTCCTGTCGAGAAAAAGCAAACGTTCTCGACCGCAGCGGACGGTCAAACCGCGGTCACGGTCAGCGTCTTCCAAGGCGAACGCAAGGTCGCGGTTCATAATCGATTGCTGGGCCAGTTCAATCTGGAGGGAATCGATGCGGCACCCCGCGGTGTACCGCAAATCGAAGTCAAGTTCGACATCGATCAAAACGGGATTCTCAACGTTTCCGCGAAAGATCTCAAGTCGGGCAAGCAGGCGAGCGTCAAGATCGAGCAGTCCAGCGGACTTAGTCAAGACGAGATCGAGCGGATGCGAAAGGACGCGGAAACGCACGCCGCAGAAGATCGCAAGCAGGTCGAACTGGCGGAAGCCAAAAACCGCGCGGAAAACATCGTTTACTCGCTCGAGAAAGCGATGAAGGAACAGGCTGAAAAGCTCAGTCCCTCCGATCGCGAGCCGCTGGAGTCCGCGATCAAGAAGGTGCGAGACGCCATCGGTACCGGTGATGTCGATGCAATCAAGTCGGCGACGAGCGAGTTGGAGCAAACGGCCCAAGCGTTTCGTTCCAGCGTTCCTCAGCAACCTGTGCAACCGGCATCCGAAAGCGGACCTGCCGCCTCAGGCGATGACGACGCAATCGACGCGGAATTTGAAGTCAAAAACTAGCTCAGCCTTCGGTCAACGAGAAAACGGTGTAAGCCATCCTGCGGCTCGCATCCTATCCGTGATCGAATGCTTTCCAACAGAGAGGAATCCCTCAGGGGATTCCTCTTTTCATTTTGGCCGTTGTCTTCATCGGCGGGAGTTCCGAAGGTAGTACAGACGACCATCTTCGGCACCACCGACGAAATCGGGAATGCGATCGCCGTCAAAATCGACGGTCGTCGGACTGACATCATGCCCCTCGATATTCAGATCCGAGAGCGATCCGGCGGCGCGATAGTGCCAGCCCATCGCGTTGCGAGTCGCGTCCATTCCAAGCAGCAAATCCGCATTTTTTGAATTCAAGAGCCAATCCAATCGCCCATCACCATTCCAGTCGACGGCATGCAGTTTGCGACGGCCCGATCCTCCTGCGGATCGATTATTGAGCCGCAGTGGTTGCCCCTCGTCATCCAGGAAAGATCGCACCGGAGCCTTGCAAACCATGCCGTCGCGTGTGTTGAACCTCTCGAACAGGGCGAGATACCCCTCGGTATCCAGCATCGCCAGATCAGGTAGCCCATCGCCGGTGAAGTCGTGCACGACGGGGGTGGTGCGCCACTGCGTCAGCAAGGTGTTGCCTCGGGCGCGTCTCCAACCCCAGGCGAGTTTCGGGGCCGCTGGATTTACGGGAGCCGTGGGGTAGGGTTCCGACCATTGCACTTCCACGGGTTCCGGAGCGTCGTAGCGGGGCTCGGTGCGCGTTCCCCGATTTTTGAGCCATTGCACCTCGCCGAGGATGCTGTTGAACACGACGTCCGGCAGCCCATCGCAGTCCCAGTCGGCAACACTCAGTGTCGTGTACCCCCATTTTGCCTCCGCGGGGCCTTGAATGCTGCCGTTGGAACCTGCCTGAATGCGGAATTCTTTATCGCCGATTCTCAGTCGTTTGGGAGCTTGCCAAGTCGGCTCGTCGACACCTGGTCCGCTCAGATTCTCAAAGATCTCAATCACTCCCGAGGTGTTCCCAGAGACGATGTCATCGTCTCCATCGCCATCCCAGTCAAAACCGACCGGAGTGGCCAACGCCCCGCACTTGAGCGTGTCGGCCCGTTGCTTGAAATAGCGAGGCTGCTCGAAGATCGGTACCTGATCGGCATTCCATTCGCCGGTGTTCTCCAGCCATGCCACACGTCCATCCTCGTCCCCGACGATCAAATCCGCATCGCCATCGTTATCCCAGTCGAAGGCGACCGGAACGATCATCTGCAATTCCATGCGCAGATCAATTCCTTGTCGATCCTGAATCCGTCGGCCGGCGGCGACGCGCGGACTGCGCGATGTCGCCATATTCTGAAAGTAAGTGAATCCGGCGAGAAACTCGCCGCAAATCAAATCGAGATCGCCATCGCGATCCATGTCGATGAAGTTCGGGGAGGGGCATCCAAAGGTTTCGATAGGGGCCGGCTCGACTCCCGCAGCATCGACACGAAGTTGGACCGGTGCGTCGTAACGTCCGTCCCCAAGTCCGCGATGCCAATAGACAAAGCCTCGCAGTGGACCTGCGATCCAGTTTCCTTGCTCGTCGTACGCATCATCCCAGCCGTAGAAGCTCCAATCCTCGATCCCCACCACGAGATCGAGAACGTCGTCGCCGTCCAAATCCGCGTAACGCCACTGGTTGTGCCGCACTTTGGGGCCTTTGGTTTGCGTCCCTTGAGGCTTGTAGAAATTCGCAGGGACCGAGAGTCGCGTTGGCTGTTGTGTTCCCTGGGTTTCAAAGTGCTCGTATTCCAGCCCTGGGCTCAGCACTCGCAGGGTGCCGTCGACATAACTAGGCATGACATAATGCACCGTGCCGCTCAAGCGTCGCGCTGGCTCGAACACGGGCATTGGATCCTGGCCCGTCGAACCGTTGCGGTTTTCAAACAGCCACACGCCATTGGAAGGTTTGTCCGGACAAGAAACGATGAGATCCCAGTCGCCATCGCCATCGGCATCCCAGGGAACGGGCCAAGCCCACAAGCCCACCCCGAGATCCACAACAAGCCCGGGATGGTTGTAGCGCAATGGGATCATTTCCTGGGCCGTCGCGATGGGACCGACGGTGGCCAGCAGCAACCCGAGGAGGCTCGGGAAAAATCGCGAGAGGATCGAGACGAATCGCCTCGGACGCCGGTGCGAGTTGGGTGGCGGAAACCATAATCCGGTGGAACGGGTTGTAGTGATCAAGGCAATTCTGCGGAATAGGTGCAATTTTGGGTGGGAACGTACCGTTAAGAATTGGAGAAGCCTGCGCCTGTGCGCGACGGAGAACATGCCTTAGTCAATGTAGAGGGGCACCTGAAGATGTGCTACCCTGTAGCCGGGTGAGCCTCAGTCCTTTTCAAGGAGAAGTCACATATGCAGTGGCTGTTTGAAAACCCTCTGGCAAATATGCCTGGGCCTGCTTTCCTGGGATTGTTCGGAGCATTGTTGGTCGGCGCGATCCTCATCCTGCGGATCAAAGCCGCGAAGATAGAGCAAGGAGATCATGCGACGCCTTTAGCGATCCCCGACCAAATCGATCCGTACCAAATCGCGTACCTAAGAGGTGGTGATACGGAAGTTATCCGCACGGCCATGCTGGATTTGGTAGAGCAAGGGCGGATCATCGACGTCCAGAAGAACGGCCTGGGTAAGCTCATCGCTCAAGCAAAAATGCAATGGAAGGCTGCGGATCCCACGGATACGGGTGCGGATCTTCCGCCGATTCAGCGCTCCATCCTTCGAGCCTTCGCGATTCCCAGGGATCCCGAAACCTTGTTTCAGTCGGAAATCAAGTCCAGGGTTCACGAGGAGACTCGACCCTACCGCCAATGGATCGAGCAAGAGAAACTTGAGGTGGATCCCGAAGGACGGTTGCAACTCAGAAAGCTGATGATTGTCTGTTTGGTAGGGATCGAAATGTTGGGGGCCTACAAACTCGCCGCAGCGTGGATACATCAACGCACCAACGTGATCTTCCTCATCGGCATGATGTTCCTCGCAATGATCATTCTTCCGGTCTGCGCGCGACACCGCAGGCTATCGCAGAGGGGCAGGAACTTCCTGCGAGATCTGCAATCGGCTTTCGTAAAATTGCGATCGGTCAAGGAAGCGCGCAGCAGGCCTGCGGAGCCCGACTACGCTTTTGGCAACGCATCGCTTCCCTTGATGGCGATGGGAGTATTCGGGGTAAGCGCATTGCAAGGGAGCTCCTACGATCCTTTGTATCAGTCCTACCAGCGAGCCGCGTCCACCAGTGGCGGATGCTCGACCTACACGTCGTTTGGATGTGGTAGTTCGAGTGGAGATTCAGGGTCCAGTTGCGGTAGCGGATCCAGCTGTGGAAGCAGTTGCGGCGGGGGAGGATGCGGCGGATGCGGCGGTGGTGGAGACTAAAGCCGTGCCAGTTCGTGAACCATTGCGATCTCTGGGAGTGGGGCTCGGGTATCGCCCGGTCCATCGCGATGAGATCTTTGCCCATCGCAGCTCCATCGACTTCTTCGAGATTGTAGCCGATCATTACTTCTCGGCTTCGCCTCCGAAACTCGCGGAGCTAGACCTGCTCAAGAATAACTTTCCACTGATTCCTCACGGACTTGCTTTATCGATCGGCAGTGCGGAGGGGATCGACCAACGCTATCTGAGGGAATTTCAACGCGTTGTCGATGCCGTGCGTCCCGCATGGTGCAGCGACCATATTGCTTTCACGCGCGCTGGCGGAATCGATATCGGGCACCTAGCGCCCCTTCCGAAGACATCGGCATCACTAAGCGTGATTCGTGACAACCTACGCCGCGTCCAGGACTGCATCACAACGCCGCTCATCTTGGAGAACATTACCGAATCCATTCGGTACCCCGAGGACGAGTATACCGATGCGGAGTTCTTAGGCCGGTTATGCGATGAGAATGATGTGGGCCTACTTTTGGATGTCACGAACCTATACATTAACTCGGTGAACTACCGATTTGACGCGCTGGAAGTTGTTCGAAGATTGCCAAAGGAACGCAGTGTGCAACTGCATTTTGTGGGTGGTCGCGTGGAGGACGGGCGTTGGGTGGATTCGCACGATTCGACCACCCAGGATGAAATCTGGGACTTGCTGGAGGCGGTACTGTCGATAGCTCCTGTAA
>JBKDPB010000116.1:0-35853 GCA_046342615.1 Planctomycetota bacterium | reverse complement strand
TGGCTCGCAGTTTCGCGGGGTCCCACTCGAGTTTCTGACCTGCGCGATAAGCGACGTTCCCCAAGTGATTGGCGATGGTGAGCAAGCCGGCATAGTCAAACGGGCTACCGGTCGGCGTTCCGTTGCGAATGGCATCAAGCCATTCCTGTTGATGACCGGGGGACTCGCGCAGAAAGGGCTTAGAGCCCTCGTACGTTGCGAACTTGGACTCCGGCAACAGAATATGCCGGTCGTAATTCGAGAGCAACATGCCATCGCGACCGATGAAGAGTATTCCATTGTCCCAGGCTGGGATTCCGTTCTCTTTCCATACCTGCGGCTTGTCGGCCCCTTGGTACCAACTGAGCCGGCAGGCGGGCAATTCTCCGCGCGGGCCGTATTCATAGACGGCGGTCATCGATGCGGGAGCCAGTTCTTTGTGGGGTGGCGGCCCGAAAGCCTCGACCGTCCGAGGATGATCGAGCTTGAGCGCCCAAAACGGCAGGTCGTTGAAGTGGCTACCCAGGTCGGACATGGTCCCGTTGGCGAAATCCCACCAGCGATACCACTTGGGACCCGGCAGGTAGACGTCGTGAAACGGCCGCATGGGAGCGGGACCGATCCAGAGATCCCAATCGATTTCCTTGGGAGGCTGCATCTCCTGCGCCGGCCGATCGGTCACATAGACGATATCTCCATTCTTCTTGGAGTCCTCTTGGCTTTGCAGTCCCCAAGCTCGCGATGTCCAAACATGCGCTTCGGAAACCGGTCCAATCGCCCCCGATTGAATCAACTCGACGACGCGCCTGTAGTTGGCGGTGGCATGAATTTGAGTTCCCATCTGTGTGGCGACCTTCGCCTCCGCCGCCTCGTCCATGATCCGCTTGGCTTCTTGGATGTTGTAAGTCAATGGCTTTTCGCAATAGACCGGCTTGCGCTGTTGCAGAGCGGGCAAGGTCGCGAAGGCATGGGTGTGTTCGGTCGAGCTGACGACGACGGCGTCGATATCTTTCAGGGAATCGGCGAGCCGTCGAAAATCGACGTACTTTCGAGCACCTGGGAATCGCTCCGCCACGCGATCCAAGGTGCCTTGATGGACATCGCAAATCGCAGCAACATGAACGCCAGGATCCTTGACCATCTCCTCTAAATTTCCACCGCCTCGTCCTCCGACCCCGATGAAGGCCAGGCTGAGTTTGTCATTAGCCGAGGTAGCGCGAGCGAGTTTGCGGGTCGCAAGCGTCGCGGTGCATGCAGCCGCAGCAGCAAGGAATTGACGTCGGTCGACCGAGCTTGAGACTTCGTTTCGATTCATGATGTACAGGAGAGGTTGGGGGTTATGGGAGAGGAAAAATCGGAATGGACGCAGCACGTCTTCGTGCTCGTGGCCCGGGTCTCCAGTTTAACACGACCGCTATGTCCGGTGGGACCGGTCCTCGCCTGCACCTAGGGAGCTTGGGGCAGCAAAGGTTGTCGATCGCTGTCGACCGGATAAAGGGCATTGGAGGCCTGCAGCTCTGCAATCAATCCTCGCATCATGCGAGAGAGCTCCGCAGGGTGGGATTCGGCGAGGTTGAACTGCTCGAACGGATCGCTGCTCAGGCGATACAACTGGTAATGCGAACCCTCGGAGGCCGCCGACGGAATATAATGGTAGATCACTTTCCACTCATCCTCCCGGTAGCTCGACCAGTAATCGCTCCGGTGCGGGGAGTGCGGGTAATGCATCAGAAAGGTTTCTCGCCGTTCGGGATCCTTTTTGCCGGTCAGCAGCGTATCGAGCGCATGACCGTCAACGACATGATCGCGCGGAATCTCCAATCCAGCGATCCCGGCGATGGTCGGGAACAAATCGGGGACCGAAGCCAATTGGGTCTGAACCGCACCCGCTGGGATGGCTAGCTTCGTCTGGAATGCGTTTTCGTCGTCCCGTTTGGCCCAAGCCGCGATGAAGGGGACGCGAACCCCTCCCTCGTAATGCGATCCCTTTTTGCCTCGCAGGGGAGCGGCGCACGCGACCGTATGCTCGTGGCCTAGGGGCGCGTCGGAGCCGTTATCACCTAAAAAGAAGACCAGCGTATTTTCGGCAACCCCCAGCAATTCCAGATGATCCAAAAGATCGCCGAGCGACTTGTCCATCCCTTCGATCAAGGTCGCGAAGGCTTGTGCCGCAGGAGGTTTGCCCGAGTCCTTGTAATGGTCTGCGAAGCGTGGATCAGAATCGAATGGGGCATGGACCGCATAATGGGCAAAGTGCAGGAAGAAAGGCTTACCCGCCTCGACGGCTTGCGTCATATGCAATTTCGCTTCGAGGGTGAGCGCCTCGGTCAGGAACGTTTCGGTGCCATGGTAGGAATCGAGACCTGGCACCGCCGATGGTGATATTTGAGGGACACTTCCTCCCGCGTTGCCGTAATTTCGTTTCCCGTCGTAGCTGGCAGGGGCTCCGATGGATGCACCGCCGACATTGATATCGAAGCCGATGTTCTGTGGATCGGCTCCTTCGGAATCGCGCGGGCCAAAGTGCCCTTTGCCAATATGGATTGTGCGGTAGCCACTGGATCGCATCCGCTTGGGCAGGCTAACATCCTTGGAACTCAGTCCTCGCCAATTCCAATCCGTCGGTCCATTCGGACCGCGGTTGTTCTGGTCGGGGGCGATCCAATTGGTGGTGCGGTGCCGCGCGGCGTTCTGTCCGGTCAGGATCGCGATGCGAGTCGGCGAGCAGACACTCATCGCATTGAATTGCTGAAAACGGATCCCTTGTCGGGCAAGCCGCTCCATGTTCGGAGTGCGGTAAAAATCGTTGAGCGGATAGCGTTTGGGTTGCCCCGTTTCATCGGTGAGAAACGGGACCGAGGTATCCATGACCCCCATGTCATCGACGAGAACGAGGACGACATTCGGCTTACCGTGATTCGGTTTGTCTTGCCCGGCCGAGACGGTGCCGGGCAAGACCAAGAGCGAACCAAGCAGCAGACTGAGTTGAATCAAGCGTTTCAGGATTCAGACTCGGGTGTGCGCTAGAATTGGATCGAGAACTTTTCCGTCATGCGACGTCGCATATCCGCGATCGACTGCTCGAGATCGGCGATCATCTGCCGAAAGTTGGTATTGCCTTGGGCTTGGCCCAAGCTGTGGTACTTCAATGGCGAGTTCGGGTCGAAGGTGTTGTCGACATAACCGCCGCCGTAGAAACCGCCGAACCCGCCAACAAACGGCCCGGCAACACCACCGCCAAATCCACCTCCGATCGGGGCGCCCGCGTTGTTGGCTACGGCTTGGGCTCCCGTTGCGATATTGGTCAACTGCATCGAAACCATGTTGTTTCGGAGGGCTTTGCCTACCTCGGCGCCGAACTGAACCAGTTCCGAATCGACGTTTAAGGTGGGGATTTCATCGATGCGATTGGCCATATTGCCATTCCACTGAGCTCGTTCCCCGGTATTGCTTGCCGAGTAGTCTTTCACGCGACGAACGATCGCCGTTACCTTCTTGAAGTACTCACGGCTGTTCTCAGCGATCAAACTTCGGCTGGTCTCTTTTTCGGATACTTGGGGTTGCTTCTCGTAGTGTTCAATCTCAGCGGTTTGTCGCTGCACCGTGAAGACTCCGAGAATGTCGTCCAGGAACTCGGAACCCACGGTGCCTCGGAATTGCAGCGTCTTTCCTTGGTCATCGGCAGTCATCGTCCAGGACGTGAAGTCTTTGATTGCCGAACCTCGGCGCTGCAACAGTTCGTTGAAGAAATCCTTGGCGATCGGCTGGAGGTTCTTTGGGGATTCCCGAAAACTCAGCGTGATCGTGGTTCGAGTCAACGTATCGCGAGACACCTCCAAGGTAGCACCTCGTAGATTGGCAAGTTCATTCGCGACGGCAACGGCGTCTTTGCCCTTGAGGGAATTGAACGTCGCGAGTGTTTCCGAGATGGTCTGGGGTGCAATCAGGTCCTCGACATCCACCGCGATCATCAAGGAGAGATTGTCGAGGGATGTGCCGGCCGCCTTCGCAAGGTATTCTCCACTGTTCGGGTTCCGGTCCCGACGCAGCCATTGGCTCAAGAATCTTCGGTCGGCGGGGCGGACGATCGACAGGACGCGGTCCGGGAGGGGAACGAGGTACATTTGATTGGGAGTCCAAACCACATCTCGATTTCCGATCTTTTCCACGTACCCGCCCGTCGCCTGGGCAACGGTCTCTGCGGGCGGGATGGTCTTCATGGTTGCGTATCCAATTTCCCATGTCGGCTGCAGCTTTGCGAAATCGATTTCGCAAGCGATCCGAACGCGATCGATGTTGGCGGGCAGCTCAATCTCCATGGGTGTGCCCAAAGTCAATCGGTGCAACGCATTCAAGTCGGCGTGCATGACGGCGTTGGCCGGCTTGGGAGTCGAACGCAACACATCGTTGAGCGTGGGTTCGATCGCGGTTGCCATGAGCGAACAGCACGAAACGAAGCCGAGGAAGAAACATGGATGAAGGAAGCGGTTCATGACGGGTATCCGAGATTGAGACAGGTGTGGGTCGAATCGGGCCTTATTTTGGTCCATCCCCATGGCCAATGCAATCCAATCCGTCCCGAGCTTACTCAAAATCAAGAACTTGGCCGGCCTCAACGAGCCCTGACCTGAGCGATTCGTAAGGTATTTCCTGGGTATCGCTGCCGTTTCGCACGCAGAGAGAAGCGGCCGTCGCGGAGCTCTGACCTAAAACCATGAAGACCGGCTCCATTCGGATACTGCCATACGCAACATGGCTGGCGGATAAACAGACGGGGACCAGCAGGTTGGTGCACTGGTCGCGAGGAGGGCAAATACTGCGGTAGGCGATCGGATACGGTCGGGTCGGAATCTGGACGTCTCCTTCGTTCCGCGCGAACCCATTGTCATCCACGTAGCGCTGCGTATTGTGGCTGTCCATGTTGTAGGCCCCCATACCGATACTGTCCTGGACGACCTCGCGCCGCAAACAGTTCTTTTCGCTCATGACATACTCGCCGACCATCCGTCGCGCTTCGCGGATGTACAGTTGGGGAGGCCATCCACACGTTTCGCGAAACTCGTCGGCTGCCGGGCCATTTTTTTGAAACACCTCGCGGATCGAGGCGGGGACCCGCGGATGGTTGGCCAAGGTCCACATGAGCCCTTTCTGATACCGCTCGTGCTGGCGCCAAATCGCTTCGCGCTCAGCGTAGGAGCCTTCGGGATAGCGATAATTCATACCGATAAAATCGGTGCTGAAAGCGAAGTTATTGTTCACGTCGGTCTTGCGATTGGGCATCCAGATCGGTGCCCACGGCAGGCGGTTGTCGCCGGCTTCAAAGTTCCGCAGCAACAATTCGAACTCTCGCTCGTCGTAATCCACCGGCTTGGGCCAAGGCAGCCGATTCTCCTGCACGTCGGTCGTGCACATGCGAAAGTTGTAGGCTTGAATACGGTGGTCGCCGTCCCCGTCCATCCCCTCGAGGTTGGCCGTAACCAGCGGCAGCAACCCGCTGGCGGGGTTCCCTCGCTCGAGGAATGGATCCACTTGGTGGGTGAATTGGTGGTGGATCGTCTTGGCGCGTTGCAATCCGTTGATCGTCTCGCCATAGGTTGCGTTGGACTCTCGGCCTACGTGGTAGCGGACACCTGCGGCGGCCATCAAATCCCCTTCGTAGCTGGCATCGATGAAAACCTTAGCTGCGTACTTTGGGCCGTTTTCCATCCGGATCTGGGCGATGCGTGTGCCCGATTGGGTGACTCCATCGTTCCGATCGAGCCGCTCTCCCATCCGCAAAACCACCTGCGTTTCGGCGAGCCACGCGCGAAAGACCTCGCTGGCGACGTGCGGCTCGAAGGTCCACATCGAATCTTCGTTCTCTTTGTTGAACGTCTTTCCCCGAAAGTACACCTCTCGCGATTCGCGGGACCAACGATCGGGATCGCGATACGCGCGATGGATCCGTTGGTAGAACTCGCGGGCCATGCCACCGATCGCTCGTTTGTTGCCGATATCGGTCGCCCCGAGTCCACCTGTCGTCAGCCCCCCCAGATGCTGCGAAGGTTCGATCAATGCAACCGAGTGCCCAAGCCGCGAGGCGGCGATCGCCGCCACGATCCCGCCGCTGGTTCCACCATAGACGACGATGTCGTACTGAGCTTCCTGGGCTTGAAGGGATCGGGAACGACCGAGCCCCAGGAGGCTCAACCCTGCGATGCCGAAAGCCAAGATGCTGCGTTTCCACATCGTCTCGCCCGCTACTCTTCCGCCCAGATCGAGTGGGGATCGAAGCTCATCGATGCGATCATGCTCATCACCACGCACGCACTGAAAGCGACAACGGCCGGCCCGACGTGGAACTCAACCAAACCTGACAGCTTGATGAGCATGACGAGAAACGC
Source organism: Planctomycetota bacterium (assembly GCA_046342615.1). GTDB lineage: Bacteria > Planctomycetota > Planctomycetia > Pirellulales > Pirellulaceae > JBKCUI01. The sequence goes on along the minus strand of JBKDPB010000116.1, from coordinate 29,491 downwards.
GAGCAACATCACATCCATCATGCTCCAGCGTCCGGAAAACTCGATCACGCGATACGCCCACGCGCGATGGTGATGCTCCAGGTAGCGAAACCAACACAGCTCGAGCAGCGTGATGAGCTTGACGATAGGCAGCACGATCGAAAACAACAAAATCACCGTGGCGATGAACCAGCCGCCGCTGTGATACAGCTCGACGATACCGCCCAGCAAGCTGCTGGCGTGTCGATACCCGAGCCGCTCAATTTCCAGAATGGGCAGGGTGACCGCCGCGGGAAAAAGAACGAGGGCCCCCATCGCTGCCGCTGCCGTGCGCTGCGAACTGAGATCTTTGCCATGGCCCCGATCGACCACCATGCCGCATCGCGGGCATCTCGATACAAATTCCTCGCCGTGCTCGACGACCCGCTGGATCAACCCGCAACATGGACACGCCTTCAGTCGCCCCTCCCGATGATCCGTCCGAGCAGTGGCACTCATGGCGAGGACGCCGGCCGACGCGGCGCAAAACGCTGTAAACCTTGTTGAACATCGGCTTGGGAGAGCAACCCCCAGAACGATTCCCGTTCGCATCGCAAGCCTTCCGCGAACCCGTACTCCAACCCGAGGCTGATGGCCTTGGCAATCGTCTCCCGCGAACGAATGGTCATCGCCGGGGTCGAGTCCGAGGCTGCATTGTTCGAATCGAGATTGGACGCAATCTCCTTCCACTGGCGCACGCGGTCCGCGGAAGAGGGTGGCTCGGAGGATCGAACTCCTGGCTGGGTCAACACTCGCTGCACACAGCGACTCAAACATTCCTCCTCGCGATCGGCATCCCAAAGTCCGTCGACCAGCCCGATATCGAGGGCTTCTTTGCTCGTAATCGAGTCCCCTCGGGACAGCATGCGCCATCCTTCGGCGATGCCGACCCAGCGCGGCAACCGCTGGGTTCCTCCCCAGCCGGGAGTCAGGCCGAGCTTGCACTCGGGCATGCCCAAGACCGTCTCGCTATCGCTGCATGCAAAACGGTATTGGCAAGCCATCGCCCATTCGAGCCCGCCCCCCAGGCACGCTCCTCGAATCCAGGCGATTGTGGGAAACGGAAGATTCTCCCACGCTTGATAGATATCCTGCCCGAGCCGCATGAACGACTGGATTTCGGCATCGCTTTGCACCGCGAGGATTTCCTTGATATCGGCCCCAACGATGTTGCCTCGAGCTTTGGCGCTCCGAACCACGACCGGTTTGGCCCCGCTGGAAACGCGAAGCTCCTGAGCGAAATAGTCGAGTTCGCGAAACACTTCGCTCGACATGACGTTGAGCGACCGGCCTTCAACGTCGACCCATAAATTCGTCCAAAGGGGATTGGAGGAGTCGATTCGCAGATGGCGCAGGTTCATGATCGCTTTTCGATGGGTTGCCAAGGTCGCGCGGCAGGTCCGACATATTCGGCCAACGGGCGAATCAATCGATTGTTGGCCCGCTGCTCCAGGATGTGTGCCGACCAACCGGAGATGCGCGACAGGACAAAGATCGGGGTGAACATCGGAGTCGGGATCCCGAGGCTTCGGTACATCGAGGCGCTATAAAAATCGAGGTTGGGGAACATCTTCTTTTCACGGCGCATGACCGACTCGATCCGCTCGGAGATCTCGTACAGGAGCATCAGGTCGGTCGCTTCGCACAGCTTGCGAGCCCAGACCTGGATGATGTCCGACCGCGGATCGCACGATTTGTAGACGCGGTGCCCGAAGCCCATGATCTTTTCTTTTCGGGAAAGCATTTCGAGCAGTCGCATTTCGGCATCGCTGGGATCCCGCATCGAATCGATCAGTTCCATCGCAGCCTCATTGGCCCCGCCGTGCAGCGGTCCCCGCAACGCGCCGATCGCGGCGGTGATCGCGGAATAGAAATCCGACAACGTCGATGCAACCACGCGAGCGGTGAAGGTCGAAGCGTTCCACTCGTGCTCCGCGTAGAGAATCAACGACACATCCATCGCGCGAATGTGCAAAGGCTCGGGTGGTCGCCCGTGGAGCAGCCACAGGAACTGTTCCGCGATCGATTGCCCTCCGATGGTGGGATCGATCCGCTGACCGCTTTGATGGAATCGATACCAGTACAACAACACCGATGGCATGATCCCCAAGAGTCGCTCGCTGACGCGGAGCGCCTCCTGGGGGTGGTTTTCCGGTTCGAGCGTCCCCAGCATCGAGGTCGCAGTCCGCAGCACATCCATCGGGTGAGCGCTGCTCGGGATCCTTTCGAGGACTTGGCACAGCTCGGCGGGAATGCCTCGGTTCGCTACGATGCGGTCGCGGAAGTCGCTCCGCTGAGTCGCCGTTGGCAACTCGCCATAGAGGAGCAGGTACGCGACCTCCTCAAAGGTGCCGTGCTCGGCAAGGTCTTCGATCGAGTAGCCGAGGTAAGTCAAACCGACGCCGGAGATACCGACGGTGCTGAGGCGAGTCTCTCCTGCGAGGACTCCATCGAGCCCCGCTCGCAGCGTGGACGTGCCAGTTGCGGGACGGTTGGATGCATGGCTCATGTGCGTTTCTTCTCCGAATCGATGCGTTGTTCCGCTTCGTAGTAATGCAACAGTTGATACAGTTCTTCCCGCGTCTGCAGATCGCCGAGGATCGATGCCTGGTTCCCGTCGCGCCGAATCGCTTGATAGGCGCGGCTGGCCGCGCGGTTCATCGCGCGAAACGCGGTCAACGGATAGAGCGCCATGCGGACCCCGGTTTGCCCGAGCTCCGAGAGCGCGAGGGTCGGCGTCTTGCCGAACTCGGTCAAGTTCGCCAGGATCGGCACCCGCACGTGCGACGCGAACTCGCGATACTGCTCGAGGCTGGTCAGCGCCTCGGCAAAGATCATGTCGGCTCCCGCCTCGACGTAAGCATTGGCCCGTGCGATCGCCGAGGGCAACCCCTCGACCGCAGCCGCATCGGTCCGTGCCATGATGACCAAGGCAGGATCCTGGCGCCCTCGGACGGCGGCTTGGACCCGAGCCACCATCTCCGCGGTATCCACCAACTCCTTACCCGGGCGATGCCCGCACCGTTTGGCCGAAACCTGGTCCTCCATATGGACCGCCGCCACGCCGATGCGCTCCAACTCGAAAATGGTCCGCCGAATCGTCTCGGAGGTCCCCCAGCCTGTGTCGATGTCGACCAACAACGGCAATCGACATGCGGCCGTGATGCGCCGCGCATCCTCGACCACATCATCCAAATGGGTGATCCCCAAATCCGGCAAGGCGTGCGAGGCATTCGCAACACCCGCCCCCGACAGATAGATCGCGCGAAAACCAGCCTGCTCGGCCAGCAAAGCACACAGCGGATGAATCGCGCCGACGATCTGCAGGGGACGTTCCTCTTCCAACGCGAGGCGAAATCGTTGTCCTGGTGAATCAGGCATCTCTAATCGGGAGCGAATTGAAGGGTAGGCGGGGCATCCATCGGCAACTTCGGCGCAGCTTCTTGTTCAGAACGCAACGCCAGCATCACTCCGGGAGCCCAGCGAAGGAGTAGGGCGATTGGAGAGTGTATCAAATTCCGCCCCCGTTTTCCAAGGAGGCCTCACAGACCGCCCTTAATTCGTTACATTAATTTCCGTTCCCAGCGACTCGATGATCGCAACACGACTCCCTTCTTCGAGAAAATCCGTTTTCCCTATGGGTTCATCACACGATTTTTCCTCTTCCGCAGCTCCGCGTCCGTTCGATTCGGTGATCGCGAGCATCGCCGATTACGCTTCGAATCGGAACTGGAAGCCGAGCGATGAAGCGGTCGAAACCGCTCGCTATGCATTGCTGGACAGCCTCGGATGTGGGCTGCAGGCGCTGGAATATCCGGCGTGCACGAAATTGCTGGGGCCATCGGTGCCCGGCGCCACTCTCGCCAAGGGAGCCCGCGTCCCCGGCACGGGATGGGAACTCGATCCCGTCCAAGGCGCATTCAACATCGGCGCCATGGTGCGATGGCTCGACTTCAACGACACATGGCTCGCCGCCGAGTGGGGCCACCCGTCGGATAACTTCGGCGCGATTCTCGCTATCGCGGACTACTTGGATCGCTCAGCCAACAATCCATGGGGAGCGCAACCCGCATGGACGATCCGGGATGTCTTGCACGCAGCGATCCAGGCCTACGAGATCCAAGGAGTGCTGGCGCTGACCAACGGCTTCAACCGCGTCGGACTCGATCACGTGCTGTTGGTGCGCATCGCATCGACGGCGGTCGCCTGCGCGATGCTCGGTGGAAACCAACAGAGAATCGCCAACGCCGTCTCGCATGCCTGGATCGACGGCGGAGCCCTGCGAACCTATCGTCATGCTCCCAACACGGGATCGCGCAAGAGCTGGGCTGCAGGAGATGCCACCCGCCGCGCGGTGCAGCTCGCGCTCTGGACGATGACGGGTGAAATGGGTTATCCCACGGCTCTCACCGCGGAGCGATGGGGATTCCAAGATGTATTGATGCATGGCAAGCCGATCCACCTGTCGCAGCCCTTCCACTGCTATACGATGGAAAACATTCTCTTCAAGGTTTCGTACCCTGCCGAGTTCCACGCGCAGACCGCAGCCGAAGCGGCCATTGCGCTCCACCCTCGCGTTCGCGACCGCCTGGAAGCGATCGAAACGATTCGCATCCATACGCAGGAGTCGGCGGTTCGAATCATCGACAAGACCGGTCCGCTTCATAATCCCGCAGACCGCGATCACTGCATTCAATACATCGTGGCTGTCTCGCTTCTCCAGGGAGATCTCAAGGCCGAACATTACGAAGGGGAGTTCGCCTCGGACCCTCGTCTCGATGCGCTCCGCAGCAAGATGCAAGTCATCGAGGACCCGCGATTTACGCGCGAGTACCTGGACGCCGACAAGCGATCGATCGGCAACCGGATTGAAATCCTGTTCCGCGATGGGACCCGCACGGACTCCGTCGAAGTCGAGTATCCGATCGGACATCGACGCCGACGCGCCCAAGCGTATCCCTTGCTCATCGAAAAATTCCTCGCCAGCGCCCGCAATCACCTGCCTCAAACCAACGTCGATCGCATCATGGATGGATGGAGCGATCCGCAGTGCATGCTCAAGATGCGAGTTTCCGAATGGATGGAAATGTTTGTCGTTCCCACTCATCTTCCGTGCTGGTCGCCCGGAACAACCAAAGGTTAGCTTATGGCAACATTGCGTGAGATCACCGACGAGATTCAAAGCCAAGAGGAAGTCTTGCGCCAGGGAGGCGGCCAATCAGGGATCGCTCGTCAACGCAAACTCGGTCGACTGCCAGCCCGCGAGCGTTTGTCCCTCCTCCTCGACCCGAATCGCCCCTTCCTCGAACTCGGATTGTGGGCTGCGTACGGCATGTATTCCGAATGGGGTGATGTCCCCGCCGCCGGCGTCGTCACCGGTATCGGCTGGATCGAGGATCGGCCCTGCGTCGTCGCCGCCAACGATGCGACGGTCAAGGCCGGAGCCATGTTCCCGCAATCGGTCAAGAAATTGATTCGAGCGCAAAAGATCGCGCATCGACTGCGGCTGCCGCTGGTCTACCTGGTCGACTCCGCTGGCGTATTCCTGCCGCTGCAGGACGAGATCTTTCCCGATGAAGACGATTTCGGGCGGATCTTTCGCAACAACTCCATCATCTCGGCCGAAGGGATTCCTCAAATCGCTGCGGTGATGGGGAACTGCATCGCAGGGGGTGCCTATCTGCCGGTGCTGTGCGACAAAATTCTCATGACCGAAGGAAGCCAGTTGTGTTTGGCCGGCCCCGCCTTGGTCAAAGCCGCAATCGGACAAACCGTCGACCCGGAAGAGCTCGGTGGCGCGGCGATGCACGCGCAAATCAGCGGCACGGTCGACTTCCATGAAAAGAATGACACCGATTGCTTGCTGCGGCTGCGAACACTCGTCGGTTTGATGCCCAAGGGAGCTCGCTCAGAACAAGGGACTGCACCGGAGCGACTCGCGTCCGATCTGTATGATATCGTGCCGGGAGATGGCCAGCGCGAATACGACGTGCGCGATGTGATCCAGTGCTTCGTCGATGCCGGGAGTTTTGAGGAGTCTCGACCGGACTATGGCAAGACGGTCGTCACGGGGTACGTCCGTATCGAGGGGCGACCTGCCGCCATCGTGGCCAACCAGCGCAAGCGTTCGAAATCTTCCCAACAAGAAGTCCAAATCGGCGGCGTTCTGTACGGAGATGCGGCCGAGAAAGCGGCTCGCTTTGTCCTGGACTGCGATCAGAATCGAATCCCCTTGATCTTCCTGCAAGACGTGCAAGGCTTCATGGTCGGCAAGCAATCCGAGCAATCGGGGATCATCATGTCGGGAGCTCAGTTGGTCCGCGCGATGAGTATCGCGACCGTACCCAAGTTCACCGTCGTCATCGGCAGCTCCTACGGGGCGGGCAACTATGCCATGTGCGGACGAGCCTACGATCCCGCGATGATCCTCGCCTGGCCCAACGCGAGGTATGCGGTCATGGGGGGCAATCAAGCTGCCGATACGCTGCTGACGTTGCGCGTGCGCGATGCGGAAAAGTCGGGCAGAACCCTGAGCCCCGAGGAAATCCAATCGCTCCGTGATACCATCCGCCAGCAGTACCAAGATCAAACCGATATCCGCTACGGGGCAGCTCGAGGTTGGGTCGATGCGATCATCCCGCCTGATGCGACTCGCACCTGGCTGGGCGCGGCGCTGTTGCTCGCAGAGTCCAGGTACCCAAGTGTGTCGCCGAGCCAAGGGAGAGAAGTGTGAGCCGTTCGATTCGCATCGGAAATGCACAGGCATTCTGGGGAGACCGACCTTCGGCCGCGCGCGAGCTGTTGACCCAGGAACCCGAACTCGATTTCCTCACGATGGATTATCTGGCCGAGGTCTCTATGTCGATCTTGGCAAAACAGCGCCAACGGGATTCCGAACGAGGCTACCCGCGCGACTTTGTCGAGGTGGTGCGCGATCTGGCCAGCTATTGGGCCGGAGGAGGCCGCTGCCGCTTGATCGCCAACGCCGGAGGACTCAACCCGCGTTCGTGCGCACATGTTTGCCAACGCGCCCTCGAGGAAGCGGGCTGCCGCGGGATGAAGATCGCCATCGTCTACGGCGATAATGTCCTCGAGGCGTTGACCGTCACCGACAGCGCCTCTGGATTGTTCGCGAATCTCGACGACGGACGCCCGCTCGCGGATGTCCAGAACCGACTCGTCACGGCCAATGCCTACATGGGATGCGAAGGGATCGTCAGGGCCCTCCAGGAAGGGGCGGATATTGTCATCACGGGACGCGTGGCGGACCCCTCGATGGTCGTCGGGGCGTGCGTCCATGCGTTCGGTTGGAAGCTCGAGGATTGGTCGCGGCTGGCCGGCGCCACCGTCGCAGGCCACTTGCTCGAATGCGGTACCCATGTGACCGGTGGTATCGCGACGGATTGGTTGCAGATCCGCGACCCGCAGCACATCGGGTTCCCCATTGCAGAGATCTTTGACAACGGCGATTGCATCGTCACGAAAGGCCGCGGCTCGGGGGGAGCGGTCAATGAGCAAACCGTCAAAGAGCAATTGGTCTACGAGATCGGTGATCCGGCTCGCTACCTCAGCCCCGACGTCTGCGTATCGTTTCTCGGATTGAAGTTGGAAACCGTGGGGACCGATCGGGTGCGCGTCTCGGGAGCGATCGGCAGCCCCAGGCCATCGACCCTCAAAGTGAGCGCGACGTATCGCGACGGATTTCGCGCTGCAGGTCTGCTAACCGTATTCGGTTTGGATGCGGCGGCCAAGGCTCGCAAAGGGGGCGAAGTGGTCCTCGGTCGCTTAGCCGAAATGGGGTGGCATTATCGCGACGCGATCGTCGAAGTCCTCGGGTACGGCGACAGCGTGCCGCGCGCGGATGCGACATCCTCGCTTCCTGTTGTCGAAGCGGTCTTGCGCATCGCGGTGGAATCCGAATCGTCGGAACCGATCGAAGCCTTCACACGCGAAATGATTCCCTTGGTCACGGCCGGCCCGCAAGGGACCACCGGTTACGCCGAAGGACGTCCCAGCGTGCAAGAAATCTATCGCTATTGGCCGTGCTTGATCGAAACCCGTGCGATCGAACAGCAAGTCGAGATCTGGGAGACGCGCGACACACGCGGTACCCAGCCCGAAACGGCGGTTTCCCGGCAATCGGTTCCGTCCTCGATTGCAACGATGCCTGCTCCGCACGCGTCGATGTCCGCTCCCACAACACTGCCTGGGAGCCGTTTGATTTCGGTGGCGTACGGGCGCAGCGGAGACAAGGGCACCGGCGCCAATATCGGAATTCTCGCCCGATCCGAAGCCGATTACGCGAAGCTTGCGGAGTGGCTGACCGCCGAACGAGTCCGCGCCTATTTCGAACCGCTCGGAATCGAGTCGGTCGATCGAATCGCGGTTCCCAACTTGCTCGGGTTCAACTTCTTGTTGCGCGGCGTGCTGCGTCGAGGAATCCGCAACGATGCCCAGGGCAAGGCCCTGGCGCAAGCCTTGTTGCTGATGCCGCTCGACGGTTATCCGACCACCGCGATTTCGACCTAGAACGCACATCCGCACGGGAGCTCATCTCGATGCCAGAGCATGGGTTCTGGTCTGCGTTTCGGGATAATCTCGGCTTGATTGGCGAACAAGAATAGATCGCTCGGGGATTCCCGGGTCGAATCCTTGCTGGAAATCGGTATCTTTGGGTCCAAGGCCTTGCTATCGTGGAGGAGGTTCAGGGCTTGTTCCCGCAGAAACAAAATGATCAACGAACGCATTACGAGGTTGTGCGATGCATAAGACTTGCCATGGTTTGCAGGGTTGGTTTCGAGCCGTTGCTCTCTCGGTCGCTGCGATCGGTCTGTGGACGATGGTGGGGCGTGTTCATGGCCAAGAGACCGAGTCCGCTGCGACCCCTGGATCCGTGATCGCGGAATTGGCGAAGGAAATCGAAAAGGTTCAACCCTTCGTCGCGGGAGCATGGACAAAGCGATGGATCGAAGAGGTCGCGCAGTTGGAAAAGGTTCGTCCCAGGAAGATCCGCGTCAACGATCGCGAAATCTTGGTGGATGAATCCCTGTTTTACAACGGTCGTTACGGTTCGCCATTGACTTACGCGCGAGCGTTCGATCTCGCTGAGAAGCATGGATTCGCGCCCACCGCGGGAACGAAGGTCTTCGACTTTGGGTACGGCAGCATCGGTCACCTGAGAATGCTCGCCCAGATGGGAATCGAGGCGACGGGTGTGGATGTCGACCCATTGCTCTCCAACATGTATGCGGCTAGTTCGGGAGCCTATCGGGACGGGCGAGTCCAATTGCTCGATGGACGCTTCCCCGCAGAGGATCCATTGGTGCAGAGCGCGGGATCCGGCTACGAGTTGTTCTTGTCCAAGAACACGCTCAAACGGGGGTATATCCATCCATCGCGTGAACCCGCCAACCCTCGGCACGTGATCGATCTGGGGGTGACGGACGAAAAATTCCTGGAGCAAGTTGCCGGGATGCTCAAGCCTGGCGGACTTTTCGTCATATACAACTTTTGCCCCCCCAGGGCCCCGCAGGACAAGCCTTACATTCCATGGGCGGACGGAGAATGTCCATTTTCTCAAGAGCAGCTCGCTGCGGCTGGCTTCGACGTGCTCGAGTATGATGTGGTTGACGACAAGCCGGCCCGGGAGCTTGGGCACCTGTTGGACTGGGACGCGGCCGGGGGCATGAACCTCGAGACGGACTTGTTTGCGTGGTATACCGTGGCTCGAAAAAAATCGCAGTGATTCCTACCCGTTCTTGGGTAGTCCCCAAGATCGATAGGTGGTTCTAGGAGATAATATCTCGATCTCCAACGATTCGCGCGGACCGTTAGGTGGTTCGACATGGTGGGGCTGGGAGCAAATCAAGGGGATCGTTCTTCAAGATTCCAATGATCTCGCAAGCCTCCTCCGGCAGAGCGAACAAATACGAAGGTGCAAGGCGTATCTTGATCACAATCATCGCTAACCTCGGCGCAACAATCACCTTCATCCTAGGATGCTTGGGCTTGATGTTTCCAAAGCGAGTCAGTCGACTCTTGGGTAAGGGATGAAGCGGGCGCAGGATGGACTGGGATCCAGATCGCCCCAAGGAGCCTCGTTTACACTTCCTGAGGCTTTGCGATGGATGTGAAATCCGCTGAGGCACGATGATCCAATCGAACTCGCCGCCATCCGATCACCATCCGGCGGGGGCGAGACCCATTGAAGGCCATAGCTTCGGAAGGCGGGACGACGAGCCGGTGAGAAAGCGATCCCATCACTACGAGCGGACCTCGCAATTAAGCTACTTTGTTGTTGCAAATTGCAACATGTGCGGGCCTAGAATTCATTGCGCACACAATATCTCGCAAGTTTTTTTGGTTGAAGAGCAACACATTCGTCTTGCAAGCAACTCGGCACATCATTTGCTAATCGGTATTCCTATGGCAACGGCGAGTTGGGGGGTAGCTTCAAATTCTTGAAAGGCAATAGAACTCTATGTGTACGTCAAAACGCACCTGGATTATCGGCTGGGTCCTGATCGGAGTTCTTTCGGAAACGGAGTGGGTGGGTAGCAAGTATGGCCTGGCACAGGAACCTGCCAAGTCGGTCACGATCTCGGAGGAGCCCAAGTATATCGACCCGATCAACTTGGTCGCCGAACCGCTGCGAACCAGCGTGACGCATACATTTCAAGAAACTCCACTGACGGAAGTGGCCGCTTGGATTCAGTCCCAGACGGGCCTGAATGTCGTTCTCGATGAACGAGCGCTCGAGGAGGAGGGTGTCTCGGTCAGTGAGCCGGTTACTGAATTGTTGGTGGAGGTCCCTCTGTATCAATTCCTGGATCGTCTGGAACGGATCGACGTGGACTGGAGATTCGAACAAGGGTTGGTCACCCTGCTTCCCAAGGAGTCGAGCCTTCGCAACGTCCAATACAACATCGGCGACTTGCTCGATCTCGAGTTCAAGATAACCGACTTGCTTTCTGCTTTGACTTTGGCCGTGGAGCCTGATTCATGGGCTGACTCAGGCGGAGTCTGCACCGTCGCAGTTCTTGGAGATGTCATGTTCGTTCGCCAGGTCCCGAGAACTCACCGAAAAGTAGCTGCGTTCCTGGAGTCCCTGCGCCATCCCGCACGACGCACTTGGATCGATGAGCCGCAGGAGCATGAGCAAGTGGTTGAGAAGCTCAACACGAGTGCTTCGGTGCAGTTTCAAGGGACACAGCTGTCCCAAGTGATTCAAACGCTCGCTGATCAACACAAGATCAATCTTCGGCTCGATCGTGTCGCACTTCGAAAGGCAAAGATTTCCGAACGACTTCCGATAACGATCGAAATTCGAGACCAACCCATACGAACGATCTTGCAAATCATCACATCCCAACATCAATTGACTTGGTATCACCGAGACGGTGTTTTATGGATCGCGCCGAGCGATCAGCCCGAGATTCGGAAACTTGCACTCTTTGACGTGCGCGATCTGTGCCGAGACATGAAGGATTGCGAGCGTCTACAGACAGCGATTGAACAACAAGCCAGTCCCGACAGTTGGTCGAACGCCGGTGGCGCCGCCGTGATCGCTTTCCCAAAATCCGGCTTGATGGTCGTATCGCACACAGAACCCAATCTGGACGAAGTGCTGACCTTGCTGGAAAACTATCGGACCGCTCTGAAGAACTCCAAGCGAAGGATTTCTCCGGAGATCGATCCCGAGGGATACGAAACGAAGTACTATCGCATGCCAACCCCGGTCGCAGTCGACCTTCAGGTCTTGCTCCCAAAACTCATCGCCGAGGAGAGTTGGGTCGATTCCCAAATCGAGGGAGCGCTGGGTACGATCGAAATGTGCCGATCTCGGAGCGAGGTTCGAAACGGGAACGGCGACAAGAATCCAGCATCCACGTTTGAATCGTATTCGGTCTTGATCATTCACCAGAAGCGCAAATTGCATCCGGAGATTGGGACCTTACTTCAGAAGATCATGGACGGAGACGCCCCAAACCTCCCCATGGCCGCCGGCATGGGAGGCATGGGAGGCATGGGAGGCATGGGAGGTGGGATGGGGGGCATGTTCTAGGCTCAAGGGTTTTGAGAGCCAGCAGACCTTCATCCGTTCGGGTGGCACGTGGCTGGCATGTGGATGCGCGTAACAAATAGACCGCGAAATTGTTGATTTGGATGTAATTTTTTCGAGGCGACTTGTCACCAACGAGTTGTTCTTTGATCGGGCTAAACGCTCAGTCATTTCTTTACATCCTGTCTCTTGTATGAGGGTTATATCATGGGAATCCGTTCGCTTTGTCATCGAGCGTCCCGCCCCGCTTTTCGCAATTTGTTGGTGCAATCGCTTGAATCTCGATGTTTGCTGGCCGGCGATGCCACGCTCGCCGATGGTCTGCTGTCCGTTGTGGGGGACGAATCCCCCAATGTGATTACTGCGGTTGCCGACTCCGCCACGAACCGACTCACGGTTGTCATCGATGGCCAAAGATTTCATTTCCGCAATAATCTCGTTCGGCATATTCAAGTGGATGCCAGGGGTGGGAATGATCAGGTTGTGATCGATCGTTCGATTCGTCAGACAACCACGTTGCTGGGTGGCCGAGGCGATGACTCTCTTGTTGGTAGCAATCAATCCGATCGCATTCTTGGAGGTGCTGGCAATGATCGGATTTCAGCGGGAATGGGTGACGATTGGATCGATGGCGGAGACGGGAACGACGGAATCGGTGGAGGAGATGGCGACGATGTGATTTACGGTGGGGCGGGGAACGATTTCCTGAGAGGGGGGAAAGGCAACGACTTGATCCACGGGGATTCCATCGATCCGGATGTCGATTTCGCTTCGGCGGACGATCGTCAATCGTTTGCGGATGCCCTCGACCGGACACGATCTTTGCGAGGCCATGCTGATCCGAGGGCAGAAGACTTGGACAGTGCCGATTCGATGCCGTATCCAGGTTTCTACGATGATTTGATCTATGGCGACCAAGGAGACGATCGCATTCGAGGAGGGCTCGGCAATGACGCCATTTTCGGAGGGCGAGGGAACGATTACCTCAGCGGTGGTCAAGGGATCGATTTTATCGAAGGGCAAACGGGGGATGACAAACTCGAAGGGGGCGCCGGAGTGGACATTCTGTTCGGTGGCGAGGGGAGCGATGAAATTCATGGCGGCCGAGGCGATGACTATCTCATCGGTGGATCTGGCAATGACGTTCTCGATGGCAATGTCGGCGATGATTGGCTCTTCGGCGATGCGACCAATTCCTACGTTGCGGGCTACACCGATGTACTTCGATATGCTCGCGATTTCCAAGACGTCGAGCGGGGTGAAGATAGCCTGGCGGGCGGCGACGGCAACGACGTGCTTCTGGGTGGCAATCTATCCGACCGAATGAATGGTGGTCGGGGAGATGATCTCCTTGTGGGTGGTGCCGGAAGCGATTCGATGGCGGGAGGCGAGGGAGCCGATGTGATCAATGCCAGGGATGGTGAAGTCGACTGGGTTCTGGCGGATCTCAGCGATATTTTGATCCTCGACGAATTCGATCGGCTCCTAGGATGATGATGTAGAATAAACGGAGAAGGATTTCCTCTCGGCAGGCATCCATCCTTGTATTGATTCCGGGACGATCACCTTGCAAGCCCCGCTGGATCCGCAGAACTCGAAATCAACAGACCACCACGCCGACATGGAGTTGGTGGCTTTGTTGATTTCCGGCAATGTACAAGCTTGGCGTGAATTCATCGAAGACTATGGTCGGCTTGTCCGCTGGCGAGTGGCCGACGTAGCGAGGTCCTTTGGGTTGGCTGGCGACACGTGCAGTATCGATGATTCGACCGCTCATACAATCGCTTCTCTAGTCGCCAATGAGCATGCTGCTCTGCGGACTTATCAGGGCCGTTCCTCGCTGGCGACCTATCTCGCTGTGATTGCTACCCGCATCGCCACGCGAGATTTTGCGCGTTTGCGAGCGCGGATGAAGAGGCAGAGCGCCTGCAATGGAAATTTGGACGATCCATCGGGATCCCATGAGCCTCTTGCCGAGTTGCTTCGGACCGAAGAGCGGCAATTATTATTCATGGCGTTGAACGATCTTCCGGAAAAGCAGCGTGAAGTCATACGGCTTTTTCACTTGGAAGGATTCAGTTACATGGATATCAGCGCAAGCCTGCAGATCCCTATCGGCTCTGTGGGAGTGACACTCAAGCGGGCTGAAGAGAAACTCCGTATCTACCTGAACACCTCACGAGAAGAGAATTGAACTACCCACTGAGAGCTCCCTGAAACCGTGAACCGAGAAACCCTCCTAAACTGTATCCGAAAACATCTTGCGGCCGACGCTCGCGAACCGAGTGCATCGCGCCCCTTAGGTGAAGTTGTCCTCGCGATCGCTCAGGATCTTCTAGGCGATACAGCGATTCCCATGAACGGCCACACCGTGGGCAGTCATACCGTGACCGCTATTCCTTCCGTGGCGGCATTTGTCGATGGCGGGCTGTCGTTGGATGAAGAGCAAATCATTTGCGAGACCGTCGCGCGCGACAACAGCGTCCTGGCAGAGATAGTCGCTTCGATGCGTGCAAAAGACGAGCGGCCGTCGATACCTGCTTTGGACGATCGGTTGATGGAGCGGTTGATGGGGATTGCGATCCCTGCATCGGACAATCCAGCATCGGGCAATGCGATCGCCCTGAAGGAATCCGTCGTTCCGTTCGTAGTCAGCAAGGGTGATTCTGTTCGGGCGAGCAAACGAAGGGGACGCCAGCGGAATATGCCACGGATTCTGATCGTCGCAGCAGCCGTCGCCGCCGCTTGGATTGTCGCGTTCCAGTCCGGCTGGTGGTCCAGGATCGGGCGGCTGGATCCTGCAGAACGTTCCATCGTGCAACCCGTAGAGCATCCGGAAACGCCTAAGCGAGACAACTTGTCCGGATACGACCATCTACCTGAGCCCGAGTCGAAGGAAACTGAATCGACTGTGGAGCAGCCGATGCTGGCTCAGCAGGAATCGGATCCGGAAACACCCGATACCGAATCCGAAAGTGGGAAAGCGAAAGCTCCCGACTCAAATGATGATTCCATCGCGTCCATGCCCCCCACCAAGCCGGTGGATGATCAGCCCTCCATGCTCGCGGCAGCATCGCCTGGAGATTTACGTTGGACGAAAATCCAGGGTGTGTTGGCTCGACGCTTGGTTTCTTCCAGCGAGTCGATTGTTTCCGGTTATCACCGTTGGAGTGGTACGCAAGCAGGGACCGTCATCCCTCGATCAGACCTTGACAGCAACACGCTTTATTTGAGTACCTTGCCCCTGAGCCGCGCCGAGGGGCTTTGGGGTTCGAGCGGCAAGCTGGTGCTTGCCCCCGACAGTTCGGTCTCTCTTTTTCGAACGGATGCGACTCCGCTTTGCATTCGTATCGACCGCGGAGCGATCGCGATGGTCGATATGCCGGAGGGTAGCGAGTTCGAAGTCTTGCTCGAGGAGCGATCCTTGGCAAAGCTCCGCTGGCGCACTCAAGGGACGATCGTTGTATGGATCTCGTCCTCGGGGATGACGGCGAGGATCGATGGAACGCTGGAATCGGCGGGCTCGATCTACAAAGACAGCTTGCTGCAGCTAGCAGAAAACATTCAGGATCGTAATGCGAAGTCGGCGCTTCCTGGTTGGGTGAATCGCAACATCGAAACGCCGATGATGCCGAAGAAAATCCTGGCTCAGCTTGCTGCATCGGATGATGTCGCAGGGGCCCTGGATCGCATAGCTCAAGATCCGACAGCCGGCATCGAGCCTGCCGTTCTGATGCAGTTTGCAGTTTGGAGAGATTTGTCGTCGGGCATCGAACTGCATCAACTCTTCGCGGAAGGAGATTTTGCGAAGCGGTCTCTGGCGATCGATCAGCTATTACAGCGCCCAGCGTGGACCGCATCGCATCAGCGAATGTGGCAATCCCTGCGTGTTTCCTCGCAGAATGACGAGCAGATCCAGATCTTGATGGAGTTGTCCGAACGAATCCGAATGCAAAGGCCGCTGATCCCATTGCAGGTCGAGCGATTGCTACGAATTCTTGAGAATCGAGATCCTGCGACGCGATCGTTAGCGGATGCGATGCTTCGACGGAATTTCGGCAATGGGCCAAACTACAACCCTATCGCTCCGCAGGCGAACAATCCGCGCGCGATTGCCGTCTGGCGTCGATTTATCGCAGCGCTTTGAACCGAGCGTCTGTCGACGCACCGTGAGCGATCGATGAATCACTAGGTGTCGCGATGGTAATCTTCACTTGTCTCCGAGGTCGGGACGCGTTGTCATATGCACGAAGTGAGCAAAAGTAGAAAAAAGCACTTGCGATACAAATGCACAAAGATAGGTTCAAAAAGTGAAGGGCGTTCTTGCAAGACTAGGCCTTGCGAGTTTGGCGTTGCTTTTTTGGGACGATCGGTTTTGAGCAGGAGTCGCGCGTCGTGTGTTTTGAGAAATCTTCCGCTGAGTGCCATGTTTTGGTCCGCGATCTTTCTGCCAGGCGAGTAGGCAAGAAGCGTTCGTTGGCTGGTTTCACGTTGGTGGAACTGTTGGTGGTGATTGCGATCATCGGAGTACTCGTCGGGCTTCTTTTGCCTGCGGTACAAGCAGCGAGGGAAGCGGCTCGCCGCGCCCAGTGCTCGAGCAATCTTCGGCAACTTGGATTGGGGCTGTCGAATTACGAGAGCGGATTCCGTCGTTTCCCCCGCGGTTGGATAGACAACAACGCTACGACGAGACCAGGCTGGGCCTGGGGGCATGCTTTGTTGCCGTTCATCGAACAGGGAACTCTTTATCAGCAGATCGACCACAGGTTCGATGTTGTCTCGCCGACGACGCAGGGATTTCTGACTGCGGTAATTCCCACCTTCCAATGTCCTTCGGACCCCGGGGAATCCACTTTTGAGATCGGCGAAGAGGATGGGGATGAACACGGACATGACGAGAAGGGTGGAGGGCACCATGTCGACGAAGGACACAAGCTGTTCCGGGTTGCGAAGTCGAATTACGGAGGTGTTTTTGGGACGTTGGAAATCGAAGATAACCTTTACGCGGGCGATGGGGTCTTTTTTGGGAACTCCATGATTCGCACGCAAGACATCGTCGACGGTTTAAGCAACACGACGATCGTGGGAGAGCGGAGCAACCGGCTGGGAGGCTCGGTTTGGCACGGTTGGATCCATGGAGCGGCGGAAGCACCGGCACGTTTCCTGGGCTCGACCGACCACACTCCGAACAATCCAGTGGGACATTTCGATGACTTCTCGAGTTTCCACACAACCGGAGCCCACTTCATCTTCGCCGATTGTTCGACCAAATTGCTTTCCAACAGCATCGATCTCGCCGTTTACCAGGCTCTCGCCACACGTCACATGTCGGCGTGACGGGTCCATCGAATCGAGTTCGAACGCAATCCAAATCGTCTTGTGGGGCATGAGTTCGCGGAAACGATCGGCCCACTCAACGATCGTGATGTGCTGCGCATCGAAGAGTTCCTCGATTCCCAACTCCAGGAACTCTTCCTCGTCTTGAACGCGGTAGGCGTCCACGTGATAGATAACTGGTTGGGACGCGTAGCGATGGACCAGGACATAGGTAGGGCTGGATACTTCCTGGGTCTGAGCTCCGAGAAATTCGGCAAAGAATTTCGTCCACTGCGTTTTACCTGCCCCTAGGGTTCCGACCAAACCGATGACTATCGGGAGGGGAGATGGTTGATGGGTCGCGATTCCGCCGCGTCCGGTTGGCAAGCCCAGAGGCTTTGCGCGTGGGCGTGGGCATCCGCCCCTCAAAATACTCGCTCTCCGTGCGTTTCTGCTACAATGGTGGGTGCATCCAGGTTGCTCGCCCAGCGACCTCCCCCGCCATTTTCGTCCCACCCCACCTACCTAACGATGAACACATCCTCTTCATCCGCGTTGGTATCGATGCGACCTTGCTGGAATTCCGCGCGCACCTTGATACCCTTGGCGTTGAGCATTCTGATGGGTACGCGTGTTATTGCCGAGGACAGGCTACTTGAGGCCCAGTTCCAGGACTCGTTCGCGAACTTGATTTCGGGCCACTGTCTCGAATGCCACAGCACGCAAGTCGCCGAAGCGGATGTCGATCTCGAGAAACTTCTCGATTGGAAGAACCTGTCGAGCAATGCTCTGGTCCTGCAAAGGGCGCTTGAGCAAATCAAGAACCAACAGATGCCACCTGTCGAATCCAAGCAGCTCGCGAGCGAAGAGAAACAGAAATTGCTTGCTTGGTCGAACGCCTGGCTCCGCACCGAGGCCCAGCGCAGGGCCGGGGATCCCGGACCCGTCATCCTGCGGCGACTCAACAACGCCGAATACACCTACACGCTCCGCGACTTGACCGGAATCACGACCCTCGATCCCGCCAAAGAGTTTCCTGCGGACGGCGCCGCAGGCGAAGGATTTTCGAATGCAGGGGCAGCTCTCGCCATGTCTCCCGCGCTGGTCCAAAAGTACCTCGATGCCGGCAAAGCGGTCGCCAAGTACGCGGTCCTCCTCCCCGATGGTATCCGCTTCGAAACCAATCCCTCGAGCAGCGACATGACCAATCAACTGCTCGATTCGATCCGCGACTTCTATGCTCGCTACACGGACCAACAAGGTGGCGATAAGGTCAACTTGCAAGGGATCGTCTTCGAAACCAATCAGGGCGGTCGCCTACCCGTGGAAAGATATATCGCCGCCACCATCGCAGTCCGTGAGCAACTCGCAAACGCAGGCACCTCGCCAACTGACGAGTCCCAAGTTCTCAAGACCATCGCTGAAGATCGCAAGCTGAATCTCAAGTACCTCACAGCGCTCTGGCAATTGTTTTCCAAGCCTAGTTCACCGACGACCGCAGATTCAGGATTGCTCGAATCACTGCGCCGACGATGGCTCACGACTTCGGGCGAAAACGCAGATGCTCTTTCGGCCGATGTCTTGAGCTGGCAAAAGGCCCTTTGGCGATTCTCAAGCATCGGCCACATCGGTAAAGTCAACGGCCCGAAAGCTTGGCAAGAGCCGGTCGACCCCATTCAAACACAACAAGAGATTCGTTTCCCGCTCCCAGATGCTTCGGGCAAGGAACTCGTTTCGTTCTTCATCCAAGTCGGAGATGCAGGGGATGGTAACGATGGAGATGCCGTCCTGCTCAAACAACCACGACTGGTTGCTCCCGGCCGGCCGGAGATTCTCCTGCGCGATCTGGAATCCATCGGTTTGCTTCGAGAGCGAAGAACCGAAGCGCGAAAAAGCCAGATCGATGAGACACTTGCCGCCCTTGGATCAATCCTCGACGGTGATACTCCGCTCAACACGGACAACGGTGTCGATTGGAATCGAATGGCGAATGAACGAGGACTCGATCGCCGACACCTCCAAGCCTGGGGACAGTTCCTCGGCATCACAGGAAGCGGGAACAGCACTCGCACCCTGTTGAGCCAAAAACAAGAAAATCATTCCGGTTACGATTTCATCGACGGATGGGTGGGTGCCGATGCTCTCAGCATTTTTGCCAATGCCTCGTCGGACCATGTGCGCGTGCCAGGTAATATGCCCGGCAAAACCGTGGGTGTTCACCCAGCCCCCACCCGCTCGATCGGCATCGCATGGAAATCCCCCGTCAACGAATCGTTCAAGGTTCAAGGCCGATTGCGTCATGCTCATGCCGAGTGCGGTAATGGGGTCGCATGGCGACTCGAACTGCATCGCGGCGGCCTGAAACAAATCTTGGCATCCGGTTTTTCCAACGGTGCCAACGATGTCGCGATCGGCCCCATCGACAAGCTCCTCGTTCGAGCAGGGAACGAAATCACAATGGTCGTCGAACCCCGCGATGGAAACCACTCCTGCGATTTAACCAATATCGACTTGACGATCGCAACCGCTAGCGAAACCTGGGACCTCGCCAAAGACATCACCTCGAATATCCTCGATGGGAACCCCCACGCCGACAGCCGCGGTCGACCGGGTGTCTGGTCATTCTTTTCTGAACAAGTCGATGCGCCGAAGTTGGCGACAGCGGGATTGATCGATGGAAGCCTTCTGGCGAGATGGTTCAACGCTTCGGATGCAGCCGAACGGGCGACCACCGCAGCTTCGATCGAGCAATTGATTTTAAAACCCGACCCAGGATTGGCGTCCGATCATCCCGATCGGGTATTGATGCGACAACTGGACTCTGCGATCGGTCCATTCTGGGGTTCGGTCTTTCTCGAACACGCCGAATTGATGGCCAGTGGGGCAGGGCAGGGGGTTAGTGGCGAGGAACTCTTGCGCGCCCCCATCACTCAGGAGTATCGGGTTCCCGCATCGCTGGCCAGTGGAACCGAATTCATGGCAACAGCATTGCTCCATCCGGAGTTGGGAAAGGCTGGAAGCATCCAACTCTCGGTCAGCGCAACCAAGCCCGAAGGTGTTGCTCCTAAAGCCCCGGAAACCTCGGTCGCCATCAACGACCCGAGTTGGGCTGTTCGAAATCGGAAGCTGATCTTCAACGCTCCCATTTTGGTCGCGCCGGAAAGCGATGCAATCGAACGGACGCAACGTTCCTTTCACGGCTTCCGTCAATGGTTCCCGATCGCCTTGTGCTATCCGAAAATTGTACCCGTCGACGAAGTCGTCACGCTGACTCTCTTCCATCGCGAAGATGAACCGCTGCAACGATTGATGTTGTCAGAGACGGAACGAGACGAACTCGATCGATTGTGGAGCGAGTTGCATTACGTCAGCCGCGATGCATTGAAGCTCGTCGATGCCTATGAACAGTTGTGGCAGTACGCGACACAAGACTCCGATCCCAAGGCTTTTGAGCCGCTGGAGGGTCCGATTCGACTTGCGGCGGAACGGTTCCGCAACCATCTCGCGGCGTCGGAACCCGCTCATGTCGCATCGGTCCTGGACTTTGCCCGCAAAGCCTTTCGAGGATCGCATCGCCCTGAGCATGATGCCAAGCTGCGAAAACTCTATTCCGACCTGAGGCTACAAGAGCTGCCGCATGCGGAGGCGATCGAGTTCTTAATCGCCAGGATTCTGGTATCCCCCGAGTTTCTCTATCGCACCGAGATCGCGGGACCGGGAACGCAACCCAGCGAGCTCGCGCCGATCGAATTGGCGAATCGGCTCAGCTACTTCTTGTGGGCGTCGGCTCCGGACGAGCCACTGCTCGAGGCGGCGCGCGATGGGTCGCTGGTCGAAGATGCCGTTTTGGAACAGCATGTACGCCGCATGATCCAGGACCCGCGTATCCAGCGGATGGCCGTTGAATGGGGATGCATGTGGCTGCATATTCGCGATCTCGATACACTCGATGAAAAAAGCGAATCGCATTTCCCGGAGTTCAAGGAGATTCGAAGCGACCTGTACCGCGAGGCGATCCTGTGGATCACCCATCTGCTCCAGAACGAGGGGCGCGTTTCCGATTTCCTCACCGCAGACCATACGTTCGTCAACGACAAACTCGCGGCCTTCTATGGCATCCCGGACGTCGCGGGAACCGAATGGCGCAAGATCGAGGGCATCCAGCAATTCGGTCGCGGAGGGATCCTCGGTCTAGGTGCCACGCTCGCCAAGCAATCGGGAGCCTCGCGCACCAGCCCCATCCTGCGGGGAACATGGATCAGCGAAATCATCCTCGGCGAAAAATTGCCCAAGCCCCCCAAGAACGTCCCCGTCCTGTCGGAAACGCCGCCCGAAGGAATGACCGAACGGCAACTGATCGAACGGCATAGCAGCGACCCGGCATGTGCCAAATGCCATGTGCGTATCGATCCGTTCGGCTATGCGATGGAAGGATTCGATGCGATCGGTCGAGCCCGAACCCAGGACGCTTCGGGAAAGATCGTCGACACTTCGACTCGACTACCCGACGGCACTCCCGTCAACGGCATGAGCGAGCTCAGAAGCTATCTGTTGAAGACACGCAGCGAGGAATTCACACGGCAATTCAATCGCAAGCTGATGGGCTATGCCCTCGGGCGATCGATCCAATTGTCGGACGAGCCCGTTCTGGATGCCATCCGCGAGCAGCAGATCAACTCCGGAGACAGGATCGCCGATACGATTGTCCAGATTGTTCTTCGTTCTCCGTTCCGGCAAATCCGAGGACGTGATACCGTATCCCAGTAGCATCATCCACGAGACGCTCTACCATCCCTTTCGAGGAGCAACACGATGACCTATCCCAGCACCAACCCAACGCTGTCGCGACGCACCTTGCTGCGCGGTCTCGGCGTCAGCATGGCTCTCCCGTGGATGGAATCCCTGCCTGTTTGGGGGGCAGCCAGCGATGCCGCGGATGCGAGCAAGCCGCCGGTGCGACTGGCCATCCTGTTCGCCGGCAACGGCTTTCACGGGGGCGAATGGTGGGCACGCGAAGAAAAAGATGGCCTGGCTCTCGGTCGAGTGCTGCAACCGCTGAGCGAATTCAAAGAGTCAACCCTTTTCATTCGCGGCCTGTATAACGCCGAGGCCCTCAAAGGGAACATCCACAGCTCGCAAACCGGTAACTTGCTCTCCGGTGCCCCGCTGGCATCGGGCGGCGACATCCGCTCGGGCACGAGCGTCGACCAACTCCTCGCGCAGACGATCGGACGAAGCACGAAAGTTCCGAGCCTGGTCCTGGGCTGCGAGAAATCCAATCCATCGGTTCACAAGAATTATTCGATGATCTACTCCTCCCACATCTCCTGGTCGTCGCCGACCACCCCGACGCCGCTCGAACTCTATCCCGCGCTCGCGTTCGATCGACTGTTCAAGGACGAAAACCATCGCGGCGATCAAAGCGTGCTCGACTCGGTCCTTGAAGATGCCGGTGATCTGAGGCGGAAAATCAGTTCCAGCGATCAACGCAAATTCGACGAGTACCTCGATTCGGTCCGCGATGTGGAGCAGCGGATCGCGCAAGCCGGCGATCGAGGTGAATTGCAAGGATGGCGTCCAACCCTGCAAAAGCCCGATATGCAGCGCCCCGCCGACGGAATCCCGCAGGATATCTCGGAACATATGCGGCTCATGTGCGATATCCTCGTGCTCGCTTTTCAAACCGATACGACACGCGTCACCACGCTCAAACTCAACAACGACCACTCGTCCCTCCGTTTTCCACACCTGGGGGTCGACTACATGATCCATCACTTGCTGTCCCACTCCGACACCGAGGACTGGCTCAAGGTGAATCGTTTCTTTGTCGAGCAGATGGCCTACATCGCCAAGCGATTGGCCGCGACTCAAGAAGGGGACGGAACGGCTCTCGACCATTCCATGGTCATGCTCTGTTCAAGCATGATGACGGGCAGCCACGATGCCTCGCAATTGCCGGTTGTGATGGTCGGCAAGGGAGGCGGCAGCATTCGCGGCGGACGGGTGCTGGACTATCGAGATCAGCCCGAGCGTCAAATGTGCCGCCTGTATATGTCCATGATGAACAAGATGGGTGTGTCCGTTCCTTCCTTTGGCGATGCCAAGCAGCCGCTCCACGAGCTAGAATCCTGATCTGTCATGTCAGAATCGCGAACCTTTTCTCCGAACGCCGTTGCCTTGACAATCGCCGGTTCGGATCCCAGCGGCGGCGCTGGCTTGCAAGCCGACCTCAAGACCTTCCAGCAGTTCGGCGTCTACGGCGCTAGCGCTGTCACAATGCTGACGGTTCAGAACACGCTCGGTGTTCGTCGGGTCGAACCCATCGCTCCCGATCTGGTGATCGATCAGATCGACGCTGTGTTGGATGATTTCAAACCCATCGCCGCAAAAACCGGAGCCTTGGGAAATGCAGCCATCATCGATGCGGTCGCCGAGCGCGCAGGACGATTCGAATTCCCCCTGATCGTCGACCCGGTCATGGTCAGCAAGCACGGGCACTCCCTTATCGAAGAGGATGCCGTGGATGCCTATCGCAAGCTGCTCAAGCATGCGTTTCTGGTCACTCCCAATCGATTCGAATTGGAACGATTGACCGGGGTTTCGCTCGATGGACCTGAATCAGTCGCACGCGCGATCCATGATTTGCATGTCATGGGTGCTCGATTCGTATTGGCCAAAATGGGGGCGGTCGACGGCCAATCCGAACACATCCTCGGCTCCGGCCAGGAGAACTTCGCCGTCCATTCCAATCGAATCGATACCCAGCATACGCATGGAGCGGGCTGCGTGCTTTCGGCCGCGATCACAGCCATGATTTGTCTCGGACAGACCGATCTCAAGGACATCGTGCATCGAGCGATTCGGCAAGTCGTCATCGCGATCCATAACACGCACCCAATCGCTAAGGGTCAATGCCCCGTCGAGACACGCGTGATGGAAAACGAACCGGTCGAGCTGACGGGCTAAGCTGCCCCAGGCACCCTCTGGCCCGAACCCGGCTACTTCTTCGCAGGCGGGGCAGGGTAGGGGAGCACGCGAATCGATTCCCGATCGGTGTAGATTTGGCCATGCATGTCGGTGGTGCGGACTTCGAATAGGTGCGTCCCGGGTGGCAACACCGGGGGCAGGAAGGAACGCCACAGATGATCGGTGACCGACGCTCCAGGTAGCGGCATACCGTTGGGAGGAGTCGGACCAACCTCCGCCAGCTTCATATCCGCGTAATACGGATCGATGCCGTCGACCCGTTCCATTTCTTTCCAATCGCCGTCGGGCAGATGCCGCATCTCCACCTTCGATTTCTTGCTCCCGAAGAAAACATTGACGATCATCGGAGTCGACAGGGCTTGCGCGGGATAGATCTCTTCGGGCAGATAGATGCTCATCTGATGATCCGCAGGGCGGCGGGCCGCGCGATACTCGAGCGAGTACTTCGCGCCATCGAATCCGATGATTGAGTACCCATTGGCCCCGCCATCGCTCATCGTCGCATGGGGAATCCCGAGTTCATCAAACGCACCTCGCCACCAGCTTCCGCAGACCGTCACATTCACGATATGGTGATGCGGCTCCGGCCCCCGCCAACCATCCGAGCCATCGATGAAGTGATGCTTGACGAAGTGCGTGTGGGCTGAGATCGACAAGGCGAAGGGGCGCTGCTCGATCAGTCGGTACAACTCCTGCCGATCCTCGACCGCCAGCAGCGGAATGTGCATCATCAAGACGACGAGCTGGTCTTCCGGGACGAGAGCCAAATCGTTGCGAATGAACTCCATTTGTGCAGGTCCGAAACCTCCGACGAAATGAGCTTTTTCTTTTTCCGTGGCACCGATCCAGGTCACGTCGTCCAAGACCAGGAAGTGGACCGGCCCGTGATCAAACGAGTAGTAATTCGGTCCGTAAATGCTCTCAAAGGTTTCGTCCGAATGCTTGTCATCGGGAGAATCGAAGTTCATGTCGTGGTTGCCGATCACGTTGTACCATGGAATCCCGACCAGCGCGATCGCCTGGTTGTGCGGTTGGAAAACGCTCAAGTCATCGAAAACGATATCGCCGAGGGTGACTCCCAAGGATGCGCCGTGTGCCTTCTCGGCGACGACTTGTTCGATAATATCATGCGCCATGTACTCGACTTCTTTTTTATCGCGAGGCTGGGTGTCGCCGAAGAGAAGCGCCCGGAACTGGTCCGGCTCCTGTTGGGGAGTCAACGGGAAATCGACCGAGGAGGGTAGGGGGCCCGTCGGCGCGACGCCAGGAAACTGCTGTTTGGGCGACCCAGAGGGCTTATGGATGTAATAGAACTGAGGCAGCTTCTCCGAACTCAATGGGGTCATCCAGCCGCGCGGCTTGATCACAAATACGATGGTATCGTTATCGACATCGATCTCGTAGCGTCCGTCGGTATCAGTCAGCACAATTTCGCGACCGTTGGAGACTCGCATACCTGCTAGTCCGGGTTCACCCGCATCCCGTTTGCGATTCCCGTTCTGATCGTGGAACACGAAGCCGATCGCATGCGGATGCTCACCATCGCCAGGCGGCGCGTGCTGAGTCGATCCAGGAGGATGCGCGGTGCTGGTTAAGGCCAAACCGTGCAAAAGAACCATAGCCAGGACAAGACATCTCATGCGGAAACTCATGAAGTTTGAGAATTATGCGTATTCCGTTATTTTGGCTGATGCATCCTCCACTCCAAGGGTCGGAGTGGTATCTCCCCATAAAGAAATGCGAAATTTTCCGTGAAGGGATCCCATGGGTCAGCCATTGTCCTCAACGGTCTCAGATCCGCCTGCGGCGGGTTCCCACCCAGCACACCCACCAAGAACGAGGTGACTACGTAGACCAACTTAGGCCCGGGAGTCACTGGTGCGAAACCGTACCGCATGAGGGGAAGCTCAACAAAATGAAAAAAGCAACGCGGGAACAGCAAAGCACAGCTGCATCATTCCTTCAGGTGTCCTTCCTGCACTTTGACCGTCTGGCGATGTCCGTTTCGGCTCTAAGCGTTGCGCAAGCCACCCTCCTTACACGACGCCAGCGAGGAACGGATCACTTCACGACGACCGGCTTCCCTCGGCTGTCCCTCGCTGTTTCGTATTCGATACGGCAATCAGGCACAATGCTGTGGCGAGGAAATAGTGAAACATCTGGGTCGTTGTGAAAATCCCAAGCACTCGTACCGCTGCAGGCCCGGATAGGGTGACTGCAAAACTGGCGAAGAGAAACACGATTCCTACCGTCCCCAGCCAAGGGTTTCTATCTCGATATCCCGTGGCGATGCTCGAGGCGATCCAAAGTCCGCTCAATACAGGTACGATCTGCGCCCAAAGTTTGAATCCCAGCAACCAGATCGCCATCCCGAACCCGCCGACCACAAACGTCAGCCACCATGCGCCGGACAACCGCTTGGACAACGGACTCTCAGGATACGCCAGGGAGTACGCCAAGACGGGAAACGCACCGACAGAAGCAAACGTGGCGGCAAAGCGATGCGGCCCCAGCGCGCGATGGTGATAAGGATCCCAATCCGAGAAACGGATCACTCCGAGCAACGCGGCCAAACCGATCACCAAACACGCGATCCCGAGGCCTGCCTGCTCCCGACGCGCCGGCAGATTCCAAATGGCAAGCCCGATGCATACGGCGAACAGCACCAGATCGGAGAATGCGTCGTGCGTCAAGTCAACGGGCCCCCGCCATCTAAAGAGCCACGCCCACGAACATAGCAGGCGGAACTCCCATAATCGCCATCGGCAAGGAGAAGATCCAACCGAATACAAATGTCGTCGAAGATTGGCGAAGCGCGGATTCTAAACGCCTACGCTCCAGGTATCGCCGCTATGGAATAGCTTTTGCAGATCGCCCCGGCCTCGCTGCTTGACCGCTTCATCGATCTGGCCGCGAACCGCTTCCTCAAATGTATCTGATGCTACATCCCGGAACACCCCGATCGGCTCGGGGAACTGGGGATGTCGCATGCGCGACAAGAGATACACCAGTGCGGAATCCGCTTTTTCGTCATGAAACAGGAGGTCGTCCTCGCGGATCTTTCCATCGGCGAGATTGACCACCTCCATCGAAAAACCATTGAGCCGAATCCCTTTGTCTCGGTTCTTTCCAAAGATCATCGGCTTGCCATGCTCGAGTTCGATCGTGGCGTCGTCGCGAGTGGCTTTGTCCTGGGCATAGCTGAACGCTCCATCATTGAACACGTTGCAGTTCTGATAGACCTCGACAAAGCTCGTACCGCGATGGTCCGCCGCTCGCTTGAGAACTGCAGCGAGGTGTTTGATGTTGCTGTCAACGGAACGGGCGATGAACGTCGCCTCGGCGCCAACTGCCACACTGATCGGATTCAGAGGGTGATCGACCACCCCCATGGGGGTACTCTTGGTGATTTGCCCCTCGACGCTCGTCGGAGAGTATTGCCCCTTGGTCAAACCGTAGATTCGGTTATTGAACAGCACGATATTCAAATCGACGTTTCGGCGGAGCAGGTGAATGAAGTGGTTGCCGCCGATGCTGAGTGCATCGCCGTCGCCCGTGATGACCCAGACACTCAAGTCTGGTCGCGACAACTTCAGCCCTGTTGCTACCGCCGGCGCGCGACCGTGGATGGAGTGGACTCCGTACGAGTTGATGTAGTAGGGAAAGCGACTGCTGCAACCGATCCCCGAAATGAAAACCGTCTGCTCGGGGCGGATGCCGATCTCGGGCAGCACCTTTTTCATTTGGGCGAGAATCGAGTAATCGCCGCATCCGGGGCACCAACGAACGTCTTGGTCGCTGGCAAAATCGTCTGGCTTCAGGAGTGGAAGGGTTGTGCTCATAATGGAATCAAGGAGGTGATGGATCGAAGGTATTGTTCGCTGAATGAATTGGGGACTCGTTACCGATTTGTTCGCGCAGCGGATTCCCTCGATGGGCTCGTTGCGACCTCGAGGATCTTGTCGACCAGCTCGGTGACGGTGAACGGCTTGCCTTTGACTTTATTGAAGCCGATGGCATCGACCAGATAGCGGCTTCGGATCAGCATGCGGAGCTGGCCCATGTTGAGTTCCGGAATCAGCACTTTCTCGTACCGCGCGAGGATTTCTCCAAGGTTGCTGGGGAACGGATTCAGGTACCGTATATGGGCATGCGCCACGCTGCGACCTGCCTTCTGTGCTTGCTCCACGGCGGTCAAACATGCGCCGTAGGTTCCGCCCCAGGATAGAACCAGCAGCTCGCCGCTTTGCGGGCCGGTGACTTGCTGAGGAGGAAGGAGCTTGGCCGCGTTGGCAACCTTTTGAGCTCGGATATTCACCATCTTTTGATGGTTCTCGGGATCGTAGCTGATGTTCCCCGAGCCATCCTCCTTTTCGATCCCACCGACGCGGTGCATCAGGCCGGGAGTGCCCGGGATCGCCCATGGTCGAGCCAGCAGTTCGTTTCTCAAATAAGGTTTGAAAGGACCATTGGGATTGTTGTTCGTTGCGGGATGCTCGATGGCGATCGGAGGCAACTTGCTCAGGTCAGGTATCAACCAAGGTTCAGCGCCGTTGGCAATGTAGCCATCGGACAGCACGACGACGGGGAGCATCAAACGGGTCGCCAACATCCATGCGTCCTGAATAATGTCGAAGCAATCGCCGGGGCTGCGTGCCGCCAGGACTGGCACGGGAGCTTCGCCGTTTCGACCATACATGACCTGCAACAAGTCGGCTTGCTCGGTCTTGGTGGGGAGTCCTGTGCTGGGACCGCCGCGCTGGACATCGATGATCAGCAACGGCAGTTCCAGCATCACAGCCAAGCCCATGGCTTCCATCTTGAGAGCGATCCCGGGACCGCTCGAAGTGGTGACTCCCATCTGTCCGCCGTACGCAGCTCCGATCGCGGAACAAATCGCCGCGATTTCATCCTCGGCTTGGAACGTGCATGCACCGAAGTTCTTGTAGCGAGCCAGCTCGTGCAGACTGTCGCTGGCGGGTGTGATCGGGTAGGACGCATAGAAGAGTTCCTTGCCCGATCGCTGAGCCGCTGCGAGCAATCCCCACGCGAGGGCCTGGTTCCCCATGATGTTTCGGTATTTGCCCGGCGCTAATTTGGCGGGAGCCA
>JBKDPB010000115.1:0-10808 GCA_046342615.1 Planctomycetota bacterium | reverse complement strand
CAGGTGGAGGGGCAAAGCGATAATGATCGCTTCGATCGTGTCGTCGTTGAGGAGCGCGTCGATCCCGCCATTGCCGGCATCGTAGACTTTGACGTTCTTGCGGGCTTCGTCTTCGTTGGCGTACTTGTACTGTTTGATCAGTCCCGGGCGGGTCGGAGTGGTCCAATCGCCGTGGAACGCGCGGTAGATGCTGTAGGGGCGGATATCAGCGATGGCGGTGACCTGGACATATTCCGGGGTACATCCTCCGATGAGAACGCTCCCCTCATCGCCGGTTCCGATGACCCCGACGCGCACAGGGTCAGCGAATTTTTCATAGCCGAAGTACATCGCACCCAGTCCTGCGCCGCTCACCGCCCCGGCAGCGATGACCCCTTGCAGAAACTCGCGACGGGTGAAACCGATCGCTTCATGGTAGTTGTCCTGGCCGATGATCTTGTCTTCGGGACTCAAGGTTCTCATGTGTAAAATCCTTTTAGGAAGTGGGGTAATATGCGATGAATAAGTTTATGGGTTGACGGGTGCCTTGGCGTTTCGATTCCACAGGCTCCAGGGCAAGAAATCCAAGCCTGCATAGCGACCTGCATCGGCGAACGCGACCAGGAAACATGCCAACATCTCAATCGCTTGATAATAGGTCGGCTGCGTACCTGGGTATCCCGGGAATTGGCTGGCAACGACCGAGACGAGGAACAGACCTGCTGCAATTCCCGCGATCGGTGTCAGCAATCCGACGAGCAACAGGATTCCGACAGCCATATCGAAGATCGGGATGATTCGATCCACTTGACGAACGGTCAGATCCCCTTCGCCCGGATACTTGAAGTCAACCCTCTTGCGGGCGGCTTTCCCTTGGGCATCCTTTGTAGGTTTCTTGGAATCGGGTGCGGCTTGTTCGTCGGTGGCAATGGCGTTGATGCGATCCTCGAGTTCGCGGATGTTCTGGTCGATCTCTGCGAGCACAGGTCGGCCGAGCGTCTTCCATTCCGACTCGACGGTGTCGCGTTGCTTGCGAAGCGACTCGACGCCCGAACGCGTCGCATCGCTTTCGAGCGCCTTCATCCGTTGGATCCCTTGCGTGTACTGTTCGATCTGCGACTTCCATTCGTCGTAGGTTCCTTTCCGTTTGGCCGCGAACTCTTTCAGGACATCGTTGGCGGCGCTGGTCTGCGCATCGTCGAAACCGAACTCCTTTGCGGCTCGGGCGACAAATGTTTTGCAGACTTCATCCATCTTGCTGGGATCCATGCGCATCGCCCCGTCGAAGTCGGGGATCATCGCATGGAACTGCTTGGCGAATGGGCCTTTCGCGGCAGCAAGAAACGGAGTGGAAGAAAAATTACCGTCCCGGACTTTGGTGGCTCCTTCCTGGAAGAAATGCCAACCGATCGCGACTCGGAGGAGGACCAGGAACACGATGGCCGGCACGGTGAGCCGAGCTTTGCGAAACAGCATTGGGGTCAAACCGAATGGGAGGCGATGGAGGTGGGGGCGAGGAAATCGGTGGCTGGCCTAGGAATGAGCCGCATTTTCCCTCACGGATGTAACTAGAGTATGGTCCAAAAGTCGCTTCCAGCCAAGCCTTTAGGGATTGGTCGTCATCCCTTGCAGCCGTTCGAGGATATCTTTTGGCTTGAGCCGGCGGCCGAATACGATTTTCTGATGCAGCGGAGACCAGGCGGCCGCATTCCAGACTTTTGCAATTCCTTTGGGAATCGCGACGAGGATCGGGATATCCGCGAACAGCGCGAGCGATTCCGCCTTGTGCCGGACGTATTGGGGGGTCCAAAAACCAGCGATTTCGAGGAGCACGCGACGCCCGCTCGGGTGGAGCAAGACGAAATCCGGGATGAATACGCGTTGGCCTCGAACCAGGACCTCCCCTTCCCGGACCAAGGACCAACCATGATGCGATCCCGGTCCCCAGGCCTCGATCCAGGTTCGCTCCATGTCCGAATCGACCAACCCTTGCCGTGCGACTGGACTTCGCAATCCGGAGTTGTGACTTAATTCCAGAACTGGTCCATCCCCGCTCCGTCCGCTTCGGCATCGCATGGTCGCGATCATTTCCCATCCTTGGCAGGAGAGTAAACCCGGGAGAAACTTTGCCATCGAAGCGCCGTACCGATGCGTGCTCCTCAACACCGACGAGGGACCGTCCAATTCGATGCGATACCCGTTGGTCGTGGAAACGAGGGAATGCATCAGCCCCGCCAGCTTGGCATACCGAAGGATCAATTTCCAATCGGTGGTGGCCTGGATGCGGATGGACGTGGCATCCAAAAGCGCCGCCTGGGTTTGCGCGACATTGTAGCGAGACAGCAATTCAACTGGATCATCCGGGCCTGCAAAGGAGCGCAGTCGATGATGCTCGATCAAGTCTTCATAGAGACGCTGGCTAAGCTCGGGCCAGCCCATTCCTAACTGGCTCGCAACCGTCTTCTTGACATCGGCTTCGGGATGATCGAGAAGCGATTCGGGTTTCGCGATGAGTGGGTGGTATTGGGCTGCGATGGCAAAGACCCGGCGTCTCAGCTCTGCCGCCCGTTTCGGTTTGCCCTGATCGAACTTTCCGTACTCATCGAGCAATTTGCAAAAGGCCCCCATGCGCCGCACCGGACAGTCCCGATCCTCCTCCAGGATTTGCGCCACCGAGCGGTGGAGTTCCTGACGCGTTTTATGGACGCCGTTTTCGTACGCAGCAATCATTCGTCGCGCCAAGGCGGGATACGCGGCATGCGTTGCGGTGGTCAAGCGATCCGGGTAGACGCGACCATGCTCACGTCGGGCGATTGCGAGCTCGCGGGTAAGCATCGCTCCTCCTCCGTTTTCTGGATCGTTTGACTTCGTTGGTGTCCTCTGTCACGACCTCATAGAGAGTCGCTCGCGAGTTGCCTTGGCGACGAAGGATGCGTCCCAATCGCTGCTTGGCTTGCCGCGCGGTCGCTTTGCCACCCAAAATGACCGCAACCTTGACCTCGGGCAAATCGACCCCTTCATCGAGAACTTGATTTGCCACCAACGCAGGATAGACCCCATCGCGCAGCCCTTCGAGGTAATCGAGCCGCTCGCGCTTTCCGCAATGGCTCAGCAGGCATGGGATCAAGAACCGCGTGGAGATCTCCCTCGCCATCAAATTGGAGCCGGTGAAGATGATCATCGGATTGCCGAGATGCAGTCGGAATAAATCCTCGAGGACTCGAAACTTTTCCGCAGCTCGCTGTTCGATCGACTCCTTCTCGCGAAATGCCCGAAGGATGTGCGATGCCCTCCCATCGGTCAAACTTTCGGCCGACAAATCGCGCCATTGGAACCCGGGATCCTTGTCGCGCCGTTCATAAACATACGAAGCAATCCGTTCGGCGAGCAGATCGTAGCGAGCCCGTTCCGGTGGACTGAGATGGACCGGAATACGAATCACGTCGTAATCGGCGAGTGTTGTGCCCCGAACGTCGCTGATGGGGAGCCGATAGAGGACCGGACCGATCAACGGCTCCACCGACTTGCTCGCAGCGTCCGAGGGTTCCAGTGTCGCCGTCAACCCGAGCCGCTGGGTGGCGAGACTCTGCCTCGCCGCATCGCTGCGAATCGGGCCGCTGAGATGGTGGCACTCATCGAAGATCAACAAATCGAAACGGTCGCCGATCTTGGGCATATGAATACATGCGCTGGCATACGTCGTGACCGTCACGGGGCGAATGTTCATCGAGCTATCTCCCAGGATCCCAGCGTCGAAACCGAGCCCTCGCAGGATCCTGCGATGCCATTGGTACATCAAGTCTCGGACCGGAGCTACCACCAACGTCGAACAGCGCGCGGTGGCCATCGCATGCAGAGCCACTTCGGTTTTGCCAGTACCTGTCGGCATCACGATAACGCCATTGCGGCAACCAAGCCACGCGGCCAAAGCATGTTCTTGCTCCACACGAGGCGAAGGCAGTTTCACACCAGGCCACTCAACGGACGCTTCCGCTTGCATCGGGCTCCCTAAGTCCAGCCCGCAAAGACGCGCGACCGCGATGATCCGTCGATGATGCAACGCGTCGCATCGCCAACATTCGCTGCGCGGATCCCAGACCCACGGCACATCGGGAAAGAACAGCCTCACCGCCTCGGCTGACCAACTTAAGAGGGTCAAGGTTCCGGAATCGAATGAGAGTACCGACATGGCAGGTTCGCGCATCATGTCGCCTATTGTAATCGGAGATACCGGCGCGTCGGAACAGAGAAGCTTATTGCTGCTATTCGACGGTAACGCTCTTGGCGAGATTGCGCGGCTTGTCGACGTCGCAACCGCGGGCGATGGCGATGTGATAGGCCAGCAACTGGAGCGGGATAGCAGCCACCACAGGTTGCAGGAAATCCTCGACATGCGGGATTTCGATGATGTCATCGACCAGCGACTCGAGCTTCTTGTCCCGTTGGTCGACGATGGCGATGACCGGTCCGCCGCGCGCCTTGACCTCCTGCAGATTGCTCATCACCTTGTCGAAAACATGAGAGCGCGAGAGCAAGAACACCGAAGGGGTGTGTTCATCCACCAGCGCGATCGGCCCATGCTTCATCTCGGCGGCGGGATAACCTTCGGCATGGATATAGCTGATTTCCTTGAGCTTGAGAGCTCCCTCGAGCGCGGTTGGAAAATTGTAGTGTCGGCCCAGGTAGAGGAAGTTGGTGGCATCCTTGTATTTGTCGGCGATTCGGCGCGTAACCGAATCGCACTCGAGCGCCTTTTCGACGGCCTCAGGGAGGGCTTCGAGGTTGTCGATGATCCGCTGGCCAGCCTCATAGCTCAGGTGCCGCAAACGTCCGAAGTACAGAGCCAGCATCGACAAGACGCACAATTGCGAGGTAAAGGCCTTGGTCGAGGCCACGCCGATCTCCGGACCGGCGTGGAGATAGACCCCTCCGTCGGCTTCCTGAGCGATGCTGCTGCCGACCACATTGCAGATCGCGAGCGTGTGATGCCCTTTGCGCTTCATCTCGCGCAGAGCCCCGAGCGTGTCGGCCGTCTCACCGCTTTGTGTGATCCCAAAGATGAGCGTATCGTGATCGACGGGAGGATTGCGATACCGTAACTCGCTGGCATATTCGACTTCGACCGGCAGGCGAGCGAATTCCTCGATCAGATACTCGCCGACCAACGCCGAATGCCAACTCGTTCCACAGGCGGTCAGGATCATGCGGTTGACGCTTCGCAATTGAGCTGGCGTCAAATTGAGGCCGCCGAACTTCGCGGTGGCATTCTCGCGATCCAATCGGCCTCGCATGGCGTTTCGCAAAGATGTCGGTTGCTCGTGAATCTCTTTGAGCATGTAATGCGCATAGCCTTCGCAATCGACGTCGTTGTCGCGGGCCTCCAGGACTCGAACCTCGGGACGAATGCGACCTTGATCGCGGTGCACAACCTGGATCGAGTCTTTGGATACCACCGCCAGTTGATGGTCGGCGAGATAGATGATGCGATCGGTATGTCCTACCAAGGGGGACGTGTCGCTGGCGATGAACTGCTCGCCGCGTCCAACCCCCAACACCAGTGGACTGCCGCATCGAGCGGCGATGAGCAGATCAGGGCGATCGCGAAACATCACGACCAGCCCATAGGTTCCGCGGAGCGAGGGAAGCGTCGCTCGAACCGCTTCGACAAATACCGCATTGCGACTGTCTCCAATCTGACCGCGAGCGATCGAATTCGCGGGAGCCTCCAACATCGACTTCAAGTTGTCTGCGATCAAATGGGCGATGACCTCCGTATCGGTCGCAGATTGGAAACCATACCCTTTCTCAGTCAGCATCTCTTTGAGAACTTGGTAGTTTTCAATCACCCCGTTGTGCACGATCGCCACCGCACCCGTGCCACCCAAGTGCGGGTGCGCGTTCTCGGGTGTCGCCGCGCCATGCGTTGCCCAGCGGGTGTGCCCGATGCCGATCAATCCGGGCATCGGCGCCCCTGCGATCTGGGTTGCCAGGGACTCGATCCGGCCGACCGAGCGAGCCAAATGCAGACGACCCGACTCCCCGAGGATCGCAATGCCAGCGCTGTCGTAACCTCGATATTCAAGCCGTCTCAAACCGGTCAACAAAAAAGGGCATGCGTCCTGCTTGCCAACATAGCCAACGATTCCACACATGCTCTGGCTCCTTCAGCCGATGTCAAAGAAAACCGGTTATGCAAAGTGTATCTCTTGGAAAGAGAGTTCGCGGAAACGTTTCTTCGGAAATCCCAAGTGCTTTAGGCGCTGAAATCGAAGTTGGCGTTATGACCGTCAACCGGGGCCGCAGTCGCCCCTCCTCCGAGGGATTCGCGTTGCACCAACATTTCCCACGAGATCATTTCAATTTCCAGGATCTCGCACAAGTCTTTGAGGGCGGCCGTGTCTCGTCCCTGTTCTGCCGTCGCCAGGAGTGCGGACAGGAAAATGTAGAGATCGGACTGCTGCCGAGCCAAGGGGTGCGTCGCGTCAACGATCCCGGCCAGCAATTCCGTAAGGATTTCGCGGACGAGGATAATCCATTGCTGGGCCCCTTGATGATCCCCTTTATCCCAGAGATTGCTGATCGTCACCGACAGGGAATGGGCTCGACAGAGAAGCAGCCAGTGGAGTTTGGCCGGGGAAGCCGATGCGACTTCCTGTTGCAGAAAACGATCGATGGGGTCGGGTGTCGACATACCTGGGTATTTCCGCACGGATGGAGGTCGGTTTTTGATGCCTGGCTCTGATATCGTCCGTGCAACGTCCCCCTCATCGGCGGCGCCTGTTCCCTCGGCGCAGCCGATACAACCGTCATATCCAAGTCGGGCCCAACTCGGGGCCAAGTCGGGGCCAAGTCGGGCCCAACTCGGGTAGCGTCTGCGGGAGACCTCGACCACAATGAGGTATTGGATGAAAGCCTCCGCCACCGATGGAACCACCAACGAATGTCCCTGCAATCCGACCGCGACGCAATTCTGGCCCTGACGCAGCGATTATTGGTTTGTATCGCCCGAGGGGATTGGGACACCTACAAGGAGTTATGCTGCACGTCGCTGACTTGTTTTGAACCCGAAGCGAACGGGAATCTGGTCGACGGCCTCGACTTCCACCAGTACTACTTCAACTTGCCACCCTCGACGACCGCCGTGCAATCGACCATCGTCGGTCCCCATATCCGCATCATGGGCGATGTCGCCGTGATCGCCTACGTCCGATTGACGCAGAAGATGGCGGACGGCAAACCGGTGACGGTCTCCATGGAGGAGACCCGTATTTGGCAGCGCCAACAGGGAAGATGGAAACACGTTCATTTTCACCGAAGCCCTGCCCGGTGACCCTCCCAGGAAGATAGACGCATGCACTTTCTCGATTTCCTTCGTATCACCGCTGCATCCACGCCGACACGCGTCGCCGATCCCGCAGCCAACCGAATGGCCATGGAGCGGGCGTTAGGGCAGTTGTCCGATTCCGATATCGTGGTCTTTGGCGAGCTGGGATTGAGCGGCTACACCTGTGGCGAATTGTTCCTGCAGCGAACCCTGCTCGATGCGTGTCTGCATGAATTGACTCTCCTGGCTCAATCGGTCGGCCAGCAGATGGTGGTCGTAGGCTTGCCTCTCGACGTGCAGGGACGGTTGTTCAATGTAGCGGCAGTACTGTGTCATGGACAAATTCTCGGCTTGGTTCCCAAGCTGCATCTGCCGACCTATGGCGAGTTCTACGAAGGTCGTTGGTTTCATTCCGGCCGAGACCTGGAACAAAGCCAGCTCGACCTCCCGGAATACGGATCGGTCCCGGTGGGTTCACAACTCCTGTTCACCTGCGGCCTCGCTACCATCGGAGTGGAGATTTGCGAAGATCTGTGGGTACCTAACCCTCCCAGCAGCGCTCATGCCGTCGCGGGCGCGAACGTGCTGTTGAATCTGTCGGCGAGCAACGAAACCATCGGCAAAGCGGCATACCGCAAACAACTGGTCGCAATGCAGTCAGGCCGATGCCTGTCGGCGTACGCGTACGCCAGCTCCGGTCCAACCGAGTCGACGACCGACTTGGTCTTCGGTGGGCACTGCCTGATTGCCGAGAACGGAAGCGTCCTGGCCCAATCGCAACGGGTTGGCACCGGATTGTGTTTGAAGCCGACCTCGCATGTGGACGGACTGTCGTCGTTTGCGAGCGCAGACGTGGATCTGGAACGGCTCCAGCATGATCGCCGCATGATGCAGACCATGCATCAAATCGCGGATCGCACCGAGAATGCATCTGCCTATCGACGGATCCCGTTCGAGCTTGCGGTGTCGTCCAAGCCACTGAACCGATGGGTCGATCCTCATCCTTTTGTGCCTCAATCCACGACCGAACTGGAGCAGCGCTGCTCCGATGTCTTTGAAATACAATGCGCCTCGCTAGCCAAGCGCGTGGCGCGCGTTCCCGACTCCATGCCGCTGACCATCGGAGTCTCAGGCGGCCTGGACAGCACGCTCGCTCTCCTCGTCGCGGTCAAGATGTGCGATATGCTCGCTTGGGATCGCAAACGGATCGTTGGATTGACGATGCCTGGATTCGGGACCACGAGCCGAACCAAGAGCAATGCCGAAGCGCTCATGCGTCTCCTCGGGATCCGTTCCGAGTGCATCGATATCCGCGCCAGCTGCCTTCGGACGTTTCAAAGCCTTGGTCACAAACCGTTCGGCGTCGATACCGAACCCTACGACATCGACAGCTTGCAGAAGGTCTTGGAAAAACTTCCTGCCGACCGACGAAATGACTTGGTATTTGAAAACGTACAAGCCCGAATGCGGACGCTGCTGCTGATGAGTCGCGGGTTCGTGCTCGGGACGGGAGACATGTCGGAGTTGGCTCTCGGATGGTGCACGTACAATGCCGACCACATGTCGATGTACAACGTGAACTGTTCGGTCCCAAAAACCATGGTTCGGTTCCTGGTCAAATACGTCGCCGAGCATTTCGCGGACGGTGAACTTCGCAAAATCCTGCTGCAGATCGTCGATACACCGATCACGCCGGAACTGTTGCCGCTGGGGAGCGACCAATCGATCCAACAGGAGACCGAAGGGACCATTGGCCCCTATGAATTGCACGATTTTTTCCTGTACCATTTCGTTCGCGGTGGAGCATCGCCCCAAAAAATCCTCCTGCTGGCCAGCCATGCCTCCTTTGATCGCCCGTACACCCGCCAGGAGATCGCGGAAACCCTCAAGACCTTCATCCGCAGATTCTTCTCCGCCCAGTTCAAACGGAGCTGCGTCCCGGATGGCCCCAAGATCGGAACCGTTTCGCTGTCACCGCGCGGCGATTGGCGCATGCCAAGCGACGCGGAATGCGAAGCCTGGATCGCGGATCTCGACAAAGCGATATCGCGAGCCGCTCATTGATCAACCGGAGCGTCACCGGATCCGGCAAGGCGAAGCCCTTGGTCGTCTCCTCTCACATCAGAAAACCTACCGGGCAGGATCATGATTACGGCAAAGAATCCGGGAAATCCTCCAAGGTCCGCCTGCGGGGCGAAGCCGACAATCGATCGTCGCGGTTTCTGCGCGTTGGGACTGGCTGCGGTATGCCCATGCTTTTTGGACCGGAATCTACGGGCTCAAGAGCCTGGCGAAGGACTCGAGGCCAACTTGGAACAACTGCGTAAACGGGACAAGCTGCCAGGCATCATCGCAGGCTACTTCACCTTGTCCGGCGAAGAGGTATTCGGAGCGACAGGCTTTCGGCGAGCAGGCTCCGAAAACGCGCTGAGGGTCGATGACCGAATGCACCTCGGATCCTGTACCAAAAGCATGACTGCAACACTTTTGGGAATGCTGGTGGACGAGGGGAAGCTCGGATTCGAAACGACGCTCGGAGAAGTCTTTCACGACGACCCCAAGGTCACGGCATCCGCATGGAACGACGCGACGATGCGGCAGTTGATGGACCACACCAGCGGCGCAACGGCGAACCCACCGTGGACTCAGTTCGAGGGTCCCATGGATGAGGTGGTTTCCATCCGACGGAATGTCTTGCATTGGCTGGCCGAGCGTCCGCGATCCGAAAAGCGAATGGGCAAATTCAACTATTCCAACTTGGGTTATACGATTCTGGGGCATGCCATCGAGAAGGTTCGGGGGCACGCTTGGGAGGAGGAGATTCGGCAACGGCTGTTTGAACCACTCGGGATGACGTCTGCCGGTTTCGGGGCACCGTCGATACGAGGTCCCGAAGCTCCCTGGGGGCATGATCGGGTCTTTGGTTTTTCGGTTGCGACGGAAACCGACAACCCACCCGCCCTCGGGCCAGCCGGTACGGTTCACGCATCGATGCAGGACTGGGTCAAGTATTTGCGGATCCACTTGATGACCGATCCATCGAAGGAGTGCGATTTGCCCCTAACGGCCGCGACGCTCAAGGAGTTGCATCAACCACAGCAAGGTACGGAGTATGCGGGGGGTTGGGTTTGTGGCGAGCGCGATTGGGCGGGGGGTCGAATTCTGACTCACAACGGCTCCAATACGCATTGGTATTGCGTTGTTTTCCTCGCGGTCGAACAGCAGCGCGGCGTGATCGCAGCCAGCAATGTCGGGACATCGGCGATTCAAGCGTGCGACGAGGCCTTGCAATGGATGATTCGCCATCATCCTCTCCCCGGCTAATCGTATGCCATCTCCCCGGCTGAATCGTACGCCATCAAAACTTCGGCGCATCTTCTTGTTAACGCCTTGCCAGCGATCGAGGAACTCGCATGGCAGCTGACGCGTTGATCGCCCCATTCCCCCTTCTCGCTCCCTTCTCCCCTGCGCGGGAGATCCCATTCCCCTTCTTGCTCCCTTCTCC
>JBKDPB010000114.1:0-6963 GCA_046342615.1 Planctomycetota bacterium | reverse complement strand
CCCTCTATTTGATTCTCTCGTTTGCCTCGCTCGCATTGCTCGGTTTGGCGATTTATCTGTTCATGCGGAGGTCGCGCGACAACATGATGGGGGGCGGTTTCCTCAACTCCTTCACCCGTTCGACCGCCAAACGATTTGAGGCCAGCGATCAACACGTGACGTTCGACGACGTCGCCGGGCTGGAAGGGGTCAAGGCAGACCTGAAGGAAATCGTGGAGTTTCTCAAGGCTCCCGAAAAATTCCAAAAACTCGGCGGCCGCGTCCCGAAGGGTGTGCTGCTCAACGGCCCCCCCGGAACCGGAAAAACGCTGTTGGCTCGGGCTGTTGCGGGCGAAGCCGGCGTCGCCTTCTACTCCGTCAATGGCAGCGAATTCATTCAGATGTTTGTCGGGGTCGGCGCATCCCGGGTTCGCGACTTGTTCGCCACCGTCAAAGAACACGGCTCCGGCATCATTTTCATCGATGAAATCGATGCCGTGGGGCGACAACGCGGAGCAGGTCTCGGCGGAGGCCACGATGAACGGGAACAAACCCTCAACCAAATCCTGAGCGAAATGGACGGGTTTTCCCCCAACGAATCGATCATCGTCATGGCCGCGACCAACCGACCCGACGTCCTGGACCCGGCCCTCCTCCGCCCCGGCCGTTTTGATCGCCATATCACCGTCGGTCGCCCCACCCTCAAGGGCCGCGAGGCAATTTTCAAGGTCCATGTTCGCGATGTACCCCTGGACCACGATGTGGATTTGCATCGCATGGCCGAAGCCACCGTCGGACTGACGGGTGCAGACATCCGCAACATTGTGAACGAGGCCGCCCTCTGGGCCGCACGGCATGACAAGTCCCGAGTCTCGATGGAGGATTTCGACTACGCTCGCGACAAAGTGCTGATGGGTGCGAAACGCGAGGAAGTCATGCTCCCGGCCGAAAAAGAAAAGACCGCTTACCACGAAGCGGGCCACACCCTGGCAGCATGGTTCCTCCCGGGCGCCCAACGCGTCCACAAGGTGACTATCGTGCCACGCGGCCAATCCCTCGGATCCACGCAGATCCTCCCAGCCGAGGATCGCATGAATATGTCCGAAGGGGAAATCCGAGACCAACTGGTCGTCTTGCTCGCTGGACGGGCCGCCGAACGGATCGTTTACGATGAAACCTCGGTCGGAGCGGAAAACGACCTCGAACGGGCAACCTCGCTCGCTCGCCGTATGGTCTCCCACTGGGGGATGAGCACCAAACTGGGGCCTGTCTCCTACAAGCTCTCCGACAGCGATCCCTTCCTCGGCCGCGAAATCCATCAACAACGCCAATTTAGCGAACGGACGCAGGAAACCATCGACGGCGAAATCGGTGATACGCTCCGAGCCGCGGATCGCCGCGCCCTCGATACGCTCCACCTCCGACGCGAAGAGTTGGAGAAACTCAAGGACGCTCTCATGCAACGCGAGGAACTCGACGAATCCGAGATCGCGGAACTCATCGGGCCCAGCGTGCACGAAACCAAAAAACAGGCGTTGGCCGGCGAGGCCGTCACGGCAACCTAAAGCACATGCCCTCCAAGAAACCCAATAAACATCGAATCGAGTTTCGCAAAGGACATCAAGGTCAACCTCGACGCAGCGACCTGACCCGCCAGTACGGCGAATCCAAGGAGGATATCGATACCGTTGGCTCCCAACGCGTCAGCGGCAAAGGGGAACTGACCCGGCGAAGAACCGTTCGAGGTCGAATGGACGATCCATCCACAGACCCGCTCCAAAGCGTCGACC
Organism: Planctomycetota bacterium; assembly: GCA_046342615.1. GTDB lineage: Bacteria > Planctomycetota > Planctomycetia > Pirellulales > Pirellulaceae > JBKCUI01. Next base: position 5,194 of record JBKDPB010000114.1, on the reverse strand, counting down.
TCGAAACCGCCGAGGGCAGCCTCAAAGGAACGGTTATTCGAGTCCACGGGCTCGAATCCATCGTTAGAACCGACGACGAACGCATCCTTCGCTGCGCGGTCCGACGCGTCCTGAAGAATCTGTCGACCCAACAGCGGCATGTCGTCGTCACCGGCGATCGAGTCGAAATCGAACCGAACGGACGAGATCAAGGCTGGATCCTCAAAATCGAACCGCGGCGATCCGAACTCAGCCGCACCAGCAAACACCGCCGACACGTGATGGCGGCAAATATCGACCAACTCCTCATCGTCACCAGCGCTGCCCAACCCGCGATCAAACCGAACCTGATCGATCGCATCCTCGCCACCGCCGAACAAAATCACATCGATGCAGCCATCTGCGTCAACAAATGCGATTTGGTTGACCCCGGATCGCTCCAACCCCTCCTGGGCACCTATGCCCAAATGGGCTACCCGGTCTGGATGGTCAGCGCCGCCAAAGGCTGGGGAGTCGAGCAACTCAGAAAATCAACCCGCGGTTGCGTCAGTGTCGTCATCGGCCAAAGCGGCGTCGGCAAGTCGTCGATTCTCAATGCGATCTCACCCGGATTGAACCAGCGGGTCCAAGAGGTCAGCCAGGAAAACGAAAAAGGAAAGCATACGACAACCACTTCGGAATGGTTCGAACTACCCGGCGGTGGCGCGCTCGTCGATACGCCCGGCGTGCGCCAGTTTCAATTGTGGGATGTCGTCGCCGAAGAACTGACCGGCCTGTTTCGAGATATCCGTCCGTTCGCATCCCATTGCCGATACCCCAATTGCTCCCATCAACACGAGAACGATTGCGCTGTGAAAGACGCTGTCGCGGACGGCCGTCTCGATCCCCGTCGGTACGACAGCTACGTGCAGATGCTCGACAGCCCCTATGCCGCCGAACCCATCGACGAAGACCCAACCTCAATCTAACCCCCCCCCAGCCGACGACTTCCCGCCCCTTCGCTTCCCTGGCTTGAACAAATCGATGCACCGAAGCTTCGCTCGCTTCGATGCATCGGCGGGATCCGAGAGTTCCTCGCTAGATGGCCAGCAGCAGCCGACTCGGTGCTTCCAGGTAGGCGATGACATCGTTCAGGAATCGGGCCGCGGTCGCGCCGTCGACCAAGCGATGGTCGTACGCGATGCTCAACGGCATCATCAACCGTGGCTTGATCGAATCGTCGTCCATCACCATCGGCAGCTTGCGCGATCGCCCCACCAGCAGGATCGCCACCTCGGGCACGTTGATGATGGGCGTGGAATAGGTTCCTCCAATCGCGCCCAGATTGCTGATGGTAAACGTGCCTCCGCGGAGATCGCTGACCGAGAAATCGTTGTTGCGCACGCGCGACGACATTTCGGATAGCGCATACGCGATATCCGGAATCGACATGCGATCGGCATCTTTCAGCACCGGCACGACCAATCCTCGCTCGGTGTCGATGGCGATCCCGAGATTGACGTACTCCTTGTAGATGATCTGCTCGTTCTCGGTATCGATGACGGCATTGAGGGCGGGGTGATGCTTCAGGGCGGTCGCCACGGCCTTAATCAAGAAAGGCATGGTGGTCAGCTTGATGCCTCGCGATGCATAATCGTCTTTGCTGGTCTGCCGAAACGCCTCCAATTCGGTGACGTCGGCATCGTCGAAATTCACAACGCGAGGAGCGGTCGACCACGATTTGTTCATCTGAGCCGCGATGGTCTTGCGGATCTTGCTCATCCGATCGACGCGGATCGGACCGTAGTCATCTTGGGAGGGGACTCCCGGCTTCGTTTCGGCCCCGGCCTTGGCGGAAGCTGCCTTTTGCGAGGCGCTCTGGGACAATCCGGGCGAGGGTGACGCCGCGCGAGCCTGCAGCGACTGGTTGGCATGTCGAACGACCGCCAACACATCTTCGCGCGTGATTCGACCTCCTTCGCCGGTCCCCTGCACGTGCGACAGATCGACTCCCACTTCGCGAGCGAATCGGCGTATCGCCGGCCCTGCGGGAATCGCATCATCGGCGGTTGTCGGCGATGCGGCCGGTGCCGTCGCGGTCGCAACGACCGGTGCCGGAGCAACTGCGGGTTGGGAGACGGGACTCGGTGCAGGAACAGGTGCCGCAGGTTTCGCTGCCGGTGCAACCGGCACTGCGGGCTTGGACGCCGCCGGTGCCGGTGTGGGCACGGGTGCTGAGGCAGGGGCGGGAGGAGGGGCTGCGGGCGCAGGGGAGGGTGTGGCGGCGCCCGCCGCTTCGATCGTCGCGATGACCGATCCGACCTTGACGGTTTCCCCTTCCTTGACCGTCACGGCGACGATCTTTCCAGCGACAGGGCTCGGCACCGAAACGGTGGCCTTGTCGGTTTCCATCTCCAGGAGCGATTGCTCCTTTTTGACAACATCTCCGACCTTGACCAACACCTCGAGGACGTCGCCGGATTCGATACCTTCGCCCAAAGACGGAAGCTTGATTTCAGTAGCCATGGCAATTGCAAAACGGGGATCGAGATAAAGGGGAATCGTTGGGAAACTAGGCGAACAGCGGGTTGGGTTTCTCCGGGTCATACCCGAGGTCCCGAATGGCTGCGGCCGCATCCGTCGCTGGAATGGCCCCGCTTCGGCTGAGCCGATACAGGGCCGCTATGACCACCGAGGGTGCGTCGACTTCGAAATGACGCCGCAGGGCCGGTCGCGTTTCGCTGCGGCCCATGCCATCGCATCCGAGGACGAAGTAATCCTGGTCGAGGTAAGGATACAGTTGCTCGCCGACCGCGCGCACGTTGTCGCTGGCCGAAATGATCGGACCCGAGACGCCATCGAGCACGGTTTGAATGTAACTCTTCTTTCTCGGTTGATCGGGATGAAGCATATTCCATCGCTCGCAGGTCTGTGCCTCGCGACGGAGTTGCGTGTAGCTGGTGACGCTCCAAGCGTCGCTGGCGACACCGTACTTCTCGGCCAGAATCTTCTGGGCTTCGAGGACATGCCGCAGGATCGCACCCGACCCAAATAACTGCACGCGAGCACGGGGCTTGTCGACCTCGGCCGACTTGAACTTGTAGATGCCGCGAATAATGCCATCTTCAACCCCTTCGGGCATGGCTGGCATCTCGTAGTCTTCATTGTGGACCGTGATGTAATAGATCCCGGTTTCCCCCTCCTGATACAGCCGCCGCATGCCATCCATCACGATGACAACGGTCTCATACGCCCACGCCGGATCGTAGGCGCGGACGGTGGGGAAGGCCATGGCATTAAGATGGCTGTGTCCATCCTGGTGCTGCAATCCTTCGCCGTTGAGAGTCGTGCGACCCGCGGTACCGCCAATCAAAAAGCCTTTCGCCCGCATGTCGGCGCCGGCCCAAATCGAATCGCCGATTCGTTGGAAACCAAACATGGAGTAATAGATGTAGAACGGGATCATGTTGATCCCATGGGCCGAGTACGCGGTACCCGCCGCGACGAAGCTGCTGATCGAACCGCATTCGGTGATCCCCTCTTCGAGGATCTGGCCATCGCGAGCTTCCTTGTAATACGCCAACTGATCGGAGTCGACCGGCTCATACAATTGACCCGAGTGGGCGTAGATCCCAATCTCGCGGAACAGCCCCTCCATCCCGAAGGTGCGGGATTCGTCGGGTACAATCGGGACGATCACCCGCCCGATATTCTTGTCCTTGACGAGACGACCGAGGAGCCGCACGAAGCCATTCGTCGTGGAGATGGTCTTCCCCTCGAGTTGCGTGCTCATGAACTTGCGGTATTCCTCGAGGGTCGGTGTCTCCGTGACCGGATGCTTGGTCGGGCGACTTGGGACCGAGCCACCCAGGGCGGCCCGGCGTTCCTTGAGGTACCGGATCTCCGTACTCGTTTCGGGGGGCTTATAGAACGGCGCTGTCGCAACCTCGTCGTCGGAGATCGGGATTCCGAACCGGCTGCGAAACTCCAGCAGTTCCTTCTCGTTCATCTCCTTTTGGTTGTGGGCAATGTTGCGTCCTTCGCCCGCTTCGCCGAGACCATACCCCTTGATCGTCTTGGCCAAGATCACGGTCGGCTGCCCCTTGTGTTCGGCGGCGGCCTTGAACGCGGCGTAGACTTTTTCGGGATCGTGACCACCGCGATTCATCTTCTCGAGCTTCTCGTCCGAGTAGTTGGCGACCAACTTCAACAGCTCTGGATATTTTCCGAAGAAATGCTCGCGAATGTAGGAGCCGGGCATGCCGGTGTATTTTTGGTACTGGCCATCGACGACCTCGGTCATGCGCTGAACCAACAATCCCGATTCATCCTTTTCGATGAGCGGGTCCCAGTCGCTTCCCCAAATCACCTTGATGACGTTCCAACCCGCCCCGCGGAAGATGGCTTCGAGTTCCTGAATGATTTTGCCGTTCCCGCGCACCGGGCCGTCGAGTCGCTGCAGGTTGCAGTTCACGACAAAGATCAAATTGTCAAGCTTTTCACGCGAAGCGAGGGTGATCGCGCCGAGCGTTTCCGGCTCATCGCATTCTCCGTCACCGAGGAAAGCCCAAACTTTTTGACCGCGCGTGTCTTTGAGTCCGCGGTCGTTCAAGTATTCGTTGAATCGCGCTTGATAGATCGCCATGATCGGCCCGAGCCCCATCGACACGGTCGGGTATTCCCAGAAATCAGGCATCAGCCACGGGTGCGGATAACTGCTGAGCCCTCCTTCGGCCGCGAGTTCACGGCGAAAGTTCTCGAGCTTGATTTCCGGCAATCGGCCTTCGACATAGGCTCGCGAGTACATGCCGGGCGATGCATGGCCTTGGAAATAAACCAAGTCGCCGGAGTAGCCCGACTCGCCGCGCCCGCGGAAGAAGTGGTTGTAGGCGACTTCGTACAGCGTGGCGCTGCTTGCGAACGTGCTGATGTGGCCGCCCTGCCCTTTGTTTTTCTTGTTGGCACGAACCACCATCGCCATCGCGTTCCAGCGAATGATGCTCTTGATGCGGCGCTCGAGCTCCCGGTTTCCCGGATAGGCCGGTTGCTGCGCGGCCGGAATGGTGTTGATGTAGGGGGTCGTGGTTTCGAAAGGGATTTCGACTCCGTCCCGCCGAGCCCGGTTATCGAGGGCCGTGAGCAGGTAGCGAACCCGCTCGTTGCCTCGGCTCTTGCGAACATAGTCGAGCGAACCGAGCAATTCGCTGGTCTCGGCGGGATCCACATCGACCAGCGC
>JBKDPB010000113.1:0-6937 GCA_046342615.1 Planctomycetota bacterium | reverse complement strand
GGCGAGTTTTGTTCGAGTCCCTCTCGTCTCGCCGCGGGATTGCGGCTGATGTCGCACTCTTCGAGTTCGGGTTGCAGAACGGTGAACTGTTCGGCATTCGTTCCATCGATGAATCTCAAGTCCCTGCTGCCGAACGGGTCGTAGATTTCGCAGGTTCTCAACTTAGGATCGACCTTGCGGACTTGGACGATGCTTCCGTTCGAGGAAAGTTGACGGCGAACGATCCGGCGAGCCCAATGCTCTACACCTTCGAACTGGAGGGTATGGAATGGGATTTCCGTGAGAGCCAAGGCAAGCTCGAGCTCGTCGGCGACGACAATGATCTATTGCAGAATGAGGATATGCCGTTGGACACGAACGGGAATGGCTCCGTCGAGCCGCTCGATGTATTGAACGTCATCAATTACATCAACAGTAGTCCGACCTTGGTGGCTCCTACGCGAATGGGATCGGCTTTGACTCAGTCTTTCGTCGACGTGTCTGGGGATGACGTTGTGAGCCCTTTGGATGCCTTGTTGGTGATCAACCAATTGAATTCCGGTGCTGACGATTCGAAAATCCCGCTGATTGCGGAGGACGATTTTTTCGAGAGGAATTTGCCGGCTACGGCCACCGAGTTTCCCGCAAGTGAAATCGACGTCTTAGCGAATGACACCGGTCAAGAGTTGCGTTTGGTAGATACTCAGTTCGGTAACATCGGTGCCGTGGAAATCGTCGAGGCTAGCGATGGTTCGGGTCGGATGGTGATCCGATATACTCCAGGCAGTCAGTTCCGCAATTTCGATGCTTTCCAATACACGGTCGAAGATGCCGCAGGTAACCGAGCGACAGCGACCGTTCGAGTCGGCTACAACCTGGAGTCGACCGGCGACACATCTTTCCAAGTGAACGTTGCCGAACGTGTCACGGGTAGCGAGCCTGGTGCTCCGGTTGCATTTCAAGACGCAGATGGCAAAGCCCTCATTTCGTTGGAGTATGGAGGCGATGAAAACGTAATGGTTGGTGTGCTGCTCAGCATACAACCAAATGATGCTCCTTTCGGTTTGGCAAGTGCGGGCACCTTTGCAAGCGATACGGAGCTCGAAAACAGATTCTTTTCGCAAGCGAACGGTTTCGCTTGGGTTACTGGAACCTTGGCCGAAGTGAATGAGATTCTGGCTGGGCTTCGATTCGAACCGGCACCTGGATTCTCGGCTCCGGACGGCATCAGCGTCAATGTCGCCGCCTTCCTTTATGGTTCGCTGCGTGTCTCGACACAATTCAGTTCTGGAACCCTTTTGTTGGAAGTACCCAAGCTTGCAGAATCGCCGATAGCCGAAGGAGATTTCTTCCAGTTTGATCGCCCCAGCGAGCCAGTCCGGTTGAACGTACTAGCAAACGATTCCAGTCCATCCAGTTCGTCGCTCCGACTGGTTGGTGTTTCTCAGTACTCGGGCGTGGACGAGCAGTCCATCACGACTCCATTCGGGAGCATTATCGAGATTGATCCTGAGACCAATGAAATTGTGCTGACTCCTGGATTTGGACCGTACGAATCGTTTGTCTACATCGTGTCGGATGCTGAAGGACGGATTTCTCAGGGAAAAGTCGCGGTATCGCTCATCGATTTTGAGACGGAGCCGCTCAACCCACTAAAGCTCTTTCGGTAGAGCGTGACGGGGACAGTCGCCTGCTCCAGCAAGCCAGTCGTTCACTTTTTCGTGGCGACTGGCTTTTTTCGTTTGGGGAACAATTCGTGAAAAATACCGCACACCATGTCATCGCACCCTCTCGCGATGCCATGTTCTCGACCGTAGTCGATGATTTGCAGGTGCAGGCAATTCCAGCTGGATTCGGGAAAGAGGGTTTTCAAGTCTTTTTCGGTTTGGACACGACGCTTCTCTCGGTGCCTGGCACGTGATGAGCCACGGCAGTCACTATGCCAGCCCTTTGGGCTTAAGAAAGCGCATTCACGGCGTGATGAACGTTGGTTGCGATCTTCCTATCCCGACAACCTGCTCGTTCGCAAAGTGATGCTTGGGTAGCACGATTTTGTTGTTGCTTAGGATATCCGACCCCGTCGTCGGCAAAATGCGAGTGCAATAGCCACGGACAGGGTGAGTGTCACCGACGCCGGTTCGGGGACACCCGAGAGGTGGAGTTGACTCACTTCCGATGCCGAGAGTGCTCGGTTCCAGAGCGCTACTTCGTCGATCGCTCCGTGATAGACCCAACCGGGAAAGTATCCATAACGACCGAGCATCAAGGGGGTTGCCGAGTTGAATATCGAGCCCGTTTTGGGTGTCGACGTTTCGAGATTTCCATTGATGTAGAGGCGCATCGCAGAACCGTCATAGGTACCCGCAAAGTGATACCAAGTTCCGGTCTGAATCACCGTGTTGGCGGCCAAATCGGTCAAGCCGCCAAGGGTTCCATCGGTGGAGATTCGAAAGAAAAGTTTTCCCGTTGCATCGATTTCTGAACCGTAGGAAATATCGCCGTTGGGGCCTATCTTGTTCACGAGTTGTCTGGCTCCATCGTAAGACGATAGATTCAACCAAAATGACATCGACATAACAGATGGATCGAGAGACGGAGCATCCGAAACCTGAATCTGAGTTCCAGAACCGTCGAAAAATCCAGCGCTGTTGGGCGTGCCGTTGTATCCATGGGTCCAGGTGACACCCGAATTCATACCATGCGTGCCATTGGACGACGCATCGAGTGCATTACCGTTGAGAGGCAAATAGAGTTGAAGACCGTCGATCAAATCCGCCTGAACCGGAGCCGCACACGTTGCAAGCAAAACCGCGATTGCAGTTGCTAATCTCATTGGAATTACTCCATGAATAGATGCGAATTACGAAACATTGCACCGCGAACAATTCCGTTTACTACGAGCACTCACCAATATGGAACGGAACGTCGAGTAGTCAACACCCCGCCAGCCGCATTTTAGAGCCAGTGTGCTTTTATCTTGCCTTCCTAGCAATTGGAAACTCCATCGGGACGCTTCGTTGAATGCCAGGCACCTCTTGTGCGGGCATTTGGCGTCTAGAGCGTCGAGTTCAGAAAGTGGAAAGGTGAGTCGGAGCACTCTACGCTCGGTGCCAGGCACATGGGTGGCGCGCATCTGCCAGCCCTTTGGGCTTAAGAAAGCGCATTCACGGCGTGATGAACGTTGGTTGCGATCTTCCTATCCCGACAACCTGCTCGTTAGCAAAGTGATGCTTGGGTGGCATGTATTTGTCGCGATCGCGGAGTCCCTATGGATGCGACGTTACTTAACGAGTTTGTAGGCTTCGCCGGTTTGCTGGTTTCCGAAATCGTGCGAGGACGGGATGTCTTGTCGCAAGAAGATCTGGTGGATCTTTTCGTTGGGGACGACGCGGAAATCGGTACTGGCATATCCACCCCAGCCGTATTCCATGGCTTTGCGTTTTTCGTCACCTTTTGGGAGGAACTCGAATCGGTTGGTCTACGGGAAGGGGATCGGGACTCATCGATTACGAGCGGGCTTCGAAGCAGGTTTCTTCGAGGTCTTTGAAGTTTTTGGTTTTGATTTTGGGCGCTTCGCTTTCGGCTTGTCCGTCGAGTTCGAGCGTCCCGCGTTTTTTTCTTTCGGGGCATCCTCCGCCATCGGGAAATAATTCCAGAAGACGTGGAAGGGGGCACCGCCGCCCTTTTTGCGTTCTTGTTCAAAGATTCGGCGAATTGCTGCCAGATGGTCTCGAACCGATTGTGCAGCATGTTCGCTCAGGTAGCCGGTTTCGGCGCGGGCCGTGAGAAATCGGCGCATGGAAGGCGTCACCCTTTGATTCTTCTTCAAGGCCTTCGTCAGCAATCGTTCCGCATGTCGCCCCCACGTTCTCGCGATGCGTAGCATGCCGGCCGCCATCTGTTCGGGATTGGTGTCGAAATCATACCGCCAATCCTCGGTGGTTACGGCGAAAACACGTTCGATGTGCTTGCCCCGCTTTTCGCGAGCATGTTCACGCAGCAGTCCGCCCCGAAAAAGGATGCCGACATGATGATGGATCAGAGTGGCCGACCGCCCCAAGCGACCCGCGATCTCGCGGATCGGCATCGGGCCAAATGCGACCAGTATTTCCAGGACCGATGCCCGGACCGGCGAGCAGATCAAATCAAAATCCGCTTCTTTGCTGATCAAGAAAAACTCGTTCGATTTGTCCAATTCCGAACCTCCTTCGCGGTTACCTTCGCTATTGGTTCAAAATAGCACACGTTATTTGAATAGAAAGTGCCGGAAGCGGAGTTTGCGGGATTTTGTCGCGAGAGTCGATGGTTCGACGAGCTCGGCGATGTTCGCGATCGCAATCGCGCGGGGCTGCTTGGTTTGCGGGCGGAATCATGGGTCCTTTGGGGGAGCATCCCTCTTGTTTCCGTCGAGTCGGGATTGCGACTGTTCGACGAAGCTGACCATCTCCTGATTGCCGTTGTAGAGGCTGACGATCCCTTCCCATATTTTTCGGGCTCCGAGAACATCGCCCTCGCGATAAAGCTCGTCGGCTTCGGTCAGTTTATCCTGAAGAAATCGTCTCAGTTCCTCAGCGCTGGGTGGATTGGATTCGAGCAGTGCGATCTGTCTCTTTGCCAGATTGACGAAGGGGCGATCCTTGGCCTCGTCCTGGAGAAGGTTGACGATGCCTTGATATTTCTCGATGGCGGTAACGCGATCTCCGAATCGTTCGAATCGCAGGGCTTCGGCATACTTGCGTTCCCCCTCGCTGCTCGGCTCGCGCGAGATACGCAGGTTGCGGCGCATGCGTTCTTCGGCGTTGTGCATTTCGATTTTGTCGAGTTGTTCCTGAGCCCAGTCCGCATGTTGACCGTCGGGAAACTTCTCGAGCATCGGTTGCAGATATTTGTCGCGAGCATCATTCCAAAGAACACTGCTGTCTTTTTGCAGCAAAGCTTCCGCGCGAGAGCGCATCTGCGATTCATTGAGAGGCCAAGCCAGATAGGTGATGACCCCGATGATCGCCAGGAGGGTTGCGACGAGGACCAGCGGCCGCTCCCAAATCGAGGCAGGGATCTCTGCGGCATCCTCTTCGGAATCCGCTCGGCGGCCTCGCTTATTCTTGATCCCCAAGACGCGTTCGGCCTCAGCGCGATCGGTCTTGAGTTGCAAGGGGCTGAATCCGGATACCGCATACTCGACCACCCCCATCCCTTCGGTGGCTCGGCGTTGGGCTTCGCGGAGCGCCATGGCTGCTGCTGCTGCCGAGTAAGGTCGACGGAGCGGATCGCGTTGGAGCAATTGCTCGACAATCGCGCAGAGCCATACCGGGCAATCAAAAACCAAAGTCGCCACTCCAGGAACCGGCGTCTCCATGATGGCGTGTCGGAGTCCCGAAGCGGATTGGCCGCTGAAAGGAGGCTGGCCGGTCAGCGCGCAGTACATGCTGGCCCCGAGCGAGTAGAGATCCCAGGCGATTCCAGGTCGAGCCCTGTCTGCAAAGGACTCGGGGGGCATGTAGGCGAGTTGGTCGAGGGACGACGGAAACGGGCTGGCGAATTCGAATCGCAAATCGCTCAGCTTGAAGGTTTCTCCTGCATCGCTGAGGAGAATCTTGTCGGGCCGGATACGGCCGTGAACGATCCCTTGGTCATGGATTGTTTGGAGAGCCTGGCATAGTTGCAGGCCCATCTGCAAGACCGACTCCCAAGGGAGACGTTCGCGTCTTTGGAGAGCCTCCTCAAGCGATTCGCCATCCACCATCTCGTAGACGATATACGCATCCTTGGCGTCGACCCCGCCACCAAAACAGCGAACCAAGTTCGGGTGGCGGATCGACTTCAAGCGATCGAGGTGTTGGGTGAATTCCTTTTTCACTTCCGGCGTCATGCCCATCGCGAGAGGAAAAACGCGCACGGTCGCTTGAAGACGTTGTTGGATATGAACGGCTCGATAGAGATTGGACTGCGGTCCTCCGAGCGGGGATTCGAGCGCCAGGGGTCCGATCCGGGAACGAGCCATGAATCCTACCTCACTCGGTGCACTGGCCCGCAAACTTGAGCGCGTTGTACACCGCGTCTCGAACCGCCTCGGTTTCGACGCGATCCGCGACTTCCAACTCTCGGGAAACCACGGCGAACGGGCGACGGTCCACGACGGTCGCTCCCCGCGTGATCGATCCCAGCAGTTCGATTTCCATGGCATGGGTTTCGCATTGGAAAAGCTCGGGGTCGGTCAGATAGACGACACCGATCGCCCCTTGGAGCGGGATCGACTCCTGAGCGCGATGCTGACGGTAGGAGCGGAACAACTGGGGCAGCATTGCGTGCAGCAGTTCACCCGCCCGCGAGTGCTTGGGTGGAATTTGAGACAACATGTTGAAATCAAACGTGACTTGATTGGTGACGTCGATCGGAATGAGAGTTTTGGTGGTGGGGGAGTGAAGCACGTGAGCCGCGCTGGCTGGATCGAAGTGCATATTGAACTCGGCGGCAGCCGTTACGTCGCCGATTCCCGACGGAGCCCCACCGAGAAGGATCAGTTGGTCGACCAGCCCGATGACGCTCGGGTCCCGCTGAAAAGCGCGAGCCACTCCGGTGAGCGGCCCCATGCACAACACCGACACTTCCTCCGGATCCGCCTTGAGCCGATCGATGATCAGTTTGTCGCTGTTCATCAGGTGTTGGCGTTGCGGCCGCACCAGTCCGATATTTCCCAATCCGTCTTGCCCATGAAGCAATCGTCCGTCGTTGACGGGGGCATCCTCGGGGTCGAGTCCCAGCCCGAGACGAGGGAGTCGTGGCGGGTCGAGTTTGTCGAGCAATGCCAAGACATTTTGGTAAGCTTGGGCGGCCTCCACCGTACCCGAACAGGTCGTGACCGCGACGACTTCGAGCCGAGGATCGAACAACGCCATGATCAAACCGATCGCATCGTCGATGCCCGGATCGCAATCAATAATGACTTTTCTGGCCATAT
>JBKDPB010000112.1:0-14869 GCA_046342615.1 Planctomycetota bacterium | reverse complement strand
AGCTTGAGGACGACAGTTGCGGATTCACGAGCACTTCAGGAAGCCATCTGGTACTTTCAACAGCAAACCGGCTTCACATCGAAACCAACCGGAAACAAGTTTATCGCTGCGGCCGAGACGTTGGCATCCAGTCTTGGTTGGGCTGCGACCAGCACAACTGCGGCTTCACTGACGGGGACATCGCTCCAAAGCTGGGGCGGAGTGAAAATCCTCAATCTTTACAGCAACGCGAACTTAACGGCCAATGCTCAGGATCAGTTGTACTACGGCGGGGAATACGGATTTGGTCCTCCTCCTCCTCCCATTCCAGAACCTGCCACACTCGCACTCTGGGGCATCGGAGCGACGGGTCTGGGGCTGATTGCGCGTCGTCGCAAACCCTAGGCGTCTGGGACTCGGCTCAACAACGAAAAAACGGTTGGCACCGCGAGGATGCCAACCGTTTTTTGTTTTCTATTTCATCGCCTGTCGGATTCGTCAGCGAATCGCTCGCGAACAGAGCGAGCGATTCACGTGATTTCCGCCGCGTTGAGCGTCCGGCACTTAGCAACCGCAGGTCGGTTCGACGTTACCGCAGCTGTCGCAAGCCGATGCACCGTGGCATCCGCCATGGCAACGCAGACCGCGGAGCCACTTCAGAAGCCTTCCGTTGAACAAGCCGTTGCGAGGAGCCCAGCCGTTGCCAGCACCTGCACAAGGATCGCAGGAGCTTCCAGCACCTGCACATGGATCGCAAACGGTGACTGGAACTTCTTCGCAGACAACCTTGGCGACACAGCGGGTGTAGGTGTATGGCTCGCAAACCTTAACGCACTTGGCAACCTTGACGGTTTCGCAGTAGGTTACTGGCTTGCAGACGGTGTGGCAAACCTTTTTGGTGAGGCACTCCTTCACGATCTTGCAAGTGGTGTAGGTGTACGGGCAGCTCTTTTGCTCGCAAACCCAGTTGCAAACCTTGTAGCAGACGTCCTTGACGCGTTGCTCGCAGACCATTTTGCAGGTCTTGTAGCAGACGGTCTTTTGACGGCACTCGGGAACCAGCTTGCAAGTGGTGTAGGTGCAAACCTTGCTCTTCTGTTCGCAGACCCAGTTGCATACCGTGTAGGTAACTTCCTTGGATCGGCATTCAGGAACCATCTTGCAGGTGGTGTAGGAGATCGTCTTTTGACGGCACTCTGGAACCAGTTTGCAAACGTTGTAGGTAACCGTCTTGCTGCGGCACTCGGGCACGCACTTGGTGACGGTGTACGGTACAACCTTGCTTGCACATTCGGTGACGTACTTGACGCAGTTGATGGTTTTCTCTTCGCAAGTTGGAACCCAAACTCGCTTGCAAACCTTCTTCGGCGGGCACTGAATGCATTCGACTCGGCATTCACCGGGGCAGTAAACGTTGCGGCAGGTCGACGGATCAAAGGTCCAAGTGCCTGGTTCGCGGACGGTGCGGCGAACGACTGGGCCAGGAACTTCTTCTTCCGTTGTCTGCCAGCTGCCACCTCGGACCGTAACGGTCTTGGTGTAGTTGACAGGCTTGGTCACGGTGTAGTTGACCGTTCGCTCACGCGTTTCGGTCACGGGCACACGTACCGTGTAGTTGATGACTTGCTCGCGGGTTTCCATAACCCGATTCATCACCGTATAGTTGACAACCTTTTCATGGGTTTCACGAACTGGGGTCATGACGGTGTAGTTGACCGTCTTGGTACGGGTCTCACGAACAGGCGTGCGAACGGTGTAGTTCACAACCTTTTCATGGGTTTCGCGTACGGGGACCATGACGGTGTAGTTGACGACCTTCTCATGGGTCTCGTAAACCGGCTTCATGACGTTGTATGTCACTTGCTTGGTACGAGTCTCATAGACTGGCCGACGAACCGTGTAGTTTCGCACGCCTTCGTGCTTTTCGTAGACAGGCACATTCACGGTGTATTGAACATCGTGCTCGTGCGTTTCACGTTCGTAGCGAACGCGTTGAACTTGTTTGTCTTCGTACACAACTTTGTTCACCAGCCTGTTCGCGGTGACCGTTTCAGGTTCGTAAACAACCTTGCGTACCGATCTCATTACGGTGTGCGTCGCCGGACCGCTAGGATCCACGACATTACAGCCGCAGTTCTCGTAGCTGATCGCACCGCCAAAAGCGGCTTGAACAGCTCCAGCGTCGTATGCGGACACGAGGACCGCAAGAGCTGGCAGAGCCAAAAGCTTTCTCATTGTTCCATTCTCCCTAGGACGTATGCAGTACCACGCAGGACACTAGTATCGAACGAGGCGACGTTCTGCTGCTCGTCACTCCGTTGTCGTTTGCTTTGAACTGGGTCCTGACCACGTAAAGTCTCTCGACGGCGTTCATGGCCGCCAACAAATTGCCCAAGCCAATCTCGTCCCTGGACGCCCTCGTATCAGAAACCTCACCATCCGTACAGTTGCGGCTGACGAACAACGACGTTTCCTCACCGAGGGGCGACTCGTCCCCTCGAATTGCTTCGAGGGCGTTCTTGACGAGACCGGAGCAACAGCCTAACGCTGCGATAGACTCGGCGTGTCAGGAAACCATTTCCCAACAGGCGACATAAATCGACTGGTTAAAAAGAATGAAACAGAAAAAATGGAACGTTCGCATAATTTGGGGCAATGCGATCGTTTCAGCAGAAAGGCTTTGACGTTCACATCGAGTTTAACGATTGTGACGGTGCGGATTGTACCGGCAGAGATTTCAAGACTCGCCGATTGTTGACATCATTGGCTGGACCGAGCGTCAGGTGGCCAACTGCACCAAGTCGGGAACACGCTCCAAGGTCTCGACCATCCCCATCATGGTGAACGCATACACATCCGTAATCCGGACCGGCAAGATTTGCCCGGTCTGTCGCATGTTGCCGTCCCAAACCACAATCCGATCGCAGCGAGTTCGACCCGTCATCTGCCTCAGATCCCCCGTTTGACCCTTCCGCTGCGACCACTTGCTCGGCCCTTCGACCAAGATCTCGACGGTGCTCCCGAGGAACCGCATGTTGTCCTCGAGCGAAATCTGGTTTTGGACTTCCAGCAACTCCAGATTCCGTCGATGCTTGACCTCCTCAGGAATGTCATCCGCATAGAGTTCCGCACCCTTGGTCCCAGGCCGGACGCTGTACTGGAAAATGAAACTGTTCTTGAAACGGCACCGCTGAACCATCTGGACCGTCATCTGGAATTCTTCCTCGGTCTCTCCGCAGAAGCCGACAATGAAGTCGCTCGAGACCGCCGCATCCGGCAGGATCTCGCGAATTCGATCCATCATGCCGTAGTAGTCCACCGTGGTGTAGCCGCGCTTCATTCGTTTGAGGATCGCATCGCTGCCGCTCTGAGCCGGGACATGCAAATAAGGCAAGCACTTGGGCAGATCCCGAACGGTCTCGAGCAACTCCCGCGTCATGTCCTTGGGGTAGTTGGTCACGAACTTGATCCGCTCAATCCCTTCAATCGGATGGAGCATCTGAAGCAGGTCCGCCAGACGCGTTGTCCGCTCCCCCTCGACCCAGCGATAGGAGTTCACGGTCTGACCCAGCAGTGTAATCTCCTTAGCTCCTTGCCTCGCAAGCTCTTGCGCTTCGGCGACAATCTGCTCGGGGGAACGCCCCTGCTCCGGCCCCCGGGTCATCGGGACGATGCAGTATGTGCAAAACTTATCGCAGCCGATCTGGATCCTTAGGTAGGCTTGGAACGGGGTTGGTCGCATCTCCGGATCGCGCAGCGGATCGAAGGTTTCGTGCGACCGCTTGACATCATCCGAACTTCCCTCGCGCCGGGACAAGCTGACGGCGAGTTGATGTTTTTCCCCCTGCCGCGCCTTCTCGATCATTTCGGGGATCCGATGCAGTTGCCCAGGCCCGACGACGAGATCGACGAACCCAACGCGATCGAATACTCGCTGCTGGTCTTTTTGAGCCATGCAACCCATCACTCCGATGACCTTTTCCGGATTCGCGAGTTTGAGTTGTTTGAGCCGCAGCAGATTGTTGTAGGCCTTCTCCTCGGCGTGCTCGCGGACCGAGCACGTGTTGAAGAGAATCGCGTCGGCTTGCTCCGGATGTTGGGTCAGACCGTAACCTTGTTTCCGAAGCGCAGCGACGATCATCTCGCTGTCCAGAACGTTCATCTGACAGCCGACGGTTTCGATGTACAGGAGTTTCTCAGGGGATGGCATCTGCGATTCCAATTCGATGGAAACCAACCAGCTTACTGGTTGGGTGAAACGGAGACGTTGTCCACGTAGAACTCGGCGTCGGTCGAGTTGCCGAAAAGGCCGGGACTGCCTTGACGGTTTGGCGTGAGGTCTTCCCCTTCGATGGTCCAGGCCTCGGGTTCGTTCTCACCTTTCTTCCAAACCTTGCCGCGGAGCACTGTCTTGCCTTCCTGCGTCTCGCTTCGAAACTTCAGGATATACCATGTCTTGGCTTGCCACTCGAAAGGGATCGTGACGGCGAAGCGTTGTTCCAGTTGCGATACCCACGAGCGAATTTGGAGTCGCTGCGCTCCTTCGAGCGCTAACGTGTACCGCTGATTCACGACGCCCATGTCGGGAAGCTTGTTGGTTGGCACGTTGTTCTTGGTATCGAGCGCGTAGACTTCGGCTTGAACCGTGTAGTCATGCATCTTGGGAAGCCCGAGGAATCCTTGGCTTCGGGTTCCACGCGGAATGGTGCTGATCTTGACCAAGCCTTGTCCTCCCGTGGGCAGTTCGATCGGTTGATGTCGATAGGCCATTCCGATCCAGTGCAGAGGAACCTTCTTGTCTTCGAAATCGAATTGCCAAGGGAGGGCAGGGATGATCCGAGCGCGGGCAGCACTCTTCAACTCGCCAAACGTCGCTTGCAAGATGACCGCAGACCCGGATTGAGTTGTGGGTGCGGTGAAGACATGCTCGTCATTGACCAGTTCGCCGCGTTCGGTTGCAACGGTTGCCTCGGAGACCAGTCGCACAAACTGGCCGAGTTTGTTGTATCCGCGAACTTGCAACTTGGCTTTCTGGTCGGGTTGCAACAGCATTTCCACAGGGCACACTTGGATGTGTGCGATCTCCTTGTCGGTCACCTTGGGCTCGGCGGGGCCTTGAGGAAGTTCTGCCTTGGGTTTGGGTTTCCAGTCGGCAGCTCCAAAACAGTACAACGCTTGGCTCGTCGGCAGATAGATTCTGCCGTTGGCAATCGCCATCGAGCCAAAGATCTCGCTTCGATCGTTGAGCCGAACTTGTCCGACCACCTTCAAATCGTTTTCGGTCGGTTCGAGCACCCAGAGGCGGCCGGTGTTCTCGGCGATGAACATGCGTCCTTCGGACACGACAGGAGAACCGAACATGATGCGGCCCAGTTTCTTTTCGACCTCCACCGCACCGGTTTGTGCATTGACGCCAAATAGAGCTGCGCCGTCATCGATGTAGTAGATTCGGCTGCCAACGCGGACCGGCGAGGAACGGCTGATGGTTCGCTTGGGGACTTTCCAGAGAAGCTTGTCCTCGGAGATATCTCCCGAGACGTTCCCGTCGAAGGCGAAGACCGCGCCGAGGATGGTGCGATCGGTTTCGTTCTGTTCTCCGTGCCCCATGTAGACGATCCCGTTTTCTACGAGTGGAGCGATGTTCATGCCGCGCGGCGAGGCTTGGTATTTCCAAATCTGTTTGCCCGTCCGGGGTTGGAGGGCGTAAACCGCGCCGTCGGCGGCCCCGAACACCATGGCGGCCTGACCGTTGAGGACCGTGTAGACAGGAGTGCTGTAGGTCGTGTCCTCCGGACGGACCCGCGTGCTGGTCAGCCACACCGCCGCACCGGTATTCTTGTCCATCGCCACGAAGCGGTGGGCCGGCACTGCCGTTTGATCCCAGCCGGTCATCACGCCACTGACAATGACCAAGTCCTCAAAAAGGGTCGGGAAATTCGTCCGGCCACCGTAGGTCGAAAGCATCCCGTACTCCTCCAGCATCGAGTGCTCCCAGAGGATTTTCCCCGTCTTTCCATCCAGGCATTGGAAGGTGCAACCCAGACCCAAAACATAAACGCGATCGGTCTCCGGATCCCCGATGACACTCGCCCAACCCACCCGCTCCGCTGGAGCGTCGGACAGGAACATGTTGTGGACGCTTTCCCAAATCAAGTTCCCAGTCTCAGCGTCCAAACAGACGGTTTTCTCCCCTTCACGCTGCGTCTCGGGCTCCGCTCGACAAACGACATACACCCGGCCATTCATCACGACCGGCGTCGATCGCGTCGCATACTCCGGCTTGCGCCATCGCAGGTTCCCTCCCTCGAGCGACAAGTCCGTGGGCAACTCGGCTTCAAGCGATTGGCCATTCTGCTGCGGACCGCGCCAATGAGGCCAGTCATCCGCAATCGCGACACTGCAACAAACCATGGGCACCAGAAGCAACAAGGCAAGGAATCGACGCATGGCATACTGGGGGCTAGAGGAAGTCGAGCGAGCCCACTGCACGGAGGTGGTCTCGAAGGGGTTGGTATCCATGGGGACGGTAATCCCACGGAAAGTGTTCATTGTACCAAAGCAACCCCATTCGAGTAATGACCGACGAAACTGCTATTGACACGGGAAAATTCCCTGTGAATCGTGGAACTGCTATTCCTTCGCTGATCGTTATCTTCCTATTCTCCGGCGGTTGCTCGATCTCCTCGAGTCTCCTTTGGATCCCCAGGTGCGATGGCCAGAATCTTCTGCATAGCAAACCAAAAAGGCGGTGTCGGAAAAACGACGACAGCGGTCAATTTGGCCTGGGGGTTCGCCATGGGAGGGCAACGGACCCTCCTGGTGGACTTGGATCCCCAGTGCAATGCCACGAGCGGATTAGGGCTGACCCCCGCCACTCGACACCCACTCCTGGTCGACTCCCCGATCCGCGACAGCATGCTCGCGACCGCCAACGAACTCCTCCAGGTTATGCCCGGCTGCCGCTCGTTCCAGGACGTGGATCAACTGGAAAGAGGAGAGATTTCTCGCCGTGCCCTCCTGAAACAGCACCTCGACGCGGGAATGGGTGGCTACGACGCGGTTTTCATTGATTGCCCACCCTCGCTCGGCGAATTGACCCAAGCCGCCCTGGCGTCCAGCAGCGAAGTTCTCATGCCGATCCAGTGCGAATACTTCGCGATGGAAGGGCTGACCCAAATGATCCATGTCATCCGCGATGTCATGCATTCCCAACCGGGGAAACTCAGCTTTGGCGGTATCCTGCTCACCATGGTCGACCCAAGATTCGAGTTGACCCATGAAGTTGACCAGGAAGTTCGGGATTTCTTTGGAGACATCGTTTTTGATACCGTAGTGCCGCGCGATATCGCAATTTGCGAGTCGCCAAGCCATGGACAGTGCGTTTTGAACTACGCACCCCGGTCGCGCGGAGCGCGAGCGTACATCGAACTTTGCATGGAGGTAATGGATCGTGACTAAAGATCGACGTCTCGGACGCGGACTCGCCGCCCTGCTTGGAACCCCCAACGAAGGCCTCCATCAGTCAGATGAGAGTGCTAGCAATCGGAGCGAAGTGGGGCCCAATCCGGACGAACGCCAGCAAACCATCCGCGATTTGACCGCAGAGGCACGCAGCGGAATGCGTCGGCCCCCGGCAGCCACTGCACCCGTGACGGTACCTGCCGAAGTTGCCCATGGGGATGTGATCCCGTCCACCAGCACCTTGGAAATCGCGACGGGCCTGATCGACGCGAACCCGTTTCAACCGAGAAGGCATTTCAGTGACGCGGAACTCGATTCCCTGGCGTCCAGTCTCAAGGAACACCAGCAGCTCCAACCGATCCTCGTTCGCAAGATGGGGGAACGCTATCAATTGATCAGCGGGGAGCGGAGGTTGCGTGCGACCATTCGCGCAGGAATCCCCAAGATCCGCGCTGAAGTCCGCGAAGCCGACGATCGGATGGTTGCCGAGCTTGCGATTATCGAGAACCTGCAGCGCAAGGATCTCAACGCGATCGAAAAGGCGATGTCGTTCAAGCGCTATTTGACAGAGCACCAATGCACGCAGGACGACTTGGCGCGACGCTTGAAGATCGATCGGAGCACCATTGCGAATATGATGCGCCTGCTCGAACTGCCCGATGTCGTCACCGATGCGATCCAGCGCGAGGAAATCACCGCGGGTCATGCCAAAGCTCTCCTCAGTCTCGGCAGCGTGAAAGAGCAAGTTTCCTACATGCGATTGATCAAGGAGGAGGGATGGAGCGTTCGGGAAACGGAAGCCCGGGTCGCGGAAGCGGTCGCGGAAGCTGCGGCGACCGATGATGGATTTCTCAAGGCGATGCCCCGACGCAGGCCGACCAAGAGCGATCAGTTGTCCGCATTGGAACGCGATTTGAAACTCGCACTCGGTACGAAGGTCGACATCAGCCAATCCAGTCGCGGCCGGGGGCGCATCACGATCCACTTTACCAGCATTGAGGAGTTCGATCGTATTCGTATGCTCTTGGGGCACTCCGCGCCCAAGAGTCAGCAACGGGCAGCGTGATGGAGGTGACACCCTACCTGTGGCGATCTTTCTCTTCCTTCTAGCAACGTTCCTCGCGATTCGATCGCTCATGTCGCTCGCTTTGAAGCGCCGCGATGCGCTGCATCAACTGCTGGTCGACCACGTGAAACAAGCAGTCGAAGAGGAGCGAAAGAAACTGCGAATCCTCGAGTTCCGCAAAAAGAAACGGATGCAGGAGGCTCTCGAAGCACAGGAAGCACTGGAGGCCTCGAAAAACGAGGAGCAGGTCGTCGGCACGCCTTCGGAAAACGCTGTCCCCCCTGCAAAGGCAGCATAGCGAGTGAAAAAGTCGAGGGTGGACCCAACATGAGCATTGTGATTACGGAAGATCCGTTGTGCGTACGCCTCGCTCCGATCACGCATGCTCGCATGGCTTGCACGATCCAATGCGCCAGTTTCCGGTTGTTGGACTTGGTCGCAACGCTCGATTCGGAATGGTTCGGGAAGGTTCGCCCCTATCTCGAGGCGGTTCAGCGGGTCGACTTTCCGAGTTTGGCGACGCTCGACCAAGCCGTGCACGAGGCGGGGGATCGCTGCCCGAGCTTGCTGCTCAATGCTCGAATCGCACCGACCTGGTCGAACTTGCAAAGCCTTCGGCGGTTGGTGGATCTCGCGAAGACCGATCATGCGCGTACATCGATTGTGGTGGATCGGGGACAGGTTGTCGCCGTGGTGCGTCCGACATGTACCTTCAACCAGCTGGCTTCGTGGACTCTCGAGGACATCGGTGAGTGGCTCGAGGGAGCATCCACGTACAGCGACATTACAACCGAAGCACCCCTCAAGAGTTTTCAAGCGCCCCATGAAGTGGTTGCGTTGAACATGGAAGCGATTCGCGAGAATCTGGAGTGGCGAATCGACGAAGGAACCCGAGCGGGCGGACTGAGACAAACCGAAGATGGAGTTTTCGTCGCCGAGAATACGACGATCGGTCAATACACGTTGACCGATACCAGCAAAGGGCCCATCGTCATCGAGGCTGGCGCCCATGTGGGACCGTACACACTCCTGCGAGGCCCGCTCTTTATTGGCCCCAAGTCGAAAATCCTCGAACATTCAGCCATCAAGGATGCCGTCAGCCTCGGACACACCACCAAGATCGGTGGCGAAGTGGAGGCGTCGGTTGTCGAACCCTACACGAACAAGCAGCATCACGGATTTCTCGGCCACAGCTATCTCGGCAGTTGGATCAACCTCGGTGCGGGCACCTGCAACAGCGATTTGAAGAATACCTATGGAACGGTCAACATGGAGTACCCGTTCGGCAGGGCGGCGACGACGATGCAATTTCTGGGTTGCATTATGGGGGATTACTCCAAGACTGCCATCAACACCGGCATCTTTACGGGAAAAGTCATCGGTGTTTGCAGCATGATGTATGGTTTTGTGACCAGCAACGTGCCGAGCTACGTGAATTATGCCCGGTTGTTCGGTCAATTAGCGAGCCTCCCCCCCGAGGTGATGGTCAGCACGCAGCAGCGGATGTTCGCGCGTCGATCGGTCGAACAACGCGGATGCGATATCCAGTTGATCTATGATATGCATCGATTGACCCAGTCCGAACGCGATGGGCTCGGGGATTCGCTGATCGGTTAAACGGCAACCCTCGGTGTGAACGCGAGCCCGCCGATCAACTCACTTTGAATTGCGGTTGGGGAAGATGTGCAATGCATTGAGAGATGGAATCGGTTGTCCAATCGGGGCGTCGACGAGCCATGCCGCGAAAGATCGGGAGCCCTTGTTTGATGGCGAGAATCTCGCGGCGCGAGCGGAACGCCGGACCATCGGACCATTCGCCCTCAATCGGTGTCCACTCAAAGACCGCCGGCAGAGTCGCCTGCATGTAATCCCAGTACGACCGGCGATCGGTTTGAAGAAAGAGCGCGCCGTGTTCGCGAAGTTTTTGGTGCAAGAGCAAAAGAAAGTCGGGCGTCAGCATGCGGCGATTGGCTTTCCGCGGGTCCGCGTAGGGTTGCGGATGATAGATGTGGATTTCGTCCCACGTCTGATCGTTCGAGTAGTCGTTCAATAAACGCCAACCATCGACAGCGATGAATCGCGTATTGGCCAGGCCCCGTTGGTTGGCTCGACGGGTTGCATAACGAATCACGGCGGGAAGCGAATCGATGGCGACGTGATTCCAATCGGGGCGCTCGATGGCGGATGCGAGCGTGAACCGCCCGTTGCCGCATCCGATATCCAAGCACATCGATCTCTCATGACCAAAAATCGAGGTCCAATCCAGAACGCCGGCATCCGGTAGACGCTTGATCGCGGTTCGTGTCCAGGCTTCTTCGGGGAGAATCTGCCCGGGAATCGGGATCCCAAACTCGTACTCGATCTGTCCCGGTGCCAAGACAGGGGCTGGTCCTCGATTAGGTCTTTTCACGCGAAATCTCCGATTCGATCTGAGCCCGATACGCGCGCCCCTTCTCGACGTAGTGTTGCCAGCCCCGCTCGATCATGTTGTGCTCGCGTTCGCCTGCTTCGCGAACCACCTTGGCTGGCATTCCCATCACCAACGAGTTTGGCGGGATGATTTTTCCCTCCGTCACCAACGCCCCCGCAGCGATGATCGAACCGCGGCCGATCACGGCACCGTTGAGAATCGTCGCTCGGATACCGATCAAGCAATCGGACTCGACGGTCGCGCCGTGAACTATCGCCCCGTGACCCACGGTAACTCGGTCTCCGATTCGACAAGGGAACCCGGGATCGGCATGGAGGCATACCAGATCCTGGATATTCGTGCAGTCCCCGATCTCGATGGGTTCCACATCTCCCCGCAGCACAGCACCGAACAGAACCGTAGACTGTCGACCGATGTGAACCTGCCCTCGCACGGTTGCGTTCGGTGCGATAAACGACTCAGAGCCAACGAGTTCATTGCGGTGCGACAGATCCATATCTGCAGGATAATACATTAACGCGGATTGGCAATCGCTCGGCATATGCCGGTTATGACATCTTTGCAAGTGATCCGAAGGAATCGGTCGGGGATCCTCGGGCATTCATGCAAGTATCGGTTCATCGCAGTCGTTAGAAAGGAATTGGGGCAATGGTTGTCATCTCTTGTCAACGAGTAGCGTTGCATCGATGGGTATGGAGTCGCAGGCCGCCGAGTCGCGGCAGTTCGTTCGATGGGATATTCTCGGAGTATCCCTTTTCGGCACCGCGATCCTGTTGTGGCTGTCGCTGATCACCTATGACCCGGCGGATGATTTGTCGAAGGTCTTCGGGAGCCCCCAGTCTGGTGGAACGCACGGCAGTTGGTATGCCCCGACCGCATATCCTGTCAACGAAAAGATTCAGAACGGGTGCGGAACGTTGGGCGCGGTTGTGTCGCGTGCGCTGTTGCAATCAACAGGTGTCGGCGCATTTCTGATCGCATTTTTGGTGGGGATCGCAGGGCTCGTTTGTTTTCGGCACAAGCCGTGGGCATCGCCGCTCGGGCGAAGCCTCGGATGGACGTTGGTCCTGGTGGCGGTTTGTGCGATCCCAGGCCGATTGGGGATCCACCCGAGAATTTCCGTACCCATTGGTGCGGGCGGTTATCTCGGCGCACTGGTGAATTTCTTCCTGGACCAGTACCTGGCACAAGCGGGGAGTTTGGTCGCCATCCTGATCGCCTTGGCGTGCGGCATCCTCCTGAGCACCGAATACGCCATTGTGCGGTATTTCGGAATGGTTGCCACGGGTGGGGTTGTCGCGGCCAAGCACTTGCGAATTCCGAGGTGGAAATTGCCGTGGCGCAAGGAAATGACCTCGGGAACCGTCTCCCCCGCGCGATCCGATTTGCCCCCATCGCTCACCCTTCGCCCGAACGCCTCGCTCACCGCATCGGCCGAGGCCGAAGGGATCGCGAGGTTTGGCGAACCACGTTCACCATTTTCCGCGGGGCCTCCCGCGACCGAGGCGGAACGCACCGGCTCGATCGGTCTCCACGACAGTGCGCGCGAAGGGGATTCGGACACGAAAGAGTCCGAAGACGGACCGGCGATTCGGATCGGCCGACGCAATGCCGCCTCGTTTTCCATGTCGGACCTGGCTGGGCAAACCAAGTCCATCAACCGCACCGATCTGATCAATCCGAAGATGAAAGCGGGCGACTCGGAACAGGTCGCAGACGATGATGAACTCGAGGAGGAGACCGAGGAGGAGACCGATTATCTCGACGAGGAAGAACTCGACGGTGAGGATTCCGAGGATCCAACGGAACCGGACGAAGAGGATGCAGGTGGCCACGAGGGGGAGTCTGCGGTCGGGCGCGTACCAGGTCGTTCCACGCTGATTCGCTCCGATGAATCGCACGACTCTTCGGACCAAGGTCCGAAGGTGAATGCGAGAAAAGGGCGAAACGCGGAGCGGACGGCATCCGACGAAGTGAAGGAGGAGTTGTACAACGAACTCGATGATACCCGGTTGCCCGAGGGAACCGAGGAGTATGTTCTCCCCAGCGTGGAACTGCTCACCGAGGGCGATGACTTTTCCTACGACGAACAAACCGAGGAGGTGAAACGCAAGGCGCGCATTCTCGAGCAGACTTTCTACAACTTCGGATTCAATATCCGCGTGGTCGAAATCGAGACCGGGCCGGTGATCGCGCAGGACGAAATCGAATTGGAAGCGGGGCTTCGCTTGTCGAAAATCACGGGGCTCGCAGATGACTTGGCCATTGCCCTGCGGGTACCCAGCGTCCGCATTGTCGCCCCAATCCCCGGAAAAAATACCGTCGGCATCGAGGTTCCCAACGAGCGGCGGCAAGTGGTCCGGATGCGCGAAGTGATCGAGGAAGGGGCCGGACAAGTCAAGAAGATGAAGATTCCGCTCTTCCTCGGAAAGGATGTCTCCGGTAAACCGCTTGCGGTCGATCTCGCCAGCTTGCCGCACCTGCTCATCGCGGGCCGTACCGGGACGGGCAAGTCGGTCTGCTTGAACTCGATCATCTGTTCCATCCTCATGGCTCGTCGCCCCGATGAAGTGCGGATGTTGATGATCGACCCGAAAATGGTTGAACTCAGCGGATACGGCAGGCTTCCCCACTTGATGCACCCCGTTGTCACCGATATGCGGAAAGCCGAAGCCATCCTGGCGTGGGCGGTGGACAAGATGGAGGAGCGGTACGCGCTCCTGGCCCGCGCCGGAGTTCGACACATCACCAGCTACAACCAACTCGGTCGCGAGGAACTCCACGACCGCCTCAAGCCTGAGAACGAAGAGGAAGCGGAACTGATCCCGGACCACCTTCCCTTCATCGTCATCGTTGCCGACGAGATGGCGGACCTGATGATGACGGCTGGAAAGGAAGTCGAAGCGCACATCATACGACTGGCGCAAAAGAGCCGGGCCGTCGGTATCCACTTGATCCTCGCCACACAAAAACCGACGGTCGATGTCATCACCGGCTTGATCAAAAGCAACCTTCCTGCACGGATCAGCTTCCAGGTCGCAAGCCGAACGGACAGCCGGGTCGTTCTCGACGAGAACGGGGCGGACAAGCTGCTCGGAAACGGAGATATGCTCTTTCTGTGGCCCGGCACCAGCACGCTGCTACGAGGCCAAGGTACCTATCTGAGCGACGATGAGATCAACGCCATCGTCGATCATTGCAGCACCGGCGAGCAGAATTTCGTCCAGGAATTGGTCCAGCTCAAAATCCGACGCGATGACGAAGCACCCGCCAAACCGGGATCCTTCAAGAAACGGGACGAACTGTACGAAGCCGCGGTCGATATCGTGGTTCGCGAAGGACGAGGCAGTTGCTCGCTCCTGCAACGCGCGCTGGGTATCGGATACGGACGCGCGGCTCGCCTTATCGATTTCATGGCTGAGGATGGGATCGTGGGCGAGTACAACGGATCGCAAGCCCGCGAAGTCGCCATCACGGTCGCGGATTGGGAGCGGATGCGCGCCGAAGCGGAGGCCAGCGAAACCTCCAGCAAATCGCGTTCGAACAAGATTCGACGCGAGGACGGTTGGGATGAAACCCCCAAACCTCCAAAGAAGCGAGCCAGGGCCGATCGCGATATTCATGAAGATCTCGAAGCAGATCCTGTCGGAGGGGCCTTCGATAGCGAGGCCGGTTCCCAGTGGGATGACGAGTAGCCCCGCGTCGCGGTCTATTCCATGCCAATCCCGCCCATGCAAATCCCGCCAAGTCGTGTAGAATCGGGACTCGATGTAAACCCGTTTCAAATACGATCCCGTGAGGAACCTGGCATGAAGATCCGTGTGGGCTTGTTGGCTTTAACGATGCTGAGCATGTGGGCTTTGTTTGCGAATGCTCAGGAGCTACCCCTGTACGAACTCCGCGTTTATCAACCGAGCGAGGGAAAGCAACAG
>JBKDPB010000111.1:0-13241 GCA_046342615.1 Planctomycetota bacterium | reverse complement strand
AACGTATAATGATAGGTCCCATCTGCATTCACAATGATGGAGCCGTAGGATCCCGTGACCAGCGTGCCGACCAAACTGGAACTTTGAGCACCGATTCCGATACCGAACTTTGAAACCATCCATGTATCTCCCAGATCGATGGCTTGATCGTTCGAGAGGAGATTGCCGCTTGGAGCGGAACCTGGATTCGCATTGTTCAATCCACCTGCTTCGACCGCAGAGATGTTGTCGATAACGGCCACGGGAGCATCGTTGCTTCCGTGGATGAAAACCGTGATCTGAGCCGTCGAAACCTCGCCGTAGGTGTCCTGCATCGAATAGGTAAAGATGTCGCTTAACGGTGAGGAATTGGCAAGCAGTTTTTCCACATCTATATTAAGATTGTCAACCGTGTAGAGGTAAGTCCCATCGGAGGCAATGATTATCGAACCATAAACACCCGCGACCAAGGAAGACACGTTTCCGGAAACCTGCGAGATCGCTCCATCGATTACCCCGATGACCGTCTTGGTGTCACCGCTGTCTGGGTCGATATCGTTGGCGAACACATTGCCGGTGGGATTGACTCCGGCCGAAGTATTGTTGTAGCCACCGGCTTCTTGCGCCGCTAGCTGATCCTCCACTGCGGTTGGAGCGTCATTGCTTCCGGTGATTTGGATGGTGATTTGTGACGTCGAGGTCAATCCCGCAAGATCTTGAATCGTGTAGGAGAAGACATCCTGCAAGGTATCGCTATCGGTCCGTAGCGCCTGGACGGCTGCATTGTTATTGTCAACCACATAAACGATCGAACCGTCACCCGAAACCGTAATGGAACCGTAATTGCCGCTGAGGCTGGATCCAAGGTTTCCTACGGTCGAAGACTGTATGCCTGCTGCAACTCCGATGACCGTCCTTGTATCGCCAAAGTCGACATCTGTATCATTGATGAGGATGTTTCCGGTTGCGTCTGTGCCACTGGGGTTTGCATTATCAAAGCCTCCCGCTTCGATAGCCGTAAAAGTGTCTCCCACTGCGGCGGGAGCATCGTTGGCGCCCCGGATGGCGACGGTTAACCGCCACTCCGACTCAATCCCATTCGAATCTCTGACGGTGTAGCTAAAGACGTCTGCGATACTGTGGGATAATTCACGAAGCGATTGGACAGAACCGTGGGCATTGTTGACTGTGTACGAGTAACTGCCGTCTGCAGCGATGGTAATCGTTCCGTAATTGCCAGCCAACACCTGCCCTACATTTCCGGGAGGTGTGTTACTGGTTGATCCCGACGCAGCACCGATAATGACGTCGGTCGGAGTTGCCGTGAGGTCACCGCTCGGATTCAGACCCGCCGTTGAATTACCATAACCTCCCGCCTCGGTGGCATAAACGGTGTTGCTCCCCAACGAGTTTGTTCCGGCACCATAGATTCTGACATAAATCTGGGTCGTCGACGTTAGTCCGGAGGCGTCCGAGATCGTGTACGTGAAGGTGTCTTGAATCCATTGGCTCGGTGAACTCAGCGCAAGGACCGTTGCGTTATTATTATCAACGACATAGGTGTAGCTCCCATCGGCATGGAGAGTGACCGAACCGTAACTGCCATTGATCGAGGAACCTACGTTTCCGCTGGCTTGACCTACGACTCCAGCACTGAGTCCGACGACGGATCGGGTATCCCCGCTGTCAGGATCCGTGTCGTTAGGAAGAACATTGCTGGATGGATTAACACCCGCAAAACCATTCGCGCCCGATCGTTGCGCGATCACCTGATCGGACCAAGCCGTCGGCGCGTCGTTGGCGCCCGTGATGACTACCGTAAGTCTCGCGGTCGAACTCGTTTTTGCGGTATCTTCGACCTGATAGGTGAAAACGTCGCTTAATGTTGTCGTACTCGTCCTCAAGGCCTGGACTGCGGCATTGCTGTTGTCGACGGTGTACGTGTATGAACCGTCGGCGGCGATGGTAACCGATCCATATTTCCCTAGGGTTGCCGACCCAACGCCTCCGAGGACAGAGCTGAGATTTCCGGCTCCGACGCCGACGACCGTTTTTGCGTCTCCTGCGTCGACATCGGTGTCATTGGCAAGCACGTTTCCTGAGGGATTGACGCCCGCAATCGAATTGTTCACCCCGCCAGCCTCAGTAGCGTTCGTCGAGTCCGACACAGCCACGATGCGATCGTTATTGCCCCGAATTATGACGGTGATGAGCGCTGACGATGACAACCCGGTGTTGTCTTGCATCGAGTAGGTGAAGGTTTCGCTCACGGTCTCCGCGAGAACGCGCAGCGACTGAACGATACTGTTGCTGTTGTCCACTTGATAGGAGTAAGAGCCGTCTGAATGGACCAGGAACGTGCCATACGTTCCATTGATCACGGTACCAACCCATTGGGACAGGGGAGTGCCGCTGCCTATCGCTACGCCGGTGACCGTCAGAACGTCACCCGTGTCAACCATCGTATCGTTCGATAGGACGTTTCCTGTTGGATTGGCTCCGCCGGTATTGTTGTTTGCCCCGCCAGCTTCCGTAGCAAGCAATGTATCGGCAACGGCTGTTGACGCGTCTTTTGCTCCTTGGATCGTTACGGTGATTTGTGCAGTGGAAACGTAACCAAAGCTATCTTGGATGGTGTAGGTAAAGGTTTCATGCAATTGGTCGGAGATTGTCCGGAGCGCTTGCACGCTCGCGTTGTTATTGTCGACGGTGTAAGTGTAGGTTCCGTTGCTCGCAACCACGATTGAACCGTAGCTGCCACCGACGCTCGTCCCCACCGATCCGGAGATCATGTCGATTTGGCCGAAAGCAATCCCGATGACGGTGATCGAATCTCCGAAGTCGGGTTCGATATCGTTCGCAAGTAGATTTCCTGTTGGGTTAACGCCTGGAGTCGTGTTGCTGTACCCGCCTGCCTCAGTCGCTAGAATCTGATCAGCAACCGCCGTAGGAGCATCGTTCCCGCCCGTGATTCGGATAGTGACCTGCGTTGTCGAAGTCAGTCCGCCAGCGTCGCGCATCGTGTAGCTAAACACATCGTCGATGGATTCCGATGCCAGTCGAAGACCTTGGACGGATGCATTCATTTGATCCACGACGTAAGTCAGGGATCCGTTTGCGGCTATGGTGATCGAACCATAGGCCCCTACAAGCGAAGTTCCGACATTGGAACTCGCTGAGCC
This sequence comes from Planctomycetota bacterium, assembly GCA_046342615.1. GTDB lineage: Bacteria > Planctomycetota > Planctomycetia > Pirellulales > Pirellulaceae > JBKCUI01. The sequence continues at coordinate 10,080 of JBKDPB010000111.1, read as the reverse complement.
GACGACACCATGCGCGACGCCAATGACTGTTCGGGTATCGCTGGAATCGATATCCGCATCATTGCTCAGCACATTTCCGGTAGCGTTCGACCCAGGAATTGCATTGGAGTATCCCCTTGATTCCGTCGCAGTGAATGAATCGGCAACTGCTTGAGGTGCATCATTGCCTCCGGTGATAACAATCGTTATACGGGCTAACGACGAAGCTCCGGCCGTATCCTGCAACGTGTACGTAAAGACTTCTTGCAGAGTGTCGCTGCTGGTGCGAAGCGCTTCGACAGCCTCCAAGCTGTTGTCTAGCCAGTAGGTAAAGGTACCATTGGCGTTGACGGTCATCGTGCCGTAGTCACTGATCATTGTCGTCCCGACTCCACCCAGCACAGAAGTCCAGGCGCCAAACGCTACGGCGGTCACCGTTTTTGTGTCATTCGCATCGGGATCGGTGTCGTTGACTAAGATGTTGCCGGTCTGTGTCGAAGATCCTGTTGAGTTATTGGTGCCTCCGGCTTCGACAATGGTGTGCAAATCCGCGACAGCCGTCGGACTGTCGTTGGAACCGGTTATCGTGACGCTGATACGCCCCGTTGAAGTCAGGCCGCCTGAATCCCTTACGGAGTAGGTAAAAACATCGACGATCGTATCTGCCGAGGTTCGCAAAGCTTGGACGGTTGCATTGCTGTTGTCGACGGTGTAGGTGTAGCTGCCGTCGGATGCGATATTGATCGAGCCATAGGAACCCGCGACATTCGATGCAGCACCCGTAGTAGGGGTCCCCGATACGCCAGCCGCAACGCCCGTGACCGTTTGCGTATCGAGCGAATCGACATCGGAATCATTGGTCAGAACATTCCCGGTGGGATCCGAGCCGGCGGTGCCGTTGGATACTCCGCCGGCCTCGATGGCCGTGGCCGTATCGGTCCCTGTAGAAATGGCATCATTGCTGCCTTGAATGGTGATCGTTAGTTGAGTCGTCGCAAACGCACCCGCCGTGTCTCGCATCGTGTAGGTGAAAATATCCGTCAGCGTATCTGTTGCCGATCTCAGTGCCTGCACCGCGGCATTGGTATTGTCCACTTGATACGCATAACTGCCATCGGCAGCGATGATCAAAGCTCCGTAGGCTCCGGACACGGTCGATCCAACATTGGTCGATGCCGAACCAACCACTCCAGCGGCAACTCCAGCAACCGTCTTGGTGTCTCCCGCGTCCACGTCGGTATCGTTGGTGAGGACATTGCCCGTAGGATTGGAACCAGCAGTGCCATTGTTCGTCCCTCCAGCTTCGACGGCGGTCGCCGAGTCGGCAACCGCAACAGGTCCATCGTTGGCTCCCTGAATGGTCACGGTGACTTGTGCAGTGGTCGCGCTTCCACTCGCATCCTGCATGGTATAGGTGAATACATCCGTGAGTGTGTTGGAGGATGTCCGCAGAGCCTCTACCAAGGAGTTGCTGTTGTTGACGGTATACGAGTAGCCGCCGTTTGCGGCGATGCTGATCGAACCGTAGCTACCAGCGACCGAGCTGCCGACATTGCCGCTGGCACTGCCAACGACCCCCACGGCAACACCGGTCACCGTCTTGGTATCGCCTGAATCGGGATCGGGATCGTTCGTCACCACATTGCCGGTCGGATTCGTACCGGCCGTCCCGTTGCTGACTCCTCCCGCTTCGACCGCGATCGCCGTATCCGACACGGCGGTGGGTGCGTCATTGGCTCCCTGAATCGTCACTGTGATCTGCGTGGTACTGGTCAGCCCCAGCGTATCGCGCATCGTGTAAGTGAACGTGTCGGTCAAGGTATTACTGGTGGTGCGGAGGGCCTGAACCGTCGCATTGCTGTTGTCGACCGTGTAGGTGTACGCTCCGTTGGAAGCGATGCTGATCGAACCATAGGTGCCGAGGACCGAGCTGCCGACGTTACCGCTGGCGCTCCCCGCAACGCCTGCGACAACTCCCGTCAGCGTCTTGGTATCCCCTGTATCCACATCGGTATCGTTCGTGAGTACATTGCCGGTCGGATTGGTACCGGCCGTTCCGTTGCTGATTCCGCCCGCTTCGACCGCGACCGCTGCATCGACCCCAGCGGTGGGTGCGTCATTGGCTCCCTGAATCGTCACGGTTATTTGCGTGGTGCTGGATAAACCCAGGGTATCGCGCATCGTGTAGGTGAACGTATCGGTGAGGGTGTTGCTCGTGGTGCGCAGAGCCTGAACGGTAGCGTTGCTGTTGTTGACCGTGTAGGTATACGTGCCATTGGAAGCGATGCTGATGGAACCATAGGTGCCAGTGACCGAGCTGCCGACGTTACCGCTGGCGCTGCCCGCGACCCCAGCCGCGACCCCAGTGACCGTTTTGGTATCTCCGGAATCTGCATCCGTATCGTTGTTCAGCACGTTACCAGTCGGATTCGTGCCAGCCGTTCCATTGCTGACCCCGCCGGCCTCGACCGCGGTCGCTGCGTCTGCCACGGCAGTCGGAGCCGTATTGATGTCATACGAAATTTGGAAATTGTCGACGTAGAGAAAGAATGCGCCGCTGGCCGCGGTGCCGACATCCCAACGAACCCTAGTCTGGTTCGAGATGTACGAGGTCAGATCGTAGGACTTGCTCCCAGCGGCCGTATTTTGTGTGCGCGAAAACGTATCGAGTGTCGTCCAGGTGATTCCATCGGAGGAAACGTCCAGCGTAATACTCGATGTGAGCCCATTGTTGTCCAAGGTGCTATCGTAAGTGAACGTGAGCGTCGCAGCATGCGCCCCGGTCAAATTCGCCTGACGGGATAAAGCGTCGGCTCCATTGGCAGCCAGCATCTGCAACTGGCCGCCGGCGATCAAAATGTTGCCAGTGGTGGTGCCCGTACCGCCCGCATCCGTCTCGGTCCAGAGAGCCGCCCAGGCGTTGGTGCCGTCATTGTTGCTCCAGGAGGAATTCGAAAAATTGTCTCGCACCGTATACGTCAGCAACAGATGGTCCCAGTCATCATCTCGAATGGAAAGCGAACGATCTTCCATCGTCCGGCCCGCACGGTACTCGAGATCCCAGTCCCCGCCGAGCGCTGACGCACCCGTGGCATCGGTACTCGCAGCAACATCGACATTCAGAAGGGCCGACAGCTGATCCACAAAGGCGATACCGCTGGCTCCGTCGGCAATCGAGCAACCGTAGAGAAAGAGATCGGCATCTGCCGTCAGTCCAGTCTGCCAGGCTTGCAAGAGCGACGCATAATCACCGAGGCTCCCAGCCGTCAACACTGCATCACCCAACTGCAAGCCCCCCGAAAAACCGTGCGTGACCAAGTGGACTGCACTGTACTTCTGTTCAGACGTGGCCAACTGTTCCCGGACGAGCTCGACTCCATTGATCGAGCGATCCACCGTCACGATCGTGAACTCGCAGTCGGAATTCGATTCGAGCTGCAAAGCTGCCAATAGACGCTCGTAGTCCGGCAAGGCGGTGTCGATCACCAACAACTCGCGGAGTCGACCTCCGCCCGTATCTCCGAAACCCGTGTCCGCCGTGCCGGTATCTCCAGCGTCAAAGTTGGTTGCGGTTGTATCGGCGAGCGATCCGTTTGCAGGTGTTTTGTCATCCACCTGCGAATCGCGATCTTGAAGCAGGAGTTGACTCAACAGCGAATCGAGTTCCTGCAGACTGCTTTCCATCCGATCCGCGAAATCGTCGTTGCCGGCCGTTGGAGCGTCACCTGAGGGAGGCGGGCAGGCGTCTGGATTGGTATAAGCTTGCGGATCGACGCCATCGATCAGAAAATTCTCGTTCACCGAGCCAGCGTTGCCGGACACCAGAAGATCAGATGCCAAGGGGGCACCGCTGTAGAGTATGCGATCCTCCAAAAATCTCAGGTCGAGGCTGGGGGGAGCATCCACCGATTGCTTAACTAGCAATCGATGAAGCCTCGTCCGAAGCATCGAAAAATGCTGTGAGAAATACTGGAGGAGCGCCACAACCTGTGAACCGATAATCTGTTAGGGTTATACCGGATTTCATGCCAAATAGCATCCGCGCGCAGGACCGCGTCTAAGATTACCTCGTGGATCGGTCGACCAGGAAAAAACGCCTGCTGGGGTTTCGGCTAGCCGGCAACAATTGCGGAATCTAAACCGGTTGTAACGGCTATGATCAAAGTAGCGTGGGCTACTCGAAAATGTGTTCGGACGATTCTTCTGGATTGAGGATCTGTCATAGGTTCATCCGAAGAAACCGTCTGGGAGTCTTTGTTGCTTGAAGGGAAGAAACGAGCCGAGCTTCGATGTTTTCCGCGAAAGGGTATGCCGATGCGATCGCGGTCTTCGCAAGCCTGTGGTTACTGAGCACAGGACTGGGCTCCAGCTATGGTCAGACTCTACCTCCTCCATCCCTCCCCCGAGCGGGTGAAACCCAGCCTGAACTCGATGCTTATCCGGGTTGGGAGGACGATGGGGAGCCGAATCCGAGCCCTATCCCCGAATCGTTGCCGGGTATCGAGCTGAGGGAGGATTCGTATCCTTCCAAGGCGCAACAAGCTACCGTCCTGATCCGTCCATGGTGGATCGATGAAGCGAATCAGCCGCTGGGCCACCCAGTCAATGTTCTGCCCCGCGATCTCGATGAATTGATCTCCGCGGCGCTCACCCATTCCCCGCACGTCCAATCCGTACAGCTTGAGCCCCAAATCCTTGAGACGAAAATCGATCAGGCACTCGGGCCATTCGACCCGACTACCTTCGTCGATTCAATCTTTCGGGACACATCGGACCCTGTTGGCAACACACTCGTCACCGGTTCAAAGAAACCGCTGGAGGAAATCGGCACGGACAATCGGCTCGGAATCAAACGCAAGAACTTCCGGGGAGGAACGACGGACCTAGGACAGGAATTGGATTTCCTCGACAACAATTCCGATTTCTTTCAACCCAAGCAGCAGGCAAGTACCAAACTCCGCCTCGGTTACACCCAACCTTTGATGAAAGGGAGCGGGGTCTCCTACAATCGCTCGACGATCGTGATCGCGGAGCTTGCTACCGATGCAAGTTCGCAAACGGCAATCGAGGGAATCCAGGAACACGTCTACAAGATCTCGGTCGCTTACTGGGAACTTGCCAGCGCTCGCGCTTTTTACCGACAAAATCGCCGCGCGATTGCGGTGCTGATGCAACTCCGCGATCAACTTGCCGGCCGCGCCGATATCGATAGCCTGCAAAGCCAGCTTTGGCGTGCCGATTCAGCCATCTCCAAGTTAGATGCGGCTCAAGCCAAAGTTCTCGCGCAGATCGCGATCGCGGAGGCTCAATTGCGGGCCGCCATCGGCTCGCCGGATTTGCGAGATGCATCTCCGATTGAAATACTCCCCATGACGTTGCCTACCGATTGGAAGTATGACATCTCACTGCAACAAGAACTGTCGAAGGTCTTGGTCTATCACCCCCAGATTCAGGCGCTGAAACTCAACATTCAGGCCACGCGAGTCAAGTTAAATGTCGCGGAACAGGATCTGCGCCCAACACTCGACCTGGTCGTCGATGGCTACTTGAGAGGGCTCAATGGTGATTACTTTATGGGTCAATCGTGGGTCGATCAATTTTCGCGAGGCAAGCCGAGTTACTCGGGGGGATTGGTCTACCAGCGGCCCGTTCGGAACATCGCCTCCAAAGCAATCCTGCGCGAACGACGCTTGGAACTCCGCCAAAATTTGCTCGAACTGGACCAAACATTGCTCAACATTGAGGCCTCGGTCGTCGAAGCGGTCTCACAAATCGACGCAGCCTACCAGGAGTTGGCTTCCTCAATTCAAGCGACGTTGGCAGTGCATTCGGAATTACAGTATCTCACCGATCGCTGGAAGGATGCGTTTCGCGATGAAACGCAACGAAGCCTCATGCTGGACCAACTTCTCAACGCGCAACTCCAACTGGTGCAGTCCGAAAATGCATGGGCGCGAGCGCAATCCGATCACATGATCGCCATCGCGAGATTGAAACTGGTCACGGCAACCCTTTTGTCGACATCCAATCCCTAATCGTTCCAGAGATGTCACGACAGGAGCTCGCCGATGTTTTGATTCCGGCTTGTCCCGGACATTTTTCAGCTCGCATTTACATTCTTAATCGATGTCACATCGAACAGAAGATCCTCCCGCTCCTTCGACTTTTTCACTTTCGAGGTCCCTTCCAAGACTGTCATTGGGTCCAAGGGCATAAAAATGCCCGATTGCGACAGGAACGTGCTTCCGATCTGGGCACTGGCGAGCACATGCAGCGATACTCCCACTCCGATCATCGTCCCAACGACGACGGGAGCAGCGGTCTGATAGACGAATTCTTGCTTCTTGTCGTCAAGAGATTCTCGCGATTCCAGTGGAACAAATTGTCTGGTTACAACCTGTTCCAATTGGATACCACTTCGAGGGTTGAGGTCGAGTTGCAAACGATGAACGCCAGGGGCATTGGTAAGCTCGCGTGCAATCAGCATTCGATGATCTTGGATCGATTCTCCGGAATGCGTTTTCGAAGAGACATCCAGTTTCGTTCTCGGTCTGGGGAGTTCACTGGAAATCTGCACCGATTCCTCATCCGCCGTAGCCATCTCCGACTTGGAGTTGAAATTCTCGATCGGGGGCGGAGCTAATAACGGAGTTGCTGCGGCTGGACCTGAGTCGGGCTGTTTGATGACGGTAGCGGCGGGTGCTGGATCGCTCGCTACGGCCGGACTATCTCGATTTTCCGGCGGAGCGACGATCGTTGTAGACGGTGGTACGACCAGAATTTGCAAGGTTTGCGGATCGGAGTAGAGGAAGCCGTCCGATACGACGTACACGATCGTGACAACCCCCGAGAAATTGGGTTCCGGTGTGTAGACCCACGGCCGGTTTTCTTGAAGGATTAACTTGCCACTGTTTGGCAAGGCTACGAGTTTCACCGTCAGGACATCCCCTTCGGGATCAATGTCGTTGGCAAGAAGCTGCGAAACTGGGATCCCGACGGGAGTCACAAAATCGGTCTGATAGCTTTCGCCCGTGGCGATCGGTCGTTCGTTGACTGGGAGGACATCGAGCGAGAGCGACCGGATCGACTCCGAACCATCGGTGCTCGTTGCCCGGATCACGATCGAGTGGTTGGTCTGCGATTCATAGTCCAGCCTGCTGCCATCGGCGACGGTGACTACCCCGGTCGTTGGATCCATCGCGAATCTTCCGCCCGCGTCATCGATCAAAGTGTAGGAAACGGTATTGTTGGTTGCGTCCAGGTCTGCGGCGGATACCGTGATCCCGACGAGGGTTCCATTTTGGGCATTCTCAGGGACGCGATTGCTCAGAGAATCCGCGTCGGTGATCAGTCCTAGATCGAATTCATCCAGGTCCAGGATTGCGATCGAAAAAATCTGGTCGGTAAACGAACCGTCGCTCGAATTCGCTCGCACGGTGATCGAACCGACAGGACCGACGACTTCCCGATCGATGGGGCCGGCGACGGTGACGACGCCGGTCGTGCTGTCGATCGCGAATCGTCCACCGTCATTATCGACCAATGCATAGGTTATGGTGTCTGTCGCGTCTCCATCGCTCGAGGAAGCGGTAATCCCAACCACGGTTCCCACTGCGGCATTTTCCTGGACGCGATTGATATTGGAATCGGAATCGGTCACCGGTCCGAGATCGAATTCGTCCGCATCCAGGATCTGGATCGAAAAGACCTGGTCGGCGAAGGAGCCGTCGCTCGAATTCGCTCGCACGGTGATCGAACCGACAGGACCGACGACTTCCCGATCGATGGGGCCGGCGACGGTGACGACGCCGGTCGTGCTGTCGATCGCGAATCGTCCGCCCACATCCTGGAGGAGCGAGTACGAGATCGTGTTGTTGGTCACATCGGCATCGAGGGCCGAGGCGGTGATTCCGACCTGGGTTCCAATCGGAGCATTTTCTTGAACGTGATTGCTGAGGATGCTTGTGTCGGTGACGGTGCCGACATCGAATTCGTCGACATCGGTGAGGGTCACTGCCATCACTTTTTCATCGCTGGAACCACTGCTGTCGGTGACGCGAACTGTAATACTGTGGCTGGTCGCAGCTTCACGGTTCAGCATGCTGCCGTTGGCGACAGTTACAACCCCGGTGCTGCTATGGATGGCGAATCGACCGCCAGCATCATTGACCAATGAATAAGAGAGGGTTTCCCCGGAATCGATATCTTGACCCGTGACGGTCCCCACTGCCGTACCGTTGCTGGAATTCTCGGCTACGGTCAAGCTGCCGGACAGATCGCTCGGAGCGTCGTTGGCTCCTTGGATCGTTACCGTGATTTGGGTTGAACTGGCCAAACCGATCGAGTCCTGCATGGTGTAGGTGAATACATCGTTCAGCGTGTTGCTCGAGGTTCGCAAGGCCTGGACCGCTGCGTTGCTGTTGTCGACGGTGTAGGTGTAGCTGCCATCGGCCGCGATTTGGATTGAACCAAAGTTCCCATTCACCGAACTGCCGACGTTGCCAGTGGCGCTGCCAACGGTACCTCCTGCGACACCGGTCACGGTTTTCGTGTCCCACAAGTCGGCATCGGTGTCATTCGCCAAAACGTTGCCGGTGGGGTTGGTGCCCGCAGTACCGTTGCTGATGCCGCCAGCTTCGATGGCGATGGCTGTGTCCGCGATTGCGACGGGCGTGTTGTTGACATCCGTTACGATACCATTCACCGTCGCCGTCGCCGTCAAGTTGCAGTCGGAGAGGGTGTAGGTGAACGAAGGGGTACCGTTCCAGTTGGCGGTCGGCGCAAAGGTCAGGGTGCCGTTCGCGTTGAGCGTGACGCTGCCGCCGGTGACCGCAACCGAACCGCCGACGGAGATCGCGGTGCTGTTGATTTGGGTCACACTGAGCGACCCGCTGTCGACATCGCTGTCGTTGGTCCGCACGTCGAAGGTGATTGCGGTGTCTTCGGCGGTGATGAACGTGTCATTGGCGGCGACCGGGGCATCGTTGATCGCCGTGATGTTGACCAGCACATTGCCGGTGGCAGTCAGCGCCCCGCCGGTTCCCTGCGTGCCGCTATTGCCATCGCTGAAGCTCCAGTCGATCTGCACGCTCGCTGGCGGAGCGTCGCTAGAATTCGCGTACGCGATCTGCTGCATCGCCGAGTTGACCAGGGCGTTGGTGGCACTGGAGTTGAAACTCAAAACCAGAGTCCCGCCGCTGTTGGTGGTGACCGTACCGATCGTCGTCCCGCCGACGACAAGGTTGCCGCCCTGAGTCAGTGCGCCCAAGGTACCAGTCGCGGAGAAGAGATCTTGCGAGTTGGCCCCTCCATTGCGCACGAGGGTCAGGGTCGCGCCACTGAAGTTGCTGCTGCTCAGCTCGACATCAAAAATCTGGACATTGCCGTCGAGCACCACTGGGCTGCCGTTTTCGGTGTAGTTGATGCTGCCGCCGAGGGTACCTGACAAATCGAAACGCGTATCAAGTGAGCCGTCGGAGTTGTATCTCACTACTGCAAAGTCATCCGTTGAGCCAATCCGGGAGAAACCCCCGAGGACGATTTTGCCGTCGGTCTGGATGACGATGCCATACGCCTGCTCGCTGCCGGTTCCAATCGCAGTCGTGACTTTGCCTCCGCTGCCGAAGGAGGTGTCGAGTGAACCATCAGTGTTGTAGCGGATGAGGGCGAAGTCATCGGTACTGCCAATCGTCGCATAGCCGCCAATTACCAGCTTCCCATCGGACTGGATTGACAAACTCCAGGCTCGTTCATTACCTGTGCCGACCGTGGTGGTTACGCGGCCGCCGGTTCCGAAGCTCGTATCGAGCGAACCATCGGTGTTATAGCGAACGAGCGAGACATCGTCGGTGCCACTGACGGAAGCCAAACCGGCGAGCACCAGCTTGCCATCGGACTGGACCTTGAGTCCGAAGCTGTAATCATTTCCGCTGCCAACGGTGGTGGTAACCTTTCCGCCGTTACCGAACCCAGTGTCCAGCGAGCCATTCGCGTCATAACGAATCATCGCGAAGTCATAATTGCCAGTGATCGAGTAACCCCCGATCACGATCTTGCCGTCCGGTTGGACTATCACGCTGGTCCCGAAATCGAGACCCGAGC
>JBKDPB010000110.1:0-10171 GCA_046342615.1 Planctomycetota bacterium | reverse complement strand
GGCGAACGCATTTACCGCGAATTGCTAGCCGCCAATCCCAAGGACACGGTCGCTCTCAACAATCTCGCCAACCTGTTGGCCCTGAAACGGACCAAGCCGGACGAAGCCATCTCCCTCGTTCAGCAGGCCATCGCCATCGTGGGGGAATCCCCCATGTTGCTCGATACGCGGGCCGCATGCCACCTGGCTGCGGGCAATCTGACCTTGGCCCGCAAGGACCTCGAGGCGGCCGTGGCCGCCTACCCCCATCCCTTGCTCCGGTTCCACCTGGCCCAGGCCATGTTCGAAGCCCGGGAATTCGCCCTGGCCAAGCAAGAATTCGGGCGGGCCCTTCAGTCTGGCCTGCGAAAAAAGATGCTGCACGTTCTCGAGCAACCCGTTTTCGACCAACTCGTCCGAGAATTCCAGGTCGAGCCCACGGAGCCTGCGAAATCCGCCCCCGCCAAGGGAACCGACTCCTAGACACCCGCATCGCCCGATAGGTGGAAAAATCCTGGAAAATGAGGGCGGATTAATCCGGAAAAACTTTTCCGAAATCGTTGATCTTCCCGGTCGCATCGGTTAGGATGTAGCGCGGTGACAGAAATTTTTATTGGAGATCTCTAGATGAAACACGCTTTGATTTGTTTGTTGATCGGACTCGTGTCCTGCGCGATGTCCAGTGTTGCGACGGCGTCGTCGGTCAGTGGTAGTGTAATTTTGAATGAAGGAACACTGTCAGCCACCGATACGAAGTCCGGTATCGGAGGCTGGAATGTTAGTGCAGGTGGGACGCTCAAGGTCACCGTTCAAGGTCTATTCTGGACGCAGTCCCCGACGTCGTTTACAGTGATGCTAGATAATGTTTTCACTGGTACGCTGACACGTACGGGGTCAGTACCATCGAATGACATCATCACAGCCATGTTCAATCTGACCGCAGCAGATATGAATGCAATCAAGTCTGATGGCTCTGTAGTTTTCAAGGCTTCCACGACCGCCAGCAGTTTTGTTGCGGGTCAGGGTGATGCTTTCCTCGTGAAGTACACTTTTGCTGCTGTTCCCGAACCGACTTCGATTGCGATCCTCGGTGCGGGAGCTTGTGGTCTCGTCGGATTTATCCGTCGTCGTCGCAAGTAGTCGTCAAAGAACTGTTTGACCTAAAATTGAAAAAGAGCTGCGATTCAATCGCAGCTCTTTTTTTATTGGCGGACTTCCCACGTCCGTCGCCGTATGCGATCTCACCCGCAGCTCCCCGGTGGCCTTGTGCCACAAATTCCTGCCCCCCGGTGGCCTTGAGCCACCGCGTCCCGCCCCCCGGTCGCTCTGTGCCACCGCTTCCCGCTCCCCGGTGGCCTTGAGCCACCGGAAGCCAAGCTTATCAGCTAGTCATCGGGCTTGCCCGATCCCGCCCCCCCGGTGGCCTTGTGCAACCGGAGGCAAAGCTTCTACAGCTAGGGAAGTGATCGCAGCGCCCCTAGCTAAGAAAGCTGATTCACCAGGCGACACAAGGTCGCCGGGGTCTTGATCGCGCGTTGGGCCGCGTCTCTAGCTGGGAAGCTGATTCACCGGCGACCCAAGGTCGCCGGGGTCTCGGCTCCCCGGTGGCCTTGAGCCACCGGAAGCCAAGCTTCGCAGCGAGTCATCGAACTTGCCCGATTCCGCCCCCCGGTTGCCTTGTGCGACCGGAGGCAAAGCTTCTACAGCTAGCACCAACCCCTGCATTCTTAGCTTTCGCTTTGCGACAGCCCGGCGTACTGGAGCAAGTAATAGGCTAGCGTCATGACCGAGCTGAGCGTGCCCGCGACGTAGGTCAATGCGGCTGCGTTCAGCACGCGGCTCACGTAGGGCAGCTCCGACGAGGAAATGATGCCGTGCGACACGAGCTCGTCCTTCGCCCGCGAACTGGCATCAAACTCCACCGGCAAATTGATTAGCTGAAAAAATACGACAGCACTGAAACCGATAATCGCGATCAGCAGAACCGTCTTGCCCAACGCGATCATCCCCGAAAAGAGCATGACGAAGGCGACCGTCAACAAGACCGATGCGAGCGAGCTCCCAAAGCCAGCTACCGGAACCGCGAAGTTCCGAATCACAAGCGGCGAGTAATTTCTCGCGTCCTGGATCGCGTGCCCCACTTCGTGCGCAGCGATCCCCACCGCAGCCATGGAGTTTCCGCTGTACACATCGCTGCTCAATCGCACCACCTTGGAGGATGGGTCGTAATGATCCGACAGGTGTCCCGGTACCATTTCGATGGAAATGTCGTGCAACCCCGCCGAGTTCAATATGCGCCGAGCCGTCTCCGCCCCCGTCATCCGAGCCGGAACCTGGCTCATCTGGCTGTAGGCAGCACTCACGCGCCACTGTGCGTACAAAGCCAACAAGATCGCAGGACCCACCAAGATCAGGTAAGTGATCAACGTTCGTTTCTCCTAATAAGATTTCCCATCGGCCATTTCGGCAACCCCGAACAGCCCACACCACTACGAGAAGCATAGCGCGTACCAAGCCGGTCGGCAACCGGATTACAATCCGGAAATGTCGGTTTTTGCCTTCCCGTCAGCCGCAGGCTAGCGTCTGCCGGCTGATGAACCGGGGCCTGGTGCCCCAAGGCTGGTGATTTGGCCTCAGCCGTCCGCCCTTCCCTCCATTTTGCGGTTGTTGATCGAGGCGGTCTGGGTCATCCTTTCTGCGACACAGTTTTTCCCGCGCAGGCGGGTCGGTTTGGGGCCTGGTGGAATTCAAATGGCAGTCACCGATGATCAGCTTATTGGATGGTTGGTTCATCCTGACCCTCTCGTTCGTTCGGCGTCCCTGGAATTGCTGACCAGTTCTTACGTTTCCCATCCGGGAATCCTCCCCGCGATTTTCTCGGCGTGGGACCGGTGGGGGGCGGAGGAGGCGTTTCCCGAGTTCCCGCTGGTCTCCCATCTACCGATCCGGTCGGAAATGCTGCCCGAGTGCCTGGCGCGGGCCGAATCGATGTCGCAGGGGCGAAAGCTGACCGACCGCGTGTGTCGCTGCGCGGGCAAGTTGATCGAAGCCCTGTCGGTGTGCGATGCGACGGTTTTCGAGTCGCATCTGGAGGCGATGCAGCGGTTGAAGACGACGTCGAAAATCTTTTTTCGCGTCCCGATCGAGTCGATGCAGGAGCGGGTGGCGGCCCTGCATCGGTCGACATCCTCGTTGTGCCTCGATTTCGAAGATGGACAACCGAGCGATATTGCGGTCGCGCTCGAGGCCCTCCTGCAGCGGGGCCAAGCCGATCCCTGGATGCAACGAGGCTTCGATGCATGGGCCGATGACAGCGAACCGTCTCCGCTGGCGCGAGCGGTTCTCGAGTTGGCATCGCGGCATTCGGTGCAGGGATTCGAGGAACCTCTGCTGGTCCTGTCGCAATCCGACCTCTCCTCGATCGCGGACATGGCTTCCATCGCCTTGATTCGCGGCCGATCCCCGCGCACGCTCACATGGATCGCCGATCGATTCGCCCAGATGGGACGCGCATCGCAATTGCGCAGCATCGATATCATCCGACGAACTCGCTTGGATCGATCCTCGAACCTTCTGCACTACTTGCTTCCGCTCGGGCGTGAATTCATCGTCCAGGACGCTATCCGAATCGCCGAGGTGCTGTTGTTCGACTTCCATGCGATTGAGGAATGGCTCGAAGCGTTTTTGCTAGCCGATGATACTTCGTTGAAGCGGACGGTCTATGCTCTTCCGATTGCCTATCCCTTGGCGCTCGAGAAGGCGCCGTCCGAATGGCCCCGCATCAGGCACTTGATCCAATCGCGGGTGGGATCGCAAATCGAACTTCCGCATCCAACCCCATGACTCAACCTCATCCCATCCGCGAGAGCGCGGGCATGTACCTGTTGGCTATCGAATCGACTTGCGATGAAACCGCGGCCGCAGTTCTCGCGCGGGACGGGAAAGTGCTCGGCGAGTGCATCGCGACGCAGGAGTCGCTGCACGAGCAGTTTGCTGGGGTCGTTCCGGAGATCGCGGCACGCGCCCACTTGGAACGAATCCTTCCGGTGATCGATACCGCGATGCGACAGGCCCGGATCGATGCGGCGCAATTGTGCGCCATCGCCGTCGCGACGCATCCTGGGTTGCCCGGCTCGCTGCTGGTCGGTTTGTCGGCCGCCAAAGCGTTGTCGCTCGCGTGGTCCAAGCCCTTGATCGGAATCAACCACGTTCAAGCCCACATCTACGCATGCGGCATCGGTAAGCCGGAAACGATCTTTCCGTGCGTGGGGCTCGTCGTCAGCGGTGGACATACCAACCTGTACCAGTGCGACTCCCCGATCGATTGGACCTATCTCGGAGGAACGATCGACGATGCTGCGGGGGAAGCGTTCGACAAGGTTGCGGTCATGTTGGGTCTCCCCTTTCCCGGCGGTCCGTATCTTTCCAAGTTGGCCGAACGCGGCGATCCAAAGGCCATTCCATTTCCGCGCCCTTTGCTCGACGACCCGAGCCGATTGGAGTTCAGTTTCTCGGGCCTCAAGACAGCCGTGAGATACCATATCGCGCGATGCGGTCAACCAGACGGACTGAAGATCGAGTTGTCCGATTCGCAGAAAGCCGACATCGCAGCTTCTTTTGAACAGGCGGTCATCGATTGCCTGGTCGGCAAATCGATGCTGGCTGTGCATCGCACGAATCCGCGGCGGTTGTGCGTGGGTGGGGGAGTCGCTGCGAACCGAAAATTTCGGGAGCAATTGCGCGAAGCATGCAACCGACGCGGAATCGAATTGCATATTGCCGATCCCAAGCTGTGTACGGACAACGCGGTCATGGGGGCGCTCGCCTGGGAACGGTACCTCGCAGGCGAAGCCGATACGCTCGACCTCGATGTGCAACCCGGGCTGCTTCGGCACCGATGAACCTGCGAGGTCCTACCGGGGAACCGATCGACGGGTCACTTCATGGCATCTCGCATGCGGTCGATGTCCGTCTTCAAACCGGCCATGTATTGGTGCCATTGAGACTCCAGCGAGCGCAGGTCTCCAAAGCACTCGCGAAACCGGTCGACCAACTCGCCCCGTTGGATCCCTTGTTCCGATTGGCTCAACTCGGAAATGGTGCGGTAGTATTCGATGAGCGCCTCGCTCCGTGTCTCCATCAAGAAATGGGTCAGCGCCCAGGCTTGGCCATACGCATCGGAGCGTTCGCGGCCATCGGCCGCCTTGTCAAACAGCAAGTCGCTGACCAGCAGTTCCAGCGGGGCTCGCTGCGGGTCGCTCGATACCCGGCGGTACCCTTTGAGCCGACCTTGATTCACCGCTCCGATGCCTCCCCAACCCGCATCGCTCGAGGTCTCGAAATAGCTGGCCAGTCCCTCGTGCGCCCAACGCATCGCGATCTTGTCTCGAGGCATCAAGCCCGTGTTGCCGGCCAGTTGATGTGTCGCCTCGTGCGACACGACTTCGATATCGTCCTCTTCTCGGATGATTTTCACGAGCAACTCGAGGGTGTTCGCCAGGTGGGCTGTCTCTTTGGAAGCTGCGGTTCCTCGAGCGAGAACTTTCTGGCGTTGCAGCGCGGTGCTCACCTGCTGCAGTGCCCGCATTCGCTGCGTTGTTCCCTGGTCAAAAAAAACGGCGATGTTGTTTGACGGGGACCAGTACCCAAGCGCGGATCCGAGCGAGGCATCGAGTTGGGTCGAAAACCGCTGATAATCTTGTTCGTCGCCAAACAGGACGACCTTCAATCGTTCTTCGGGGCAGGGAAGAAGGATCCCGTCCAACGCGAACTTCATGAAGTACGACTCGTAGACCGTCTCGAGCAGTTCCAGGCGTTTCGCCGAACGCGTTTGGCGTCCCTTGCCCGCCTTGGTGGTCCCTGTGTCGTGCAGCATCAGATAATGCGGACTGGACATGGCCTCCATCGAGGTCCGATCGACGAACGTTTTCAAGTCGTTGAGGGTCTGTTCGTTTTCTTGAATCGGTTTCCGAATTCGATTCCTCGCTTCCAGCAATCGCTGCATTGCAGGGTGATTGGGGGCGACGCGATATGCGGCATTGCAGCATTCCCGAAACTCCTTGAGCAACCCGCGGCGAAGGGCTTGGTTGGCGGCCGCCAGATAGTCGTCGATGGTTCCCGAGCGTTTCGCCTTCGCGAAAAGCTTGGCGAATTCCTCCTGACGCGTTGGACATTGGATCACGGTCGCGTTTTCGCGACCGAACGCGATGGTGCCCAGCGGATGGGAGAACTCGATCACACCCAGCCCAAGGATCTTGGCATTTCCCTCGAGAACGACCGCAAGATCGCTCCCCGGAAGATTGTAGATGACGAAATCGGCAGCCGCAGGCGGTGCCAGCAGCGCAATCGCGACCAGGACGAGGGTCGATAGACTCTTGGTTTGCATCATGAGCGTGCTTCCTTGGTTCCATCGTAGACGATGGCTGCGAAAAGCAAAGCGCTCGCTCGGTGGAACCTATGCCTCAACCCAGAATGTCGAAGTCGACTTCACGATCGCGTAATCGTCCGGAAAGGTATGAAATGCCTGGACGAGCAATTGGCGTTCCCGTTGTTCGAGGTGCACGTAGCTCAGGGCTCCGAAGGGAATGCGGCCGCTGGAGTCAAACGAGTAGACCATCCCCTCGGGGGACGGACAATTTTGAAATTGGGTTTGCAGCATCCAAAACATATCGGCGGAAACTCGATCCAATTCGAACTGCGAGGTGTATCTCAACCCGCGCTTTCCTTGGATTTCCTCGACGTACTTGCCTCGCAGGTTCATCTCGAACAGCTTGCGCTGCTGCGGCAGCGATTGCTGGATCGAACCGACGACTTCGGTCATGGTGGAACCGCGTTTGCCGGTGAAGGCAATCACGTGCCCGTCGCTGGTGATATCGACTCGGGCCTGATAATGGGTCCGGGCAATCAGTCGAGTGCGGTGGTTGGTGAACAGTTCCGGGTGGATCGATCGGCCAAAGACGCTCAACGCATGTTTCGTTACCGAGGGGCGGATTGAAAGCACGATTCGTTGGTTCCCGCTGGATGAAAAGGACAAGACTCAACTTGGGCGTCGCGATTATAGCGAACTCTTTTGCTTGTTACCAAGGTCAAGTTTTGGAGACTTAAAACTCTTTTGGAATTGCGAAATTTCCGCCCTTCTGGTGTTGACATTCCTCCACGGCGACTCACGCTCTATTCGACGACGCCCATCCAACCCGGTAGCGTTCCCAACCATTGCACGTGAGTCCTCCCATCATGCATATTGCGATGGCCGCAAGTGAAGCGATCCCGTTTGCCAAGACGGGAGGCCTCGCCGACGTATGCGGCACTCTCCCCATTCAACTCGCTCGCAACGGACATTCGTGTTGTCTGTTTATGCCTGCTTATCGCGGAGCGAAACAAGTCGCATCCCAATGGACCGACACGCACATCTCGTTCGTTGTCGATATGGCTGGCAAACCCATGTCAGCCCATATTCTGAAAGCACAATTGCCCAACAGCCATGTCGATGTGTACTTGATCGACCAACCGCTCTATTTCGATCGCGACACGCTCTACGGCGACGCCAACGGAGATTTTCGAGACAACTGCGAGCGGTTTTCGTTTTTTGCCAAGGGTGTGGTGGAAGCGATTCATCGACTCCAGTTGCCCATCGATATTCTTCATTGCCACGATTGGCAAACCGGCCTGATCCCGGCCTATCAGCGGATCGGCTATCGCGAATTCCCTTGGTATCGCCAAGCGGCCTCCCTCATGACCATCCATAATCTGGCCTACCAAGGCCGCTTCTGGGGGGCGGACATGCCCCTGACCGGACTCGATTGGCGCTACTTCAACTGGCAGCAAATGGAGTTTTTCGGCGACCTCAATATGCTCAAGACCGGAATCGCCTTTGCCGACCTGATCACCACGGTGAGTCCTTCCTACGCTTGCGAAATCCAACAACCTGCGGAGGGATGCGGGCTGGACGGCGTTCTGCGGTCCAAGGCCAATCGCCTGGTCGGCATCGTCAACGGCGTCGATTACACGGTATGGGATCCGTCGCACGATCCTCACATCGCCCAGCGCTATTCGGTTGCCCATTGGAAATCGGGAAAACAAGCTTGCAAACGAGACCTTCAAGAGCGCATGGGTTTGCCTGTGCGTGACGACGTCCCTCTGATCGGAATGGTCGGTCGTTTGGCGGAACAAAAAGGATGGGGGCTGGTGATCCCGCTGCTCGAGCGTTGGGCTGAACAGCAGGACGTGCAATGGGTCATCCTCGGCAACGGCGAAGCCCGCTATGCCCGAGCCCTGGAGGAAATCGCAAGCCGCCGACCTGATCGCATCGCCGCGCGCCTGGCCTTCTCCGATCCCCTCGCGCACCAGATCGAAGCCGGTTGCGACCTGTTCCTGATGCCGAGCCGATACGAACCATGTGGGTTAAACCAGCTTTACAGCTTGCGCTATGGTTCCATTCCCGTCGTTCACGCCATCGGAGGCTTGATCGACACGGTCTGCAATGCAACTCACACGACGCTTCACGACGGCACAGCGACGGGGTTCGCGTTCACCAGCTACGACGTCGAATCCCTCGAAAATTGTCTTCTGAAAGGGATCGAACTCTATTCTCGAAGCCCAGAGGTATGGAGTAAACTCGTGCAAGCGGGGATGACTCAAGACTGGTCGTGGTCCAAGAGTTCGGACAGTTATGTTGCCGCTTATCAACGAGCCCGCGAACTGGCAGCCATCGAAGGACGTTTGTGAAGAATGAACGAGATGCGTCATGATTGGTTGAGCGACCGCTGGGTGATATTCGCTCCCAATCGCACAACGCGTCCCGACGATTACGATCGAACCCCGCATATCGAACCCGATTCCCATCTGCGTTGCCCGTTTTGTTGCGGCGCCGAACACGAGACTCCCGAGGCATCGCTGGTTCTCCCTCGCGTCGACTGGGAATCGACCCGATCCACGCGTCAACGCGAACGCTCCCAGCCGCGCACCGAATGGTTGGTTCGCGTGGTCCCCAACAAGTTTCCGGCGGTCAGCTGCGGAACACCCTGTGAATGCTCGTCCACGCAATCTGCGGAGCATGCCGATGGCGAGATGCGATCGCTCTTCGTGAAACAGTCCTCGGGCGGAGCCCACGAAGTCATCATCGAATCTCCTCAACACGTCACGAGTGTGACCAGCTTGAGCCAAGATCACATGCGGTTGGTCTTCGAGGCGTATCAACAGCGGCTGGCGTATTGGCGGGCTCGACCGGAGATGAAGTACGCGGTCGTTTTCAAAAATTACGGCGCCGATGCAGGGGCGACCATCGTCCACTCCCATAGCCAATTGATCTGCACCAACTTTGTACCAAGCGATGTTCTCCGGATCCAGAGGCGACTCGCGGCATATCGCGAAACCAACCGGCGATGCTACGTCTGCTCGATCTTGGAGAAAGAGCTTCACGCTGCGGAACGGATCGTCGCCCAATCCAAACACTTCGTCGCCCTCTGCCCCTTCGCCTCGCGCTTTCCCTACTCCGTTTCAGTCATCCCCAGGAAACATCGCGCGCACTTCGAGGAGTGCCATCCCGACGAACTCGCGGACCTGGCTCAGTTCGCGCAAACGATCCTCAAAGCCATCGAAGCCGAACACCCGCGCGGCGCTTACAACTTCGTGCTCCAGACCAGCCCGTTTGATCAGCAAGAACCGGACGCATTCCATTGGCGATTGGAGATCATCCCCCGGCTCAGCAAGATCGCAGGCTTCGAATGGAGTTCGGACTGCTTCATCAATACGGTGCTTCCCGAAATCGCCGCCCAAGCCTTGCGTCTCCGGACCCAAGGGACTGTCACCTCACCCAGTCCCATCGCCTTAGCCTCGACCCTTCAGACCGGGCGATAAGATTGGCAGGCATTCAGCCCGAATCAAGGTCGAAGGCGCATTCCATGTGCCGATCACAACCACATCGCCTCGTTCTAGGGCGCCCTCGTTCCCAGGCTCCCGCCTGGCGCCCCGGCGGGAGAAGGGGAGATAGATAGACGCGGGGGCTTTCTAGCCGAAGAAGCGGATTCACCAGGCGACACAAGGTCGCCGGGGTCTCGTCCACGCGTTTGCATGGTGCTAGCTGTGAAGCTGATTCACCGGGGGCACAAGGCCACCGGGGTCTTGGGCTCCCCGGTGGCCTTGAGCCACCGGAAGCGAAGCTTCTCAGCTAGTCAACGGGCTTGCCCTATCCCGC
>JBKDPB010000109.1:0-8831 GCA_046342615.1 Planctomycetota bacterium | reverse complement strand
CTATCGAGTCACGGTGCGCGATACGCCGGTTGAGTTGACCAAGAGCGAGTTTCGGTTGCTCGATACGTTGATCCGGCAACCCGGTCGCGCCTTTGATCGAACGGAGTTGATCGATTCGGCCTTGGGGGAGGATACGCTGGTGCTCGAGCGGACCATCGATGTTCACATCCGAGCCCTGCGGAAGAAGATTGGGCCGGAAGCCGAAGCGATTGAAACGGTGCGCGGGGTGGGATACCGATTTCGGGAAGACTGAGTTTTCGCAGTTTTCCCAAGGAAAATGCCTACCCAAGGCGTTGAAAGCCCCGTTTTTCAAGGATTTTTTCAGATTTTCCGCAAAAACAACCCGTTTTTCTTGGTGTTTTACGGGGTTCCCGGTTGCAATTTGGTTGGGCTGGCCTTTAATTCAGCCAACTGGAGTGTCCTGCGTTGGACAGCTTTTTGATTCAAGATTTGTTGAAAGGGATTCCTCACATGGCGAAGGCAGCAGGCAAGGCAGAAAAGCCCCTGACGAAGGTACAGATCTTCTCGAACATCGCTGAAACCACCGGTTTGTCGAAGAAGCAAGTTGCGGAAGTTTTCGAAGCGTTGAAAAATGAGATTGCAGGGGCGGTTGGCAAGAAGGGCGTTGGCACCTTTGTCATCCCAGACCTCTGCAAAGTGGTTCGCATTCAAAAGAAGGCGTTGCCCAAGCGTCAAGTTCGCAATCCACAAACCGGCGAAATGAAGTGGGCTGATCCCAAGCCGGCCAGCACCTCGGTCAAGGTGCGACCTCTGAAGAAGCTCAAGGACATGGTCTAGCATCGGCGTCGGTGTTCGTTGAACTCCGGCCTTCCTTGCATAACCTTCGACTCGCGATCTTCGCGCGTGCAAATTGAGACCGTCGGCCCAAAAGCCGGCGGTTTTTTATTGTCGGTCGGGCTCGCTAACGGGTGACCAGTTGACCGCATGCGGCCTGAATCGAATCCCCCAGCGTGTTGCGGAGGGTGGTAAACAGTCCGGCATCGCGAAGGATCTGTGCGAAGCGCCTCGCGGTTTCACGGTCGGGTGACGAGAGAGCCATCGAGGATTCGCTGCCTCGCAATCCTGGATCTGCATGCGAGGTATCGTTGTAGGGAATCAAATTCACTTCCACTCGCAATTCTCGGCAAAATGCAATCAGTTCCTGCGCGTGTTCCGTCTGGTCATTCACTCCCGAGAGAAGCGCGTACTCGAGCCACACGGGCTCCTGCGGAGCGAGCGCGTTGATCTCGAGGATCGAAGACCGCAGCGCATCCAAGTCGCTGGTCGCTCGAGGCACGAGTCGCCGTCGAAGGTCGCGGTTGGCAGCATGCAAACTCACAGCGATCCTCAAACGCGGAAAACGCCGGGCCATGGCGACCATTTTTTCCGGGACGCCGACGGTCGAAAGAGTGATGTGGCGGGGAGAGAAACCGAATCCGCGATCGGCGATGAGAAAATCGATCGCTTCACCGACCGACTGCTCATTATGCAGCGGCTCCCCCATTCCCATGAATACGACGTTGCGCAGGTGAATCTGGCGATCCGCGCGTTGGCTCCACGCGTGCACCTCCATCTTGGCGAGCAACACTTGCTCGAGTATTTCAGTCGATGCCAGGTCTCGAATTCGCCCCATGCGGCCTGTCGCGCAAAAAATACATCCCACACCGCATCCGACTTGTGTCGAAATGCACACGGTCCCGCGCACCGGTCGCGGTCGCATGACCACCGTCTCGCACGCGTCTCCAGAATCCAGCGATTGGAGACGGAATTTGGTGACACGCTCGTCGCCGCAAACCTGTCGCTGACCGACCTGCCAATGCCCTCGGAGCGATTCCCATGCTGGGATGTCCGGAATCGTGCCGCGGCGCAGCAAGTCCCATCGCGCTTTCCGGTGCAGGCCCTGTAAATCGCTGGAGAATAACCAATGCCAAAGTGAGGGTGTCGACAAATCCCGACGCAGACGCATCCTGTGAAGTACACTGAAACGAGGGGTGGTTTCGCAACCGCTTCCAACGAATTCCGTCCATCATACTCTCCCATGGTTGCTACTCCAAATGACTGCGGTTTCCATTCGAGCAAACGCCTTCGTTCCCACCCTCTCTTCGGCTATTCCGTTTGCAATCGGACTGATGGTTCTCGGGCTGGCCGGGACCGCTGAGACCGCTCGAGGCGCCGATCCCACCGGCGTATGGCGCGGGGAATGGACGAGCAATTCGACTGGCCATCGAGGACCGATGCGTGTGGTGATCCGCGAGCGATCCGATGGGATGTATCAGGCGCGTTTCTCCGGTCGATTCCTGGTGGTCGTTCCCTTCGCGTACCGTGCGACGCTGGTCCCGTCACGGGATGCCGTCGGCAACGTGACGCTCAGCGCTAGCAAGCAATTGGGCTTTGGTCTTGGAAGTTACACGATGCAGACCCAGGTCAACGGCAATCGATTGCAGGGATCCTTTCGCGCAGCCCGCGACCGGGGTGCGGTTTCGATGCGGCGTGTCCGCTAGCGGGGTCTCCCGCAACGCGCTGAGCGCGGCAGACCTCCTGCCTGCGGGGATTGGATCTCGGTATCATTTCGAACCAGTTGCATTCCTTTTTCCCTTCCCGCCGAGGTGGTTTCCTTTGCGTCACAGTCATCGCGTTCGATTTCCGGGCCACGGAGGAAATATGCTGTCTGGCATTCTTGAGATGCCGGATTCGGCAGTTCGCGCGTGGATGGTCTTCAGTCACTGCTTTACGTGCAACAAGGATCTCAAAGCGATCGTTCGGATCGCGCGAGGCCTTGCCCAGCGCGGATGGGGCGTCTTGCGTTACGACTTCGCTGGCCTCGGCGGGAGCGAAGGGACATTTGCCGATACCAACTTCAGCACCAACTGCGAAGATCTGTGCCGCGCGGTCGAGTTTCTCAGCGGCGAGCATCACCCACCCCGCTTCTTGTTTGGGCTCAGTTTTGGAGGTGCCGCTAGTTTGGCGATGGCCGATTCCTTGCCGAGCATCGCCGGCGTCATCACACTGGCTGCGCCCAGCGACACGTCGCATCTGGCAGACCTGTTGGCCTCCATGAACCCGCGGATCGAAGCCGAGGGACAGGGGACGGTGGTGATCGGTGGGTTTACACACACCATCACTCGCCAAATGCTCGATGATTTCCGGCGCGAGGACTTGCCAGGGCGAGTTCGGCAACTGCGCAAAGCCATTCTCGCTTTTCATTCTCCGGAGGACGAAACCGTCTCCTACCGACACGCCTTGGCGAACTCAGGCTTTGCCGCCGAGCATTCGGCCGCTTCCGGACTTTATCCCCGATCGCTCATTACCTTGCCTGGCAGCAACCACTTGCTGACCAGCAGCGAGCGGGACATCGATTTCGTGGTCGGAATCATGGATGCCTGGTGCGATCGCTTGAACTGAGAGAGAAAAGAAAAAGGGCTCGCCTGATGAGCCATTTCTTGGCCGATCAGGCGAGCCCTTTCAACCGTGAAAGATGGGCCTAACCTGGTGCGATGCGGTCTGTCGGTTGGTCCGGGTGAATCCGGACGGTCGACGCCACTAAGATCACGGTGCATCCCTGGACGGGTCGCCAGTTCATTCACCTAGGCGAGCCATTTCGCCCTCGGATCGCGAACCCTCGAGGATCAGTTCCACCGATCCTCATCGCATCGAGAAGGAGTCAACTCTCCTCGCCGCAACGCTTCCATGACATTGCACGTGGCGTGCCAAACACCACAGGACCCTCAAAATCGTTGGTTTGCGCGGACTGGGCAATTTGGGAAGGGGGCTTTTCCGACTCGTTTTTGTAAATTGTTCCAAAGCTCTAGGATCGGATTTACAATGCCATGGGTCGGTTGCGGGTCCGGGCGCCGAACCGGCATTTCCGACAGATTTTTCCCTGGTGTTACGCATGATTTCCCCACGCAAGTTTCCCAACCCACGCATCTGCTGCATCGGCGCCGGCTACGTCGGCGGTCCGACGATGGCGATGATCGCCAAGCAGTGTCCGGACATTCCGGTCCACGTGGTCGATATCAATCAGCAACGGATCGACCAATGGAATTCGTCGGAGTTGCCGGTCTACGAGCCTGGGCTTCAGGGTGTCGTCGAGGAGGCTCGCGGACGCAACCTGACCTTCTCCACCGATGTCGAAGGAGCGATTCGAGATTCGAACATCATCTTCATCTCCGTAAATACACCGACGAAAACCTTTGGCATCGGTGCGGGTCGCGCTGCCAATCTCGAGTTCATTGAAAAGTGCGCTCGAAAGATCGCGGAATGCTCAACAGGTCACAAGGTGGTCGTTGAGAAGTCCACGCTGCCCGTCCGCACCGCGGAAGCGGTCAAACGGATTCTGATGAGTTCCGCGAACAATGCGACCTTTGATGTGCTGAGCAACCCCGAGTTCTTGGCCGAGGGAACGGCGATCGAGGACTTGCTCAATCCGGATCGCGTCTTGATCGGGGGGGAATCGGAGGCAGCGGTCGAGCAACTCGCATCTGTCTACAGCCGATGGATCCCTCGCGAGAAGATTCTGACGACGAACCTGTGGAGCAGCGAGTTGTCGAAGTTGACGGCCAATGCCTTTCTCGCTCAGCGTGTTTCATCGATCAACGCCATCTCGGCACTTTGCGAAGCGACGGGGGCGAATGTCGACGAGGTCGCCCGCGCGATCGGCACCGATTCCCGGATCGGCCCCAAATTTCTCAAAGCTTCGGTGGGCTTCGGAGGCTCCTGTTTCCAGAAAGATATTCTCAACCTGGTTTACTTGTGCGAACACTTTGGACTCAGCGAGGTGGCCAAATACTGGGACCAAGTCGTGGTGATGAACGACTACCAAAAGAAGCGATTTTCGGCCCGGATCGTCCGCACGATGTTCCACACCGTCAGCGACAAGAAGATCGCGATCTGGGGTTTTGCCTTCAAGAAAGATACCAACGATACGCGCGAGTCGGCAGCGATCTACGTGTGCCGCGATCTGCTCGAGGAACGAGCCCGGTTGGCGATTTACGATCCGCAGGTTCCCGAGGCTCTGGTCCGTGCCGACTTGGCCGCCGTTTTCAAAGATAGTTTGGGGGGCCTGTCGGAGCATCATCAGCATCTGATTGAAAAGAACGTAACTGTCTCGCGAGATCCTTACGACGCTGCAAAAGATGCGCATGCGATTGCCGTGCTGACGGAGTGGGATGAATTCAAACGCGTGGAGATGAAACGCATCTTCGACCGGATGCATCGGCCTGCGTTCCTCTTCGACGGCCGCAATATTCTCGATGGGATAGGATTGGCCTCGCTCGGCTTCGAGGTTCACAGCATCGGGCGCCCTTCGTATCACCCTGGCGGATAAATCGAGCCGCCGGATGATGGGGGACGCGAATCAAAGCAAAACTTGGCATGGCGCCGTCATTGCGATTGCAATCGTCGCTTTTTCCGTTCTGCGACTGCCGATGGTTCTGTTTTCCTCCGGACAGATGGACGAGCAATGGTTCGCGGTCCCCGGCTACACCGTCTGGAAGGAAGGGATCCCGCGGATACCCTATTGTCCGACTCGCAAGCGCGAGAATTTCTTCGAAAACGCGGACCGATGCTTGTTCGCCCTACCGCCCGCGTTGCACTATGTTCAAGCCCCCTTCTTCGGCATCTTCCCAGCCGGTTACCCGACCGCTCGAGTTCCTTCGTTCCTCGGAGGCATCAGCGGCATCGTCGTGCTGGGGCTGTTGACCCGAAAGATGATCGGCAACACGTTTGCTTGGGGGATGGGCTTGATTCTCTTTGCGATGAGTCGCCCGATGATGTTCACGGGGATCACGGCCCGGCCGGATATGCTGTGCATCGTCTGTTGCTGGGGTGCGATTGCCTGCATGTGGCGGTGGGCTGACCGCACCTCGGCCGACGAAAAGGGAGTGACCTGGGAGTTGGTGGCAGCGGGGTGCCTGTGCGGACTCGGGTTGCTGTTCCACCCCTTCGCGCTCGTGGCATGTTTGCAATGCGGTGTGTGGGGATTCTGGCGAACAGGGGCGTGGAAACTCCGCTTCGCGCGAGCTCTGGCGTTAGGCGTCTCCGCGTTGGCGGTCGTATGCCTGTGGCTGCCGCTCATCCTTCGATTCCCCTACGAGTTCCAAAGCCAGTTCACCAGCAACGTTCTCGAGCGATCTGGGCCGGGATTGGTCCAGCGACTGCTGTGGCCGTGGGCCTCGCTCTGGCACCATGCGGGCTATCAATGGGAATACAACCAGGGAATCCAGTTCACGTTCCTGGCCGTCGGCGGATTCCTGGGGCTGGGAGCCCTTGCGTTGCGCGATGCATTCGCCCCTAGCGATTCGAGGATTCGTCGCCGCATCGCGATCCTGGTGGTGTCGAGCATCTACCTAACCGCAACCGTCGCTGGGTTGCATCCGACCAAGGGGTACTGGCTCTACGCGATCGGATGGCTCTATCCCCTGGC
This sequence comes from Planctomycetota bacterium, assembly GCA_046342615.1. Lineage (GTDB taxonomy): Bacteria > Planctomycetota > Planctomycetia > Pirellulales > Pirellulaceae > JBKCUI01. The sequence continues at coordinate 2,407 of JBKDPB010000109.1, read as the reverse complement.
CGTTCTGGGGTGGACGGTTGCCGCGATTCGATCCGTGGGTGGGTTGATTCCTTTGGCAAATGGTTGGAAGAGCGTGTGGGCGCGGGCTGCGTGGGGAGCCTTGCTGATCGCCATGATGATTCCTGGTACGGGTATGACAACACTGGTCGCCTACGCGCGCGACGGAGCGAGCCCGCGCACGGACGCGTCCCGTTTTGTTCGCAAGCTCCTCGAGGAAATCCCGTCGGATGCACGCTGCATCGTCGATGTCCATTTCGTCTTCGATGTGTGGCTCAGCGGTCGCCCAACGCTGTTGTGCCAGCCCCGCCAGCGATTCTGGGGTGATACCTATCCCGACTTCGATTATCTCATCATCGGACGCGAAGGATCCGACGCCGACGCCCCAAAAGACTATCGAGCAACGCTGTCGCGTTCGGTGGGCCAGCCATCGACACCTGCCGATTGCTATGTCAACATTTACACGCCCGATCAAGGCCCGGCTGAAACTCAAGATGGAGAGGCGTTGTGAAGCTATCGATCGTGATCCCCGCCTACAACGAGCAGGAGAATATCGGGCCCTGCCTGGACGAGTTGGTCGCGGTACTGGACAGCGAACGGATTCCATTCGAGATCGTCGTCGTGAACGACAATTCAAGCGATCAGACGGAAGCCCTCGTGATGGAGCGCGCGATTCGTCGACCGGAGATTCGATTGGTCCATCGACTGCCCCCCGGTGGCTTCGGCCGAGCCGTTCGAACCGGATTGGAGTTTGTTTCCGGTGACTGTGTGGTCATCTACATGGCCGATCGCTCGGACCACCCCGAGGATGCCGTGCGTTACTACCGGTTGCTGGCGGAGGGATATGATTGCGTCTTTGGCTCGCGCTTCGTTCGTGGTTCCGTCGTTCATCGCTACCCACCTCTCAAGCTAGTGGTCAATCGAATCGTCAATATTTGCATTCAGTGGATGTTCTGGACCAAGTTCAATGATTTGACCAATGCCTTTAAAGGTTTTCGAACCGAGGTGCTTCGTCGATGTGGACCATATCGCGCGTGCCACTTCAATATCACGCTGGAGATCTCCTTGAGCGCGCTGATCTCGGGATACAAGATTTGCCAAATTCCAATCCATTGGGAGGGACGTACCTGGGGATCGAGCAACCTGCGGATGCAAGAGATGGGACGACGTTATCTATGCACTTTATTGATGCTTTTTTTCCAGCGCATCTTGCTCAGCGACGACATCCGCTCCGAACGAACCAGGGAACAGAAACTGGGTGTCGAGGTGACCGGAACGCGGTCCGAACCCTCGCAACCCTCGTAATGTCACCTGCAAGTGGCTTGCTGGTTCGCTGTGCCGCCACCGCGGGCGGCATACAAGTCCCCCTCGCGAAAGGCTACAATATCGGTTTCATTTTTGGGCTCGTCCCTCGGAAATTCACCGGAACTAAGACCTCGTTTGGCTTGCTATCCCTAGGCCTCGCTGGAATCTGATCGAGCCTGTAACTGCGTCAAAACTCCCCTCGGATCCCGATGGGATCGCAAACCAGCCCCCGGCACAGATCGATGTCGACGGTGGCACATTCGGTATTCATTGGTCGGCTTGGTCGGATGGCAAGTCGCTGGGGATGAAATGCTTGACGATCGATACCGGGGTCATGCAAACGGTCATTCTGCCTGGACGCGGGATGGGGATCTGGAAATCGCGTGTTCATGGGATCGAGTTCGGTTGGCAGAGTCCGGTCCGGGGCCCGGTCCATCCTGCGTTGGTCCCTATCGGCGATCCCTCGGGGATCGGATGGCTCGAAGGTTTCGATGAACTCCTGGTCCGGTGCGGACTGCTCAGCAATGGTGCTCCGGAATTCGATGACGGGGGAAACGTTCGGTTTCCCGTGCACGGCCGCATCGCGAATTTGCCTTGTTCGGAATTAACCATCGAAGCGGAACCGGAGTTGGGGTTCATCGACGTGGTCGGCAAAGTGATCGAATCGCGATTCTTGGTCTACACCCTCGAACTTGAAACTCGGTATCGGTTTTTCCCTGGACGGAGCATCGTGGAGATCCACGATACGGTAACCAACCCACTCACCACTCCGGGCTCCATGCAGCTGCTTTACCACATCAACCTCGGACAACCCGTTCTCCAAGCCGGATCGAAGATTGTCGCTGCCTTGGGTCACTTGGCTCCGCGCGATGAACGAGCTGGCGAAGGGATGGACCATTGGCATCTCTGCGATGCGCCCGAACCGGGCTTTCGCGAACAGGTCTACTACAGCACACCGCTCGTCGACGAGAACGATTGGGCCGAAGCCATGCTCACCAATCACGATGCGACGCTCGGCTACTCGGTCCAGTTCGATGCGCGATGCTTTCAATGTTTGAACTTCTGGTAGAACAACGAGTTTGTATTTGTAGTTTTCGTTGTTGTG
>JBKDPB010000108.1:0-8283 GCA_046342615.1 Planctomycetota bacterium | reverse complement strand
GACTAATCCATTCAATATTCCCTTCTGAATTTCGGTGTACGTAATACACCCCCACAGATCCAAGCTTTCTGTCCAACAGCGCTATCGAGATCAGCGATCTTGCGTATGGTAACAATACAACCGAGGTAACGCAAGCGATTCCGATACTAAGAAAAAGAGTTCTCAATGAAAACGAGTATCTACCAAACATAAGTTTCAATAACTTAGCCAAAGGAATTACCGCAAATTTGGTCGATGCAAATCTGTTTAAGATGCCCATAAACTGGATCGGCGGGTCCATTTGAGTGCCTTGATGCAACGCACTTCTCGCACCATGCCATACAATTGAGGTGCGCTTGTGATCCCTGGGGCTCACCTGCGTGCTCAATCCACTTAGCCATTTCCTCTTCGCAGTCGTTGTCAAACGGATCAAAACCACAAACTTGCCCATTCGTTGTAGAAAACTCGGTGCACCAAGGGCTCCAATTTGTCGGTGTATGTTGCCTGCAACAAGTCCAAGGATTGTAAAGTATTTTTCCTGTTGGATCGGTCTGAGGGTTTCCTGAGGCGTCCAATGGAACTGGGCAAGCTATCATACTGCCAGTACATCGAATTTCAGGTTCGTCTGTTCCTCCAAATCTGCACACTTGGTTAAGTAGTGACTGACCATTACAAGATTTACACCAATTACAACAAGCAGGGAACATCGGAACCCTGCCCGTAGGATCCGTCGCAATCAGAACTTGTCCTGCTACAAGAGGGTAAAGATTAGGCGTTGCCAAAAGCAGAATCGGATCCCTCCCCAAGAACCGGCCCGCGATCGGGCTCATCCACCTCGCCCGAAAGTGATGCAGCGACAGCGTCGCATCCCATTCGCGTCCGGTGTACGTATAGCGATTCGAGATTGCCGAGGCAGCGATGATCGTCGCCGATGCGTTGAGGATCGTTGGCTGGCCATAGGCTGTGTACGCGTAGCGCTCGGTGATGGCGCCGGTGGAGGTGGTGATCGCGGTAACCGAGTATTGATGGTTGCGGTGATAAAAATGTACGGTGCTGGTGCTGGTTGGTCCTTTGCGGACGACCGGTTCGTCGATGTAGCTGGCGTAGACGTATCGGAACGTCGGAGTCGTCGCAGCGCCGCCGACTGGGTAGTCCGCGATCGTCTGCTGGTCCATCTGCACAAAGACCACCGAGCCACCCGTCCCGGTCCGCGCGACGCGGCGTCCCAAGGCATCGTATTGGAAATTCACGTCCGCCGTTCCGTTGGCATCGATGTCCGCTGACCGAAGCTTGTTGTCCGAGTCCCAGGTGTAGGTCATGTTCTTTTTTCAGAACCTAAGTCATGCGCATTCGCAATTGAGCTTGGAGCTCCGTCGCCATCGCCTCCAGATCGGTCCTCGATTTGGCCTGCAATTCCTCGTCAGTCGACTGGGAAAGACTCAACAGTTTTTGCAGAAGGCGTATCCTGCCGAAGAGTTCACCTTCCTCACGTCCTTCCTCACGTCCTTCCTCACGTCCTTCCTCACGTCCTTCTTCACGTCCTTCTTCACGTCCTTCGCGACGAGCGGCGTTCAAGATCCATTGTTGGTCGCGGATGGCTTTTTCGCGTGTGTCGTACATGGTTTTGTCCTCTGTCTTCTTCGCAATCCGGTCAATCGAGTCGGTCGCCTTCTGGAACTCCGGCTGGGGGAACAACCTCGCAAGCGTCTGTGCATCGTACTGGTGCGCGTGCAGCAACCAATACAACCATCGGTCCAGCAGGCTCGCGGTCTCAAGATCGCTTTCCTTTAGATTATACCACCCAAGCTCGAGCGTGTGAATTTCCAAAGTTTCCTGCAGCAATCGCCCGGAATCCCGGTCCACCAGCCGAAAGGCATGATGCACTTTGGGGCAGTCGTCCCAAAGTTGACCCAGGAGTAGGCAAATCGAATACACAGGCTTCAGCTCGGAGTAATCGTCCCCGGCCTTGAGCTGGCCTGCATAGACTTCACACCCATAGAAAACGATCCGCTTGACCAGTCCGGAGTGAGCCGACAATTGCATCTCCACGTCGTAGATCGCACCTCGCTGGTCGACTGCGCGAATGTCCAGGATCGACAGTTTGTCGTCGTGGAAGTCTTGCAAGTTGAACGGGTTCTCGATCGTTACATCCACGATCGGAACCGGGAAAGTCAGAATTGCGTTGAGCAGGCTGATCAGCGCCACCTTGTTCTCGGGGGAGCCAAAGGTTTTCTTGAACGCGAAATCGTTGGTAGGACGAATACCAATCGGCTGCATGAGGTAGTCCTCCTTTCAAACCAAGAAATGGTTTCCCCGAACCTGTCGCGTGGATGAACGACACGAAATCGTACCACAACCTCGATCAACTTTGGCAAAAGCCATTTGGAGTCTCCGAGTGTGGAATAGCTATTATAGTGCAAATCGTCCTCTTCCCTCAGCGTCTTTGCGTCTCTGCGAGAGCATTGGCTGTTACGATCGGGGGCACATCCCAGCGGCTTTGCGATGGGCGTGGAGTTTCCGTTGCGGCGCGATGATCTGATCGGGCGGGAAGAGAATCGAAGGACCACCGCTTTCTATCCCCGTCACGAACGTCGTTTGGCAATAGCCCTTAGACTGTCGAATCGCTACAATTCAAGGTCTCACGGGGCGAATTCACTTGTGACCACCGCAGCGCCCTCATCAAGATCAATGCGGAAGAACTGCAAGATGCCGTTGCTCTAGAATGATCACCCCAAGCGAGATTGCTTCGAAACTCGAGCGCCTCTATCTCAAAGCGGCCCGTGCGGTCTTGAACAACGAGGCGGATTTCTTTCCGCACCGCTTGCGAGTCGATCTCGTCCCGTCGACCGATATCGCGGAAGCCATCCGCCAGGTCGACGCCCTCCGCAACGGCTCGAAAACCAACGTAGGTCACGGATACTCCATCCACTGGCAACCGCGGCGTTCGAGGAAGCTGGGCCAGAACGATTTTCCCGAGGAGATCGTCGTCGAGTCGATGGAGGATCTGGCGCGTGCGCTGGGCAAACAACGCAGTTGGCAGCGATTGCTCAAGGCGGTGGAAACCCTTCGAACACGGCAACCCTCGCTCGGTCCGTGGGCGATCCAAAACTGGCAACGCCTGCAGGGGATCGAGGATCGGGTCGATGGGTTGCTCGACGTCGTCGGCTATCTGATCGCACATCCTCGCCCCAACTGCTTTGTTCGCGAGCTTCCCCTCCCGATATCCACCAAATGGGTATCGGAGCACGAATCGATCTTGGCCCAGTGGCTGGATATTGTTCTCCCGCCGTCGAGTATCGATGTTACCGCATCGCAGCGCGATTTCGCGCGGCGATACGGCTTTCGGAGCGTGTCGGAACATATCAGGTTGCGATTGCTCGATCCTGCGTTGCACGATCGTTTAGGATTCCCATGCCCGGAATTGTCGCTTCCTGTATCCGTGCTGCAGCGCAGCCGCGTCGATGACATACGAGTCATCTTTGTCGAGAACAAAGTCAATTGGCTGACTCTGCCAAACATGGCGAACACGATTGCATTCGGCGGCATGGGGCGCGGCGTCGCCCAACTGTTCGCGGTCGATTGGATCGCCGATGCACCACGCATTTACTGGGGAGATATCGATGCCGAAGGGTTCGAAATCCTCGACATGGTGCGGCGGCAATGGCCGGAGACGGCGAGTATCTTGATGGATCACGCGACGCTCGAAACGTTTCAGAAGCTCGCGATCGGCGGGACTGGACGCATGGTCCCCATCCCCGAAACGTTGCTCGATACCGAGGCGAAGGCCATGGAAACATGCATGCAATCCAATCTGCGATTGGAGCAGGAGCACATCCCCCAAACGGCCGTGATCGCGGCTCTGAACGCCATCGGCTGGCTCGGATAGCCAGGAAAAGAGCCACGACAGCCAGATTTGCTCAAGCGATGAATCGAGTACAATGGGGTGATTCCCACCTGATCCTCCCTCCAGCCCGGAACCTACCAGGAACCCACGATGCCCTTTCGCTGCCTTTTGGTTGGTCATGTTTTGGCTTGGTCGTTGACTCTCGGCTTGTGCGCTGCGAACGGGGCACAGGCGGAGGATTCCTTGAGCTTCAACCGAGATATCCGACCGATCCTCGCGGACAAATGTTTCGCCTGCCACGGTTTTGATGAAAAGAAACGAGAGGCGGGCCTACGACTCGATACCCTCGAGGGGGCGACCTCATCGCGCGATGGCGTGCAAGCCATCGTGCCGGGCGACTTGAACTCGAGTGCTGTGTGGCAACGGATCCTGAGCCAAGACCCCGATATCCAGATGCCGCCACCGGAGACCCATAAGCAACTCAAGCCCGAAGAGATCGATCTCATCAAGCGATGGATCGAGCAGGGGGCTGCGTACCAGAAGCATTGGTCGTTCGAGCCGATGGCGCAGGGCCCCGTACCGGAGATGCCCGTCGGAGGTCGAAATCCCATCGACGCCTTTCTCGCGGAGCGATTGAAGCGGGAGAATTGGCGACTCTCCTCGGAAGCGGACAAATCGGTGCTGATCCGCCGTGTCGCGTTTGCCCTCACCGGTTTGCCTCCAACGATCCAGGAACAGGAGCTGTACTTCGCCGACGACTCGGCCGACGCCTACGAGAAAATGGTGGATCGCTATTTGGAGTCGATTCACTATGGCGAAGAAATGGCGCGGCACTGGCTGGACATCGCCCGTTATGCCGACACGCATGGTTTGCACCTCGACAACGAACGCCAGATGTGGGCGTATCGAGATTGGGTCGTCAACAGCTTCAATCGCAATCAATCCTTCGATCAGTTCACGATCGAGCAGTTGGCGGGGGACTTGCTCCCCGCACCCTCGCAAGAACAGCTGATTGCGACCGGCTTCAATCGATGCAACGTGACGACGAGCGAAGGAGGATCGATCGATAACGAGTTCTACTATCGCTATGCGGTGGATCGCACCTCCACCATGGCATCGACTTGGATGGGACTGACGGCGGGTTGTGCGGTCTGCCACGATCACAAATTCGATCCCCTTTCGGCCAAAGAGTTTTATTCGATGTACGCATTCTTCAATGCGGCTGCCGATCCTGCGATGGACGGAAACGCGTTGCTGACGCAACCCGTGATGAAGCTCGAGACCGAGGAGGATACGCGCAAATTGGCGGAGATGGACCAGCAGATTGTTCAAGCCGTCTCCGAATTGGAAGAGGCCGTCAAGAAGCTGACGTACACCGACCCGGCCAAGTCCGATCCTCCGTCGGAAGCCAAGCTTGTGGAAACCGTCTGGATGGACGACGCATTCCCTCCCGACGGCAATGTGTACGGAGGTCCTGGACAGTCGACGCTTTTCGTTTCCGCTGATGAAAACGCACCGGTCTTCAGCGGAACCAAGTCCCTCAAACGGACCGATCCAGGTCTGTCTCAAGATGTCTGGGACCGCCCGAAAACCTCGCTACCGATACCTCAACAAGGAAAATTCTTCGCCCAGGTCTATCTCGACGCCAACAATCCGCCGCAGTCGATCATGCTGCAGTTCTTCAAAAATGGTTGGTTGCATCGCGCGGTGTGGGGCAACTACGATGCGATTCCTTGGGGGGCAGCAAACACCACCGAACGGGTCAACATGGGCTCGTTGCCAGAAGCGGGACAATGGGTTCGACTCGAATTTCCGGTCGAAAAAGTTGGGTTGGCAGGCGGCGATGCGATCACCGGTTTCGCATTGACGCAATCGGGCGGCACGGTGTATTGGGATCGAGTCGGTGTATCCGGAATCAGCGATCCCGCGAGCGATCCGCAACAATCCTTCCTGGCATGGTGGCGGACGCTCCAAGGCAAGGATACGCCGGGTATGGATGGTGAATTGAACGGGATCGCCAAAGGGGGTCCCAAGGACGATCTCGAAGAGATCAAACGGACGCGTTTGCTGCATTACTATTTGTCTCGCGTATGCGCCGAGACCAAGCCCAGGGTGCAACCGCAAACGGATCGCGTCGATGCCGCTCGCTCGGCTCGACAAACCTTCTTCGATTCCATCCCGAGCACCTTCGTCTACCGCGACAGCCCCAAGCCACGAGAAAGCTTCGTGATGTTGCGAGGGCAATACAACCAACCGGGCGAGCCGGTCCAACCCGGCGTACCCGCTGTCCTGCCCCCTCTGAGACCGCGCGGGGATGGCGGCGTCTCGACGCGTCTGGAGCTGGCTCAGTGGCTCGTCGGGCCAGAACATCCGCTGACGGCCCGGGTTGCAGCCAATCGATTTTGGCAACAGATCTTCGGGATCGGCCTTGTGAAGACGAGCGGCGATTTTGGAACGCAAGGGGAACCGCCCTCGCATCCCGAACTGCTCGATTGGTTGTCCACCTCGTTCATCCAGTCCGGATGGGATGTGAAGCAACTGATGCGCACGATGCTGACCTCCGCCGCATTCCGGCAAAGTTCCCAATTGACTCGCGACTTGATCGATCGGGACCCCGAGAATCGGCTTTTGGCCCGCGGACCGCGTTTGCGTTTGGATGCCGAGCAGATTCGGGATAACGCGTTGTTTGTCGGCGGCCTGATCGATCTCAAGATCGGGGGCAAGGGAGTCAAACCGTATCAACCCAACAACGTTTGGGAACCCGTGGGTTTCGTCGGCTCCAACACCCGCTTCTATCAGCGAGACCAGGGCTCGGCGCTCTACCGACGCAGTTTGTACACCTTCTTCAAAAGAACGGCGCCGCCGCCGTTCATGGTCAATTTTGATGCTCCGAATCGGGAGCAGCCCTGCACGCGCCGCGAACGAAGCAATACGCCACTGCAGGCCTTGCAACTCCTCAACGACGTGCAACATGTGGAAGCCGCGCGGGCGTTGGCCGAACGGATGCTCGCACGCCATCCCGATGACACCTCGTCGGGAGTGCAGTTCCTGTTTCGAACCGTCCTGTCGCGGGATCCAAGTGCCGACGAGCTTGCAATCCTCCAACAGCAATTATCGGAGCATCGCACCCGTTACGAACAAGATCCCGAGAGCGCCAAGCGATTGATCACGCAAGGTGAATCCAAGCCGAGCGATCAACTGCCGCCGGCGACGCTGGCTGCTGCGACACTCGTCGCCAGCACGGTCCTCAACATGGACGAAACCCTCTGCCGCAACTGATTTTTTGATAAGGCAACACATGATGGATCCGATTCAGTTTCAAATCAATCGACGCAATTTCTTCGGCTCCTCCGGGATTCGTCTCGGCGGGCTAGCGATGAGCGTCCTGGCGGCCCAAGGGATGGGGCCCCGTACCGTTTTGGGAAACGGGTCGGAACCCCTGTCGGTCCACCCGCCTCTGCCGGGACTGCCGCATTTCGCCCCCAAGGCCAAGGCCATCATCTACCTGCACATGAATGGAGGCCCATCGCAGATCGATACCTGGGATTACAAACCAGGCCTGCAGGATTTTTATGACAAAGACTTGCCACCCAGTGTCCAAGGTGGTCAGCGACTTTCCACGATGACCAGTGGGCAGTCCCGTTTTCCCGTAGCACCCTCCAAGTTCAAATTTGAACAGCGCGGACAATGCGGCATGTGGACCAATGTCGATTTGTTCCCGTTCACCTCCGAGGTGGTCGACGACATCGCCTTGGTCAAAACAGTCTACACCAACGCCATCAACCACGATCCCGCATGCACCTTTGTGATGACGGGCTCGGAGATTCCGGGGAAGGCGAGCATCGGATCGTGGCTCGCGTATGGCCTCGGAAGCGAGAGCAATGATCTTCCCGCATTCGTCGTCTTCACTCCCAAGTTTCCCGAGGACAGCAATGGCCAGGCTCTGTTCAGTCGTATGTGGGCGAGCGGTTTCCTGCCGACGCGATTCAACGGTGTAGCACTGCGTGGGAGTGGCGACCCCGTTCTGTATCTCCCCAATCCCGATGGCGTCACCCGCACCGATCGCCGCGCGATGCTCGGTGCGCTGCAGAAACTCAATCAGAGAACCCAATCGCAGTTTGGGGATCCAGAAACCGGTACGCGCATCGCCCAGTATGAGATGGCGTTTCGCATGCAGGCCAGCGTGCCGGAGTTGACCGACATTCAAACCGAGACCAAGGAAACCTTGGAGATGTATGGTCCCAATGTGAATGACCCAGGCTCATTCGCCCACAGCGCATTGCTGGCAAGGCGACTGGTCGAACGAGGCGTTCGAGTGGTCCAATTGCTGCATCGAGGATGGGATCAACACGGCGATCTCCCTCGGCAGATCGGCAATCAATGTCGATTGACCGACCAACCCTGCGCGGCCTTGCTCAAGGATCTCAAGCAGCGCGGCATGCTCGACAGCACCCTCGTGG
>JBKDPB010000107.1:0-15242 GCA_046342615.1 Planctomycetota bacterium | reverse complement strand
GTAGATATCATTTCCCATCGCTGCATCGAGATTTCCCACGACCACTCCCAATCCGCGTCCTTCGTCCAATTCCAATTGCCATTCGGAATTGGCGATGAAGAATCCTCCCTGCCCGTCGCTCTGGTAAACAAAATCCTGCGAAGCCGGAAACTCGGTGGGGCGGCACACTTGCGGAACCTTGTTCTTGTTGAAGCATTGGTGCGTGATGACATCGATGCCGGACGAGTAGTTGACTTCCACCAGATCGGGCAGATGGTCGCCATTGATATCAGCGATCGCGCCGCTGACGCTCCAGACCGGCGCGTTCGCAATATCGCGTCGCATATCGGGAACCTCGACTTGTTCAAAGGTTCCGTCTCCCATATTTCGCATCAAGCGATTTTGGCCGAAGTTGAGGATGAACATGTCCGCGAATCCGTCTTGATCCCAATCGCCGACGGCGACTCCCTGACCGTAGGCGATGTTGGTGACCCGGGCTTGCGGAGCGACCTCGTCGAATGCTGCTCCCGTTCGATTTCGAAACAGGGCGCAAGGGAGATTGGATTGGGGGACTCGCGGGTCGCCGCCCCCTTGCAAAACGTAGAGGTCGGGCCATCCATCGCGATCGTAATCGATCGCACCTGCGCCTGCGCCGTTGCTCTGGTAGGTTTGCATGCCAACCTGTTGTGGATCGTCGCCATTGACGTATTGAAATCGGGCGTTCATCGCGTCGGCGACATCTTCCCAGTGCAAGGTTGCTTGAACTCGATCACGCGTACCGCGGCTGGTGGTCTTGGGGCCTTCGCGATCCGATTTCGCAATCGCCTCCGTCAGGTCTGGGGTCTTCAGATCGCGAGTCCCCCAAGGCAGGGTGGTTTTCGAGGCGGGACCGGAGCTTCGCGCCGTCAAATCCTGGCGTTCGGATCGCAACGAGGCGATTTTCCCCGCATCGCCATCGTTGTCCTTCTCACAGAGTTCCCGCCACGCCAGCGATTCCACTTCGCGGCCGGTATCGCGGAGCGTATCCGCGATCTGAAATATCCACTCAGGGCGGCGAAACCCGTCGCGCGAGTAGTTGATGTTTCGATTGGCGAGTTGCATGCGTTGGAACAGCGATTCCGCTGCAGCCGCATGTTCCGTTTGGCCATTAGCCATCAGGCATTGGGCGAGAGGACCGATCGCGAGATAGTCCATCGGATCGAGTTCCACCGACTTGGTATAGCAATAGATCGCGTTCGGGAAATCCTCCGCGTGTTGAAACCACACCCCGAGCATCCGCCAGTACGCTGGAAGTGCTTCCAAATCTGCGCGGGGAGCAGTGGCGAGCCAATCGGGGAATTCGCCGAAACGTTCTTGCTCGATGATCGCTTGACCAACTCCTAGATGACTCGTGGGAGCGGGATTGGGCTCTCCGATCAGTTCTCGAAACAATTTTTCCGCTTCCTCCGGCTTCTTTTCGAACAGCAATCCGAACGCATAGGAACTCCGGAGCCTCGGCGCGTCGGGATAATTCTCGAGAAGCTTGGCGACGATCGGGTCGCTGTTGACCGGTTTGACTGTATCGACGGCCAGGACCAGGGTATTGATATCGACTTGTCCGAGCTCGACGAGGCGTTGCACCCAGCGGGAGGCTTCAAAACGTCGACCTTGGATATCGAGAAGGGCGGAAAGGGTTTTCACCGTCTCCAGATCCTTGGGGTGATTCGCCAGGAGTTGTTTGGCTCGCGTCTCCGCATCGGCGAGTTGCGCGCTGGAGTAGCACCATAGCACTGCATCGCGATGCGCTACGAGACCGTACTCGGGATCGGTCGCGGGGATCCGATCGATCATCTGAAGCGCCTGTTCGAGTTTTTTGCGTTGATTCAGTACATTAGCGGCAACATACAACGCCCGCGCATCTCGAGGAGCGACGAGTAGGACTTTTTGGCATTCCTCCCAAGCATCATCGAATCGACTCCCTTCGAGCAGTTTGAGCGCGCGAAGGGACGAGGCCCGTCGCTCAGGCTCGTTCGATTTTTGCTGCGAAAACTCCGAGGTTTTCGCGGGCTCTTTGTCAGCCGGTTTATCGTTGGGTCCGCAACCCGCGACCGCGACCGCACAAGTGAACAAATAGATGCACCGAAGAGCGCATGGGCGTCGGATGGGGCGGGTCGCAGCTAGGCGATTCGATTGGGAGAGCAGCGATTTCGCATGGTTGTCGGTCATGGCAATCGGCACTCAAAAATGCGGATCGAGCGTTCGCCGTCATCCAAGTCGACGCAAGATGACCGGCACTTCCATCCGGCCGCGCGAATCCAGGTTTCGAATCGATCTCCTGTATGCCGGTGTGGTTCGCTGAGCCAGACGACACCTCCATCGGCGAGCAGTCTCCGCAGGCAAGGCTCCAGGATCGGGTAGAGCGACGGGTTGTAGACAATATCCGACCCGAGGATGATGGGAAATCGTTGAGATAGAGTTTCCGGTCGGGCCCAATCGAGCAGTCGAACTCGGACTTGGCGGGCCACGGAGCGGGCATTGTAACGGCAGATCATGAGGGCCTTGCGCGAAGCGTCGGTGATGCAGACTTGAGCGCCGAGGATTGCGGCGGCGATTCCGGCGCGGCCACTGCCTCCCCCTAACTCCAGAACGCGCTGGCCGGACAACGTTTCCTGTTGGCAGAGGAATCGTTCGAGGCCGATCGCGGCTCGCCACGTAGCAGCCCAGAAGGGGTCATGTTCCACGGAGCCGTCGAGCCCCGACGTGAGAGCCATCTCCAGCAATCGATCTGGATCGACGACGCGGGTCCAGGGGTAGGGTCGGCCGGCGATCTGGATCACCTGATGTTCGATGGCGACGGATCGTTCGAGTCGTCGCAGCAGTTTCGCGTATCGCGGATCGGATGAACCTACAGTATCGAGCATAGGATCACGGACGCTCCTCCATCTCGCGGATATACGCGCGAAGCCGCTCGAGTTCATCTTCGATCCCCTTGAGCTTGAGCATGTTGAGGACCCGTTTCTGGATTTCAAAGCTATTGACGGGTTTGGAGAGGAAATCGTCGGTCCCTGCATCGACGGCCCGCTCGATGTCTCCCAGTTCACTCAAGGCGGTCACCATGAGAATCATGATTTTGGACGTCTTGGGATCATTTTTGAGTTTCCTGCAGACCTCGAAGCCGCTGAGTTTGGGCATCATGACGTCGAGCAGGATCAGATCCGGCTGAAAGGCTGCCACCTGATTGAGTGTATCTTGCCCATCGACGGCGATCGCGATTTCGCAATCGATCTTTGCCAATAGGGCTTCGAGGAGTTCCCGGTTTGCCGCGTTATCGTCGGCGATCAGGATGCGTGGGGTGCTCATAGACTCCTCTAGGACAGCGTGGCGGCAGACGCCAGGCCAGCTGCGGGAACGGGGAATTGGTTGGCCATTTCGCGAACTTCGCCGTGGATACGCTGCAATGCCTCGTCGTTGTCGTGGGACTTGAGTGCCGAAGCGATCCAGTGGCCGATCGCGCGAAACTCATCGAGACCCATGCCGCGTGTGGTAAGGGCTGGGCTACCGATTCGAATCCCGCTGGGGTCCATCGGTTTTCGCGTATCGAAGGGAATCATATTCATGTTGACGGTAATCCCGCAGCGATCGAGGGCTTTTTCGGCGACTTTGCCTCCTATTCCGAAGCTGGTGACATCCACCAAGACGAGATGGTTGTCCGTGCCGCCGCTGATCAGCCGCAGTCCCCGCTCCAGCAAGACATCGGCGAGGGTGCGACAGTTGGCGACCACTTGTTCTCCGTACTTTCGAAAACTGGGAGACATGGCTTCGGCAAAGCAAACCGCTTTGCCTGCGATCGCGTGCATCAGTGGTCCGCCTTGCGTTCCCGGAAAGACGGCGCTGTTGACTCCTTTGGCATGCTCCGCTTTGCAAAGAATCAAACCGCTCCGGGGACCGCGAAGGGTTTTATGGGTTGTCGTGGTAACGATGTCCGCGTAGGGAACGGGAGAATTATGGACGCCGGCCGCGACCAATCCCGCATAATGGGCCATATCCACGAGGAGCTTCGCCCCCACATCGCGAGCGATATCGGCAAACCGATCATGCGGGATCTCTCGCGGGTAGGCGCTCGCGCCGGCGACGATCAGTTTGGGTCGATGCTCTCGAGCGAGCCGTGCGACCTGATCAAAATCGATGCGGTGACGGACCGGATCGACACCATAGTGAAAAAAGCGATAGAGTTTTCCGCTGATGTTCAAGTGCATCCCGTGCGTGAGATGCCCCCCCTGGGCCAGGTCGAGTCCGAGCACGACATCGCCTGGTTGCAGGAGATGGAGATACACGGCGGTGTTGGCTTGGGAGCCGGAATGGGGTTGGACATTGGCGTGTTCGGCACCGAACAGTTGTTTGGCGCGGTCGATGGCCAGATTCTCAACGACATCCACGAACTCGCAACCGCCGTAGTAGCGCTTGCCCGGGTAGCCTTCCGCGTACTTGTTCGTCAGAACGCTCCCGACCGCCTGCATAACCGATAGGCTCGTGTAATTCTCGCTGGCAATCATTTCGAGTCCCTCTTGCTGGCGAAGCGACTCGGACTCGATGGCAGACCAAACCTCAGGGTCCTGCGATTGGAGTGGTAGCATGGTGACTCGTGAGTGAATTTCAGATGGCTGGAAAAACGAACCTTCCACAGTATACCCCGTTTATTGTCGATTCCCCGCCGAATCGACACAAGGGGACGCCGGGCGGCTCCTCCATGGGGCAGATTCGGAATCGTGCTTGAAAAGCTAAGGGAAGACGCGCGAAAAGTCCGAGACAGAAATGCCCGGCACGCGGAAGCGAACCGGTTTTGCGTCGTAACCGTTCTCCTTGGGAGGTCTTTCCGTGAGCAAGTTCCTGTCTCGATTGAAGAATTTCCTGCGCGACGAAGAAGGTCCCGCCGCGGTCGAGTACGTCGTGATGTTGTCGCTGCTCGTGGTCGCATGCATCACCGCAATCTCCGCGATGAGCACGTAAACGGGTCGCATCCCATTACAACCGCTGCAATCGATCGATGGACGTGCATCTCGACCGGTTGTAGGGATTGGGCCTTACGAGCGACGAAGACTCCTGCGTCAAAGTCTTCGCATATCGGAAAATTTTCTCAATTTTACTGACCCCGATAATTTGACGTCTGCAAAGGGTGTCCTAAGTTTCTTTCGACGTCGCGAGTGCGATGTTGACCCGGACTGTCTGGGTCGAACGCCTGTATCGAACATGTCTCTGCGGCGACGGGGTTGTGGTTCGGATTCAGGGACAACTTTTTGTAGATCGCTCGGGCTGTACCGGGCAGCTTTGGAGGAAAAGATGAAGGATTTCGCGTTGAAGCTGAAGCGCTTTCTGAAGAGCGAAGATGGGCCAACCGCTGTTGAGTACGCGGTTATGCTCTCGCTGATCATTGTCGTTTGTATCACTGCAGTATCGTCCATCGGTACTCGTGCATCGTCGACGTTCACGAGCGTTGCGAACCAACTCGGTTCGGCTAGCTAGTTCAGTCTTTGTTGAAAAACAAATTTGCATACTGGGAGGCTGGCGTACTGTTCGCTGGCCCCCAGTTTTTTCCTTCCCATAAAACGCAATCGTGAGAATCCCCGATGATTCCCGTCGAATTTCCAGTCGAAGCGTTTTCCAGTCTGTGGCAGATCGTGTGCTGTAGCGCGACGGTGATCGCAGCGGCGTTCACCTTTCTATTTGCCCCGCGCTGATCTCGAGGCAACGAGCGTCTCCGTTCGTCCCCGGGATCGTCCCTTCTTTCGCCTTGTGCTGCTTGTGCCGTTTGCGTCGCGAGTTCGGCAAATTCTTCCTGCGAAAAGTATGTCGACTCGAGAGTTTTTTCTCAATTTTCTCGATCGGAAAAGTTTGACCTGCACGAGTCGTGTCCTATCTTTTCGTGAACGGGTGCAGTCAGTCGTGCAATTCCCGTCATGGAGATCGATGTCGGAATGAAACCCAGGCGTCTTCGCCCGAACCGACGACGTTCCCATTTAATCCCTTAGTCCCTTTCAGAGCCCGGACCAGACCGGGCAGGACGGTAGCCAATGCGTAAGAATCGTACATCGAAGTTGAAGAGATTTCTCAAGAGCGAGGATGGCCCAACCGCCGTGGAATATGCGGTCATGCTGTCCTTGATTATCGTCGTCTGCCTTACCGCCGTCCGGTCCATCGGCACGCGAGCGTCCTCGACGTTCACCAGCGTTTCCAACCAACTTGGAACCGCAAGCTGAACGAATGCGGTTGCTCGACAACCACCGTTTTTTGTCGCGATAACTAAGTATTGATACGTTGCATTTGAGGGGGGGAATGGCTATGGATTTCACAACGTTTTTCACGGGTGTTGCTGAGCACTGGCACATCTGGTTTGTATCGATCATTCTCGTCGTGGCAGCGATCATCGATGGTTGGATGCTCAAGGTTCCGAATTGGATAACCTTCCCTCTGATTTTCAGCGGCTGGGGCTATAGCGCCCTGGCCGGCGGTTGGGCAGGTTTCGGTTGGAGCTTGCTGGGCACGTTCGCGGGACTGGCCTTGCTCTATGGTCTCTACATGGTAGGCGGAATGGGAGCCGGCGATGTGAAATTGCTCGCAGGCATCGGAGCATGGCTGCACTTGCAACACACATGGAACATTTTCGCGACCACCGCGATCGTCGGCGGCGTCATGGCCTTGGCGATGATCGCCTACACGGGTCGCTGGCGAAAGCATTTCCGACAATTCAACATGATCCTCGGTGAATTTGTCGAAGTCCGCGATACCGAAGCCTTGTTCCAACGAGCTGCGGAACGCAAATCCAAGATGTTCCTGCTCCCCTACGGAATCCCGATGACGGTAGCAGCCCTCGGCTACTTCGTCTTTCAGGGGATGTACTTCTAGATTTCCCCGGTTTCCGGGGCTGACGTTCATCGAAGCGACGGAGACGGGTTGGGGTAGGAGTGGTTAAGATAGTTGGATTCGCTTTCTCGGCGATGCAACGGCTCCACTCGAGATTCCCCCATGGTCTTGCCCGGCGAAATCTACTTCGACAACCATGCCACGACGCGCGTCGACCCGCGCGTCGTCGACGCCATGCTTCCGTGGATGCTGACGGAGTTCGCGAACCCGGGAAGCATTACGCACGAGGCGGGCCGTCGCGTAGCCACCAAGATCGAAGCGTGCCGCGATCGAATCGCTTCGCTCCTCCATGCCCCAGACGAAGACCTCATCTTCACCAGCGGAGCTACGGAAAGCATCAATCTGGCGATCTTCGGGATTGCGATGCACCCGAAACAAAAACGCCGCCGAATCGTTGCCGCCTCCACCGAACACCGCGCGGTTCTCGATCCCTTGAACCGCCTCCAGAAAACAGGCTGGGAAATCGCCTATCTCCCCGTCGAGCAAGCCAATCCCCTGCACATCGGCGAAGTCGACTTGGCCGTCGCACAGCAGGCAATCGATGATTCGACGGCCTTGGTCTGCCTCATGCTCGGCAATAACGAAATCGGTACGCTGCAACCCTTCGAACACCTCGCGCGCATCTGCCGAGATCGCGGCGCCTTGCTCCACATCGATGCGAGTCAAGCGGTCGGAAAAATCCCGGTCGATTTCCAACGGCTCGGCGCGGATCTGCTGAGTTTCTCCGCTCACAAATTCTACGGACCCAAAGGAATGGGGGGATTGATCGCTCGACGCGAAAGCGCCACGCGGAAAATCCTGCCGCTCGTGGTCGGAGGTGGCCAACAACACAATCTTCGCTCCGGAACACTCAACAGCGTCGGCATCATCGGCATGGCCACCGCCTTGGAATTGGCGATCGATGAAATGGAAACCGAGTCCGACCGCCTCGCAATCCTCCGAAATCTTCTTTGGGAGTACCTGCAAGCCGACATCGACGGATTGTTGCTCAACGGACCCGATTGGCGGGTTAGCTCCATATCATGTCATCCATCCTCCGAGAATCTCGCAAACGGGAATCTGCCAGCCGGGAGTTGGGCCCATCGATTGCCGGGGAACCTCAACGTCTGCTTCCCTCGCGTCGAGGGGCAGTCCTTGATGCTGCGCACCCCGCTGCTCGCAGTCAGCAGCGGTTCCGCCTGCACCTCGGCCGATCCGCACCCAAGCCACGTGCTGCGGGCGATCGGCAGGTCGGAAGACGAAGCCCGATCGAGCATTCGATTCGGTCTGGGACGATTCAATTCGCAGGAAGAAATTCGTCAAGCAGCCGACTGGTTAATCGAAGCTTATCGCGACTTAGTCTCCTTGGTCGCTTGACCATCGGGTGGGGGCATCGACAATGGAGGGAGTCTGGGATCTCCCAGATGACAATGCTCCGCTCAAAACTCTTGCATTCGATTGAACCATGAGCCTAGCCGCTGATTCCGTTGCTGAGAACCAAACCGCCAAGCGCAGCGTTCCCGATCAACATGGCCGTTTTGGTGTGTTCGGCGGACGATTCGTCCCGGAGACGCTGACTCGGGCTCTGGATGAGCTGGTGATGGAATACGACAAGGCGCGGCGAGACCCTGATTTTCAGGCGGAACTTGACGACTTGTTGCACCGCTTCGTGGGTCGCCCCTCCCCTCTGTACCACGCCGCTCGTTTCAGCAAGCAGTTGGGGGGAGCTCAGATTTGGCTCAAACGGGAGGACCTCAATCACACCGGCGCTCACAAAATCAACAACACGCTGGGACAAGCCCTTCTGACTCTTCGAATGAAGAAGACCCGAGTCATCGCGGAGACCGGGGCAGGGCAACATGGTGTCGCTTCGGCGACGGCTTGTGCCCATTTCGGACTCCCCTGTGTCGTATATATGGGGGCTGAGGATGTTCGACGACAGCGTCCCAACGTGTTCAGCATGCGGCTTCTGGGTGCGGAAGTGCGCCCCGTTGAAAGCGGCTCGCGGACGTTGCGCGACGCGGTGAACGAAGCCATGCGCGACTGGATGGCGAGCGTCGAGACAACCCACTACATCATCGGTTCTGTCATCGGCCCCCATCCCTTCCCCATGATGGTCCGCGACTTTCAGAGTGTCATTGGCAAGGAATGCCGCGAGCAATCGCTCCAATCCTTCGGCCGCCTGCCCGATGCGGTGGTGGCTTGCGTTGGTGGCGGCAGCAACGCTGCGGGCATGTTTTATCCGTTCGTCGAGGACCGCGAGGTGCGATTGATCGGCGTCGAAGCGGGAGGACGCGGGCCCAGTCCAGGAGAGCATGCCTCGCCATTGACGTTCGGGTCGCCGGGCGTGCTCCACGGTTCTTACAGTTACGTTATGCAAGACGAGGATGGACAGACGAGCGACGTGCACTCCATGTCCGCCGGCCTCGATTACCCGGGTGTTGGTCCCGAGCACAGCTACTGGAAAGACACTCAGCGTGTCGAATACACGTCGTGCCGCGACGATGAGGCCCTGGCAGCGTTCGATTTCCTCGCCCGAAACGAAGGAATCCTAACAGCGCTGGAGACGTGCCATGCTGTCGCCAAAGCGGCGGAAATTGCAAAGACAATGTCCCCGGACCAGCACTTGGTGATTTGTTTGTCCGGTCGGGGCGACAAGGACGCTGCGGAATTGGCGCGCCTCCGAGGCCAGGAATGGTGATTGGCGGGAATCAACTTTTCGCTACGCTTTGACATCCAGCGTCGGCCTTCTTGGTAACCCGAGCCTCAACCCCCTTTGAAAAACGCATGACCGCGATCGATGAGCTCTTCCGCAATTTGCGGGCGCAAAACAAAAAAGCCTTCATGCCCTTTGTCACGGCCGGAGATCCCAGCCTCGCATTCACCAGCAAAGTCCTTTCGCGATTGTCCGAGCTGGGATGTTCGATGGCGGAATTGGGGATTCCCTACAGCGACCCGATTGCAGATGGCCCGGTCATCCAAGCGTCCTACACGCGCGCTCTGCAACATAAGATCAAATTGTCGGACATCTTTCATTGCATCTCCGAACTGAACACGCGACCGGCGAAGCCGTTGGCAGCGATGCCGCTGGTGTCGATGGTCAGCTATGCGATCGTGCACCGTCATGGCTTGGAGCGATACGTCGATGAAGCCAAAGGGGCAGGATTCTCCGGTGCGATCGTCCCGGACTTGCTGGTGGAGGAGAGCGAACCGTTCTCCAAGGTTTGTCGCGAACGCAACTTCAATTTGATCCAACTGGTTACCCCAACCACGCCCCCGGAACGAGCGCTCCGCATCGCGGAACGATCGACGGGCTTTCTCTATTTCGTCAGCGTCACGGGAATCACCGGCGAACGCACCCAATTGCCGACCGACCTCGTCGACCGCGTGGCTTGGCTTCGAGAGCGGTCCTCGTTGCCGATCTGCATCGGTTTCGGGATTTCAAAACCGGAACACGTGCGACTCTTGGCTCCGGTGAGCGACGGATTGATCGTGGGTTCCGCGATCGTCCGCCAATTGGAGCCGGCGGCCTCCGATGAATCCAAAGCCTTGGACTCGATGAGCCATCTGGTCCAATCGTTGATCAGCGCACTCGAAAACTAGGATTTTTTTCATGCGTTACCGACAACTTGACAAGATCATCGAACTCATCCCTGGAGAACGGATCGTTGCTCAGCGCACGCTGCAGCACGGGGAAGACTATCTTCGAGACCATTTTCCCTTGTTTCCGGTTATGCCTGGAGTCATGATGCTCGAGGCGATGTTTCAAGCGTCCTGCTGGTTGGTGCGTGCCACCGAAGAGTTCAAGCACTCGATCATTTCCTTGGATGAAGTTCGCAACGTCAAATTCGCGGACTTCATGGAGCCGGGACAGTTGTTGACGGTCGTGGCGGAAATCGTCAAGTCCGAGGACCGATCCGTGACGCTAAAGGCCAGCGGCAACCGAGGTGATGTCGTCGCTGTGTCCGGCCGCCTGGTTCTGGGAAAGAAGAATCTCGAGATGGGCGACCCGGAACTCGCGGCCCTGGATGAATTTTCGCGGGATGCGATGCGCCAGGAGTTTGCGAAACTCATGCACGCCGAGTGATTGCTGCACCAGCGATCTGTCAGCCCGACGAAGCTTGCGAAATCGATCGAATCGACATCCCGCCAGTTAGATTTGCAACATGGCGAAATCCCTTGGACGCCAACCAACATGCCCCGATGTGCGCTCGTTTTCCCGAATGGCACACCACAACGGTAGGCCGCGTCGGGTCCAACTCCTGCCAACGCTCCGCCAAGGCATCGATCTCGATGGCCGTCGCGCCTGGGAGAGGCAACTGCTGACGCTCGCGATCGGTTCGAACATCAACCACTTGTATACCCGTCAGATCGGCATCGGGATTCATCAGTTTCGGGGTGCCGCTGAGATCATTGGTCGCCGTGAAAGCGGCCATATGAATCGGATCTTTGGCTGAGCCGTAGGGTGGCGCGTAGGCGAGATCGAGTTTGGCTAAGTCGTAAACCGTTCCTTGAAACGCGATCGCAGTGGCGATGATATCGATCCGCTTGTCGACTCCTTCGCCCCCCACGGCCTGTGCCCCCAGGATTCGTCCGCCAACGGGCGAATAGAGCAGTTTCAACTGCATACTCTCCGCACCTGGAAAGTAGCTCGCATGACTTGCGGCTTGAACGATGGCGGTTCGAAAAGGGGTTGCGGTTTTTGCAAGCTGCTGTTCGTTGAGCCCCGTGCTCGCTGCGGTCAGTTCAAATACACGGACGATGGAAGTTCCGAGTACACCACCCATGGGCTGACTGGTGCCGCGGCCTGCATGCTCACCTGCGATACGGCCGGATCGATTGGCTGGCCCCGCCAGCGGATTAAGCCCCTTCTGACCTGTGACGGCATGGGTATACTCGACGGCATCCCCGACCGCATAGATCTTCGGATCGCTGGTCTGCATGACATCATTGACGACGACGCCTCCCATCGGTCCGATGGTGATCCCAGCTCCGGCCGCCAGCATCGTCCGCGGACGCACTCCCGCGCCGATCACGATCAGATCCGTCTCGAGCCGCTTGCCACTTTCCAAAATCGCAGCCGTGGCTTTTTCACCATAACATTCGAGACTCGACACCGATTCGCCGGTCAAGACTCGCACCCCTTTGGCCTCCATGTGCTGCGAAACGATCTTGGCAAAGATCGGATCCAACCGGGTAAGGACTTGAGGATTGCGTTCCACGAGGTCCACATGCAGTCCTCGGCGATGAAACTGCTCGACGACTTCCACTCCTACAAACCCCGCGCCGATCACGAGGGCTCGCCGCACAGGGTTTGCCGCGATGTACGCCAGGAGTCGATCCATGTCCGACAGCGTCCACAAGTGGAATGCGTTCGTGGGCATTTCGCGGGCAAAGGGTGGCCGGACGGGCTCGGCGCCGGTAGCGAGAATCAACCGATCGTAGGGAACGACTGTTTCCGTCGTGGAACCGTCGGAAATATTGCGGCAAACGACGCCAAGCGTCTGCGTGGCGCGATCGATGGAAACCACTTTGCAATGCGTCTTGACCGCAATGCGGAATCGTTTCCAGAAGAGTTCGGGGGTCGCGACCAGCAGCTTGGCTCGATCGACGATTTCGCCCCCTACATGGTACGGGAGTCCGCAGTTCGCAAACGATACCGCGGACCCTTTCTCAAAAATCGTAATCTCGGCATCCGCGTTGACGCGGCGGGCGCGCGTGGCGGCCGAGGCTCCTCCGGCCACGCCACCGACAATGACAATCCGCAACGGTTGTGTTGAATCCATTCGGCTTGATCCCCGAGCGTTACGGCTTGAACTTGTCTGGCTTCAGAGAGACGGTTCCCAGATCATTCGCGCCTGCTTTGAGGGTTAACTTGACGTTCCCCTTCTTCCAGCTGTCGGATTTTCCGTTTACGGTGACTTCGTCGAACTTGTTCTGCGATTCGTGCCACATTTTGAAGGTCAATTCGGTGCCGGCGGGAAGCTTTTCGATCTTGACCAACCCGTTGGCATCACTGATTCCGACGTAGGGGTGGTCGGTCACGACATGGTACGCGTTCATCCATGGGTGGATATTGCACTCGACTTTCGAAGGCCCGCTTTCAGCCTTTTTCACGGTGATCGACTTGCTGCCACCCGTTGGAATGACTTGGTTCCATTCCTCGTTGTTGAAGAATACGAACTTGGCGTTGTGACCGGTCTGGTCGGAGTTTTTGACGTCGATGGTTTGTCCTGCTCGCACGTGAAAAACGTGGGGCACAAACTGGCAATTGACGTTATCAAGGACGGGCTTGGTGGCCGGGACTTCGCGCAGCGACGGGTGAATCTGGTCATTCGACAACTTGGTGATTTTGGAATCGATCATGAAAACCATGTTGGCGATCCCTTTGTTTTCTTTGTTCACCAAGAGCCGTTCGCTGGCGATCTTCTGTTTG
Organism: Planctomycetota bacterium; assembly: GCA_046342615.1. Classification (GTDB taxonomy): domain Bacteria; phylum Planctomycetota; class Planctomycetia; order Pirellulales; family Pirellulaceae; genus JBKCUI01. The sequence continues at coordinate 1,951 of JBKDPB010000107.1, read as the reverse complement.
GCGCAGAAGGCGTCGGCCGAGGTGTTCAGTTCCGGCAGAGCGGGAGGGGCGCCATCCAAGACGAATTTGATGGTCACGTCCGCCCAGTCTTGAGCCGAGGAAGTGGAGGGAATCAGCAAAACAGCCAGCAAGGCGGCCGAGAAAAAATGTTTCATGGTGCACAGTATCGGAAGGAACGTAGGAGGGAAATCGACTCCGAACGGAGGTGTCGATCGCGGGTGCGCGACGCTGTCTATAGTATACAAGAATGTCAGGGATTCAAAGGCGGTTTCGGGGGGGGGACAGCCCGAGGTGCCTTCTTTCGGTTGACGGACCGGCGACAGACAATTACACTTTCGGTCCTTCGACGGTGGTAGTAGCTCAGTTGGTTAGAGCGTCGGATTGTGGCTCCGAAGGTCGGGGGTTCAAGTCCCCTCTATCACCCTCTTTTATTGCTTGACCGAAGCAAATTTTCTTTCCGGCCTTCCGTCGTCGGGACTCCGAACCGAGCATCTTACGCCTTCGATAGCGTCTTACATGATCAAAGCGATGCAGACGAAGGCCTCCGTCCGTCGCTTTTGCTTGAGTTGAGTCAGCGCCTCGGGCTCGCTCCCTTTTTTGGAGACTTCACGAATGCCCACATGTCCAGTCTGCGAGAAGCAGGTGTCCATTTTCCAATGGGATCTCTTTGGGCGCGGATGTGTTGCATGTGTCAGAATGGATCCTCGGGCGTTCGACGGCCTTCTCGAGGATCCCTGCCCGCAATGTGGGAGCTGGGAGATCTATGCGACAACTGCGCCGGCACTTGCATACGTCCAAACGAGGACTGGCCCTATGCCCTCAAAGGTTGCGTCGGGACTATTCATCATTGGTTGCTCCGATTGCGGTTGTGCGTACTTCAAGTTCAACCGCGAGGGTGCAACTGCTTTGCCTAAAATGCCAGGATGGTTTGGGCGCGAACAGCTAAAAAACGAAAGAATGACCACGTGCATTGTCCCTCGTGCGGCGCACGGCTCAACCTAATAACTCCATCTGGAGTTCGCGTCTCAGACGACGATCCGGGGCGAGCCTATTGTGAAGCGTGTCAAGGAGAGGTCAGCCTCCCATCGTTGCATCCACGGCAAAATATTTTTCCGAGTCCTTCGCAACCCATTGTCATCAAAAGAACGCGATTGTCATTGTGGACGATAAGGACCCAACGAGTTGGGGGCCGCTCCTCGAAGCAGGGGCTGATGGCATCCAAACCGACCACCCCAAAGAACTGATCGAGTTTCTCGAGTCAGATCGGGCTCCTTAGGTCGAAAGGGTGGTTTTGAGTTCTTTTTGATCGTTGATCGCTCGGCGTGATCCTTTACGAATTGCTCACCGATGCGATCGATCGTTTGATCGCCCTCTACGAGCGAATGAAGAAGCCTGCGGAGGTGGAACGATATCGCGCGCTCCGGCGGAATGGATCCAAAAGTCTGTTGGGATCGAAATGACAGCAAAGGGCTGAGGGGCGAAAAGGACGTAAGGGACATCATAAGGGACGTACGGGACGTGAGAATGTTTTTATGGGGGACCTGCTGGAGCGGGATCGAGAGGTGATTTATTTTGGTTGAGTTCGATCAACCTCAATAACAAAGGAGTGAATCATGCCCGATGATGAACCGCCAAGGACGAAAAAGACCGTTACGGATGAACCTCTCGAGGGATTCATTCCGCCTCATGGTGGCTATGAGAAACTCCTTTCCTTTCAGAAGGCTCGCATTGTCTACGATGGCACCGTCCACTTTTGCGATCGCTGGATCGATAAGCGATCTCGCACGCATGATCAGATGGTCCAAGCGGCTCGCTCCGGCAAGCAAAACATTGTCGAAGGGAGCCAAGCGAGCGGCACTTCGAAGGAAACCGAAATCAAACTCACCAAAGTCGCTCGCGCAAGCCTCGAGGAATTGCTCGAGGACTATCGGGACTACTTGCGGGTGCGCGA